>NZ_JBSICA010000038.1:0-48484 GCF_058245595.1 Pseudomonas sp. UF-293 | reverse complement strand
TTCCGTTTCGACTGCGCCGGAAGTGGGGCGAATTATAGACCTCTGGAATCTGCCGTCAACCGTTAATTTCGCTTTTCATTCAAAAGAGCAAAAAGCGCCTCTATATATAGACGCAGCCCAATCCAGTGCGCAGTATATTGCCCACTCCCACAACAATACTGTTTTGCCTTGGATGCTGCCGCGCAATGAATGACCAACCCCGCTCTCTCGCCTCCACGTTGTTTCCGGTTTGCCTGCTCATGATAGCAATGGCATCCATCCAGTCAGGGGCTTCTCTGGCCAAAAGCATGTTCCCGATTATCGGGGCACAGGGGACGACCACGCTTCGCCTGATCTTTGCCAGCGTGATCATGTTACTGATACTAAGGCCGTGGCGCGCAACGTTGACTGCCAAGTCCCTGCGTACCGTGATCGTTTACGGAATGGCATTGGGCGGAATGAACTTCCTCTTCTATATGTCCTTGCGGACGGTGCCGCTGGGCATCGCCGTTGCGCTGGAATTCACCGGCCCATTGGCCGTAGCTATCTATGCCTCTCGCCGCGCCATCGATTTCCTCTGGATCGCGCTTGCTGCGGCCGGCTTGCTTCTATTGATACCTACCGGAGCTACCAGTGCAGGCATAGATCTGGTCGGTGCGGGCTACGCGTTGGGAGCTGGCGTCTGCTGGGCGCTGTACATTCTGTTCGGGCAGAAGGCCGGTGCCGACAACGGTGTAACTACGGCAGCCTTGGGCGTGATGATCGCTGCGCTGTTCGTCGCGCCGATCGGCATCATTCACGCCGGCGCTGCGCTGCTTACGCCATCACTTATTCCGATCGCCATCGGAGTCGCCGTTCTCTCCACCGCCCTGCCCTACACCCTGGAAATGGTAGCCCTCACTCGAATGCCCGCACGCACCTTCGGCACGCTCATGAGTATTGAGCCGGCCTTCGGCGCGCTGTCAGGCCTGCTTTTTCTCCAGGAATACCTTTCATTGTCACAATGGCTGGCCATCCTGTGCATTATTCTGGCATCGGTGGGCGCAACGATGACCATGGGCAGTGGAGCAAAGCCTGCTGTCGCGGCCGACTGAAGCGTAAGCAAACTGACCTCTGGTAATTGGCGCTCATTTAGGCCATGTTTAGCTTCGTAACCCATCGCCAGGCATGGATTTTTTCGCAAAGGACGGCGCAACGCTGCAAACGCGAGCGAATACAGGCAGACCCGAGCACCAGACTCGCGGCCGCTATTAAGGATGGTAATGAAACGAATTTTGCTATTGATCGCCCTGCTGGCGATCGCGAGTTGCGCAGCGACCTCGGAAACCCAGGTCAAGCGCGGCAAGAAGGGGCTGCATATCAACTGTTCCGGACTTTCATCTTCATGGGACAAGTGCTACACGAGCGCCGCCAACTCCTGCGCCCCCAAGGGTTACAAGGTGATCGCCAAATCCGGGGATGCGGTAGAGGAACCTGGTGATTATCCGTTCGGCCTGAACCCCGCCGGTTACACCAGCCGCAGCATGATCGTCATCTGCAAATAACTACTCGGCTCGTGGCAAAGCGAGCTGACGCGTAATTTCCGCATGGCTTGAGCGCAACACCGTACGCTGCATATCCGGTGTTGCCAGCATGCGCGCGACTACCAACGCACCCACGCACTGCGAAAGCACCGACCAGGCCAGACTCTCGCTTTCCAGTATCTGAGCCCAGCCCTGCTGAAGGCGGCAGATCCACTCTTCAGCCTGCTCGCGCACCTGCACATCGGCACGGGCAATCTCCGCGCCCAATGTCGGCAGCGCGCAACCGACCTCAGGTTGCTCGACGTGCGCCATGCTCAGGTACTGCTTCAGACAGCGCTCCAGCCGCTGCCGATCTGCACCGCCCTGGCCACCAAGGCGCTCAAGGCTTTCACTCAACTCTCGCTCGACGATGGCAGCGAACAGCGCATCCTTTGATGAAAAGTGGCTGTAGAACGCCGCGCCACTCAAACCGATGGCTTTCATCAGGCCATCCACGCCCACCGTGGAAAACCCCGATTTTTTCGCCGACAGCGCGCTGCTCTGCAGCAACCGTTCGCGGGTTTCCGATTTATGTCCGGCCGAATAACGCATGCCCTCTCCTGAAATAGCTCGCCTTGACGCTGCGCAAATCCTAGCATAACGTTCGTTAACTAAACGATCGTTAACCAAAAAGGGTTCACCCATGAATAACAAGAAGGTCGTGTTGGTTGTCGGGGCCGGCGATGCCACGGGCGGAGCGATTGCCAAGCGTTTCGCCAGTGAAGGTTTCATCGCCTGCGTGACCCGGCGCAGCGCCGACAAATTGCAGCCACTGGTTGATGCAATCATCGCTGAGGGCGGTGAGGCTCATGGTTTTGCCTGCGATGCGCGTAAGGAAGAAGACGTCATAGCGCTGATTGAAGACATCGAAACCCGAGTCGGCCCGATTGAGGCCTTTGTCTTCAACATCGGCGCCAACGTGCCCTGCAGCATTCTCGAAGAAACCGCACGCAAATATTTCAAGATCTGGGAGATGGCCTGCTTCTCCGGCTTTCTCAATGCCCGTGAAGTGGCCAAGCGCATGGTGACTCGGCAGCGCGGCACGATTCTGTTCACCGGAGCCACGGCCGGGTTGCGCGGAGCTTCTGGATTTGCCGCTTTCGCTGGAGCCAAGCATGGCATCCGCGCACTGGCACAAAGCATGGCGAGAGAGTTGGGGCCGATGAACATTCATGTCGCCCACGTCGTGGTTGATGGTGCGATCGACACCGATTTCATCCGTAACAGCTTTCCCGAGAAATACGCGACCAAGGATCAGGACGGCATTCTCAATCCAGAGCACATCGCCGAAAACTACTGGTATCTGCACAGTCAGCCGCGGGATGCCTGGACCTTCGAGCTGGACCTGCGCCCATGGAACGAACGCTGGTAAGCCCTCCCCCCCATTACAACAATAAGAGAGCAACTCGATCATGACGAAAACCGTGGAATTCTATTTCGACCTTGGCAGCCCCGCTACCTATCTGGCATACACCCAACTGCCGAAGATTTGCGCCGATGCCCAAAGCGAACTGACCTATATTCCAATGCTGTTGGGAGGGGTGTTCAAAGCCACCGGCAACGCTTCGCCGGCAATGATTCCGGCCAAGGGTCGCTACATGTTTAAGGACCTCGATCGCTTCGCCAAACGCTACGGCGTCCAGCTGAGATTCAATCCGCACTTTCCAATCAACACGCTGATATTGATGCGTGCCGTCACTGGCATGCAGATGCACCAGCCGCAGCGTTTCGCGGAGTTCGTCGATTGCCTGTTCAAGGCTCTTTGGGTAGAAGGCCGTAACCTCAACGATCCGCAAACCGTAGCCGCCGTGCTCACTGAAAACGGCTTCGATCCCCAAGAGACAATGGCGCTGACCAACGATGAATCAGTCAAAGCCGCACTCAAGGAAAACACCGAAGCCGCCATCAAGCGCGGCGTTTTCGGTGCCCCCAGCATGTTCATCGGCGATCAGTTGTTCTTCGGTCAGGATCGACTCGACTTCGTAGAAGAGGCGTTGCGCCAGGATTGAAGCCGAGCCCCAAGGCACCGCGAGCGGCGCCTTGGGTAAATCGATCAAATGGCCACAGTGCGCTCGTTCAGCCAGCTCAGAGCCGCACCGTCCAGCAATGGGCTCAGACGCTCACGCACCTCGCAATGGTAGTCGTTCAGCCACTGCTTTTCTTCATGGGTCAGCAGGTCGGCAATCAGGCAGCGGGTATCGATCGGGCACAGCGTCAGGGTTTCGAACTTGAGGAAGTCGCCGAATTCGCTGCTGCCGGCCTCGCGGTTCATCGCCAGGTTCTCGATGCGCACGCCCCAGCGGCCTGGGCGATAAGTGCCGGGTTCGATCGAAGTGATCATCCCCGGTTGCATCGCTGTTTGCGGTGCCGGTGCCGCTTGATAAGCGATCACTTGCGGACCTTCGTGAACGTTGAGGAAATAGCCCACGCCGTGACCGGTGCCGTGACCGTAGTCGACGTTGTCAGCCCAGATCGGCGCACGGGCGATCGCGTCGAGCAGCGGGGAAAGAATGCCTTTCGGGAATCGTGCCCTCGACAAGGCAATCACGCCTTTCAACACGCGCGTGCAATCCTGCTTTTGCTCTTGCGTCGGCGTCCCCACCGGGACCATGCGGGTGATGTCTGTGGTCCCGCCGAGGTACTGGCCGCCGGAGTCGATGAGCAACAGACCATCACCCTCGATCACCGCATGCTCTTCCTCGGTAGCGTGATAGTGCGGCATCGCGCCATTGGCGTTGAACGCGGCAATGGTGTTGAAGCTCAGCGAAACGTAATCGGGACGACGTTCCCGGGCAGCGGTAAGTTTCTCGTCGATGGTCAGTTCGGTGATGCGCTCGCGCCCCCACGCCGATTCCAGCCAGGCAAAGAATTCGCACAATGCCGCGCCATCCTGCTCCATCGCTTTGCGGATGTGCTGAGCGTCGGCTTCGCTTTTCTGCGATTTGGCCAACGTAGTCGGGTTGAGACCCTCGACCAGTTTCACGCCACTGTCCAGGTGATCCAGCAAACCTGTGGTCACTCGCGCCGGATCGACCAGCAGGCTCGCGCCACTCGGCACAGACCGCAACGCATCGGCCACTTCGCTGTAATCACGCAGCGTTACGCCATCCTGTTCAAGCACAGCGCGCAGATCGGCATCGACCTTGCTCAGCGCCACAAACAGCGTGGCCTGTTGCTGATTGATCAAAGCGAACGAAACAAACACCGGATTGAACGAGACATCACCGCCACGCAGGTTGAACAGCCAGGCGATGTCATCCAGGGTGGCGATGAAGTGCCAGTCGGCACCGCGCTCTTGCAAGGTTTCGCGCAATTTCGCGAGTTTCTCGCCACGGCTGACGGTCGCTTGCGGCGGCAGATGCGGATAGATCGGCGCGTTCGGCAGGCTTGGACGATCACGCCAGACTTCCTGCAACAGGTCGATATCGGTGCGCAGGCGAGCGCCGCGTGCTTCGAGTTTGCTACCCAGTGTGCGCGCCGACGCCACTGCCATCACCGCACCATCGACCGCAACGACGCCGCCTTCAGGTGTTTGCTCGGCGAGCCAGTCCAGCGGGCTCGGCTGCCCCGGTTGCAGCTTGACCAGTTCGATGCCACTGCCGTTGAGCTCTTTCGTCGCCTGCTCCCAGTAACGACTGTCGGCCCATACACCGGCGAAATCAGCCGTGACGATCAGCGTACCGACCGAACCGTGGAAACCCGACAGCCACTGCCGGCCCTGCCAGTAACCCGGCAGGTATTCCGACAGATGCGGGTCGGCGGACGGCACCAGCAGCGCATGGATGCCTTCGCGGCGCATCAGTTCACGGGTATGCGCCAGGCGCTGAGGTACCGATCCTTCGGTCAAGGTGTGGGAACTCATCATGTCTCCTGCTAATCGCGTCATCGTTATTGTTCGTAGCCTTGGCGGCCATGGAAAGCGTCGGCTGTTTAAAGCCCTGTCGCCCAGAATGCCGGGGCACTGGCGCAGGCGGTTGTGATCAGGTCAACGGCCTTGTCGACATCCTCGACGGTGGTAAACCGCCCGAGGCTCAAGCGAATGGTACGCCCCGCCAGCCGCGCATCGTGCCCGAGCGCGAGCAGCACGTGGGACGGCGCATTACTTGCGGAATTACACGCCGACGTCGCGGAAAACGCGATCGAATGGCTCAACGCAGCGCTGTTGAACTCGCCCTCGCTGAACGTCAGGCTCAGGGTGTGCGGAATACGTTGCGAGGCACAGCCATTGAGGCGCACGCCGGGCAACTTCAAAAGCTGTTCGAGCAAGCGTTCGCGCAAAGCGATGATGGACTTTTTCTCTTCAGCGAATGCGTCGGCGGCCAACGCGAATGCAGCGCCCATCCCGGCAATCTGGTGAGTCGCCAGGGTCCCGGAGCGCAAGCCACCTTCGTGACCGCCACCATGGATTTGCGCCTGCAAGCGTTGCTGCGCCTGCGGGCCGACGTACAAGGCGCCGATGCCCTTGGGGCCGTAGACTTTGTGTGCGGAAAACGACATCAGATCCACCGGCCAGCGGCTCAGATCGATCGCGACCTTGCCAGCGCCCTGCGCGGCGTCGACATGAAACAGGGCCTGCCGACTGCGCACCACCTCGCCAATCGCCTCGACATCGTTGACCGTGCCCAATTCATTGTTGACCAGCATCAGCGACACCAGAAAGGTGTCATCACGCATCGCTTCGCTGACCGCTTGCGGCGTGATCAAGCCTTGGGCGTCCGGCACCAGATAGGTCACGGCAATGCCCGAATCCTGCAATTGCCGCGCGGTGTCGAGAATGGCCTTGTGTTCGATCTGACTGGTAATGATGTGCCCGCCGCGAACGCCACGGGCCTGAGCGACGCCTTTGAGGGCGAGGTTGTTGGATTCAGTGGCACCGGAGGTCCAGACAATCTGCTCAGGCTGCGCGCCGACCAGATCGGCAACTTGCCGGCGCGCCTGCTCGACCGTTTGCCGGGCCTGCTGGCCGAAGGCGTGGGAGCTGGACGCCGGGTTGCCGAAGTTACCGTGAAAACCCAGACATTCGATCATCACCTGGATGACCCGCTCGTCCACCGGGGTGGTGGCGGCGTAATCGAAATACAACGGACGTGTGTTCATAAAGGACTCGCAGAGCGTGTTCCGGGATCAGGAGGCTCGTGTCTGCAAACGACAATGCACAGCCTCGTGAGCTGTGCATGGGTTCGAGAGCGTCATCAATACCTGATCGGATGCCGTTAAAGAAGTAGGGCTTCATTAAAAGTGCGTAGGAACGCTCCTGAAACCGAGCTTAACAGGCATCGGGCCGGCGATTGAAGCAATGCGTCAATGAAAGCTTTCCAGAAGTAACGGATACAACGAGATCACCAACAGCGCGGCCATGCCCCAATTGAACACGCGCAACCAGCGCGGATCCTTGAGCACATTGCGCAACAGCGTGCCGCACGCCGCCCACAGGCCGACGCTGGGCAGGTTGATGATGGCGAACACCGCCGCGATGATCACGACGTTATAGAAATAACCCTGCATGGGCGTGTACGTGCTGATGGCACCGATGGCCATGATCCAGGCCTTGGGATTGACCCACTGGAACGCTGCAGCGCCCAGATAGCTGATCGGTTTCGCCTCGCCGACGGCACTGTCACCGACCGGGCCGGAGTGGGCGATCTTCCACGCCAGATACAGCAAATACGCCGCGCCGACATAGCGCAGCACTGTGTAGAGAATCGGATAGGCCTGAAACACCGCGCCAAGGCCGAAGCCCACCGCTACCACCAACAGAAAGAAGCCGCAGCTGATGCCGAGCATGTGGGGAATGGTGCGGTTGAAACCGAAGTTCACTCCGGACGCCAACAACATGGTGTTGTTCGGCCCCGGTGTGATCGAGGTAACAAGGGCAAACAGGGCAAAGCCCAACAGCAGATCAAGCGAGAGGTTCATCAAAGCAGTCCATCCAGGGTCATTCAGCTGTTGACCCTATCCCACACGGCCCGGCAAACCCACGGACAGTTAGGGAAAACTTCAAGCAGTACAGTTTGCTTTCAGCTTGGACGACCGTGCAGCTGTATGGCACGTTCGGCGCTCATCTCACCCTGTTGATCGAAGCCGAAGGTCTTCTGCGGCTGGCCGAGCAATTGGGCTTTTTTCGCGTGGTATTCGTCGAACGACAAACCGCTGCGGTTCAGCGCTTCCAGTGCCAGTTCGCGGGATTCTTCAGCGGTGTAAGGGCGCAGCTCGGGCGAAACATGGCCGGCACAACCGGCGAGTACGGAAACAGCGAGCATCAGCGAAACAGTCAGTAAACGGTTCATGGGAGCGTCCTGGCGAGCAATGTGGGGTCGATGGAGAAAGGCTACGCCCGGGCACGCTCGCGCAGAAATCAACGCTCTCAATAGTGGCTATCAGGTTTGCGCTAATACTGGCTGACCGGCAGACGGCAATGCAGCGCATCGTCGTGGCTGCGGGCAATGCTGCTGTGCACCTGGAATGAATTGAAGGTCACGGTTTTCGCCCGATGCGTACGGATCAACTGCCAGAAATCCTCTTCGCCGCGTTCGAAACTGCGAAATGCCGCCTCGCCCGCTTCGCGACTTTGCCACTGCAAAAAGCTCAACACTCGGCGGCCGTCGTCGCTGGCTTGCACGCTGGCGCTGAGAAATCCGTCGTAACGCTGAGCCAGACCCTCGGTCTGCGTCGCCAGAGCCGAGACCAGCGCCGCTTGCTGACGAGGTTCGATTTCGAATTCGATCAATTGGGTAAAGCTGCGATTGCTCATGGAAAGCCCCACTCATCTTGAAGCGAGCCTTGCGACCCGAAGAGCTGCAGGGTAAAACCTCTAGTTAAGTCAAGGTCAAGAGCATTTTCAGCATGATCAGCAAAGAGCAGGTACACAAGCCTCTCACCGTCGGCGAAGTTTCTGCGCGCAGTGGCGTCGCGGTCACCGCGCTGCATTTTTATGAAGCCAAAGGTTTGATCAAGAGTGAACGCAATGCCGGCAATCAGCGCCGCTATCCGCGTGCAGTTCTGCGCCGGGTGGCGTTGATCAAAGTCGCGCAACGGTTGGGGATACCGCTGGCGGAAATCGGCGAAGCGCTGAAGATCCTGCCGCAGGATCGCGCGCCGTCGGCGGCGGACTGGAAAATGCTGTCTGAACAATGGCAGGGCGAGCTCGATGAACGAATCAGGCAATTGACGCTAATGCGCGATCAGCTCACCGGGTGCATCGGCTGCGGCTGTCTGTCCATGGAAGCGTGTCCATTACGCAATAAAGGCGACATGCTCGGCGACCGAGGGCCAGGCCCGCACTTTCGCGATGAATGATGATTGCTGCTCGTCGGCGGAAAATCTGCGCAGTAAGGACGGTTCTATAGTGATTGCTCCGGGTAAACCGGTGTAACCACATCTGTTGAAAACAAAAACAGGGAGAACGTCATGAGCGTCAAACCCATTCCCGAGGGGTATCACAGCATTACCCCGTATCTCGGCATCCAACAGGCCGCCGAGGCCATCGAGTTCTATAAAAAAGCCTTCAACGCCAGCGAAGTCATGCGCCTGACCATGCCCGACGGCAATATCGGCCACGCCGAACTGCGCATCGGCGACAGCGCAATCATGCTGGGCACGCCTTGCGATCAAGGCCCCTTGAGCAACCCGCAGCAGGCGGTATCGATCGGCTTGCACCTGTATGTCACCGATGTCGACCAGTCCTTTCGACAAGCGCTGGATGCCGGGGCGCAAAGCGTCTCCGAGGTCAAAGACCAGTTTTATGGTGATCGCAGCGGCACGCTGAGAGATCCGTTCGGCCATCTGTGGTTTCTCGCCACGCACAAAGAGGATCTGAGCGAAGAGCAGATTCGCCAACGTGCAATGGAGATGTTTAACCAAGGCTGAGGGCTTTTTGCCTCGGATCGACCGACAAAAAACGCACTGTCGATGTAATTGCGAAACATTTACTTTCATATCCGCTTTCGGGATTTTCTTCGCTCATCCGTCTTATAGGAATGCAGGCCGTTCGCGTAGGCAAAAGCCACGAACGGCCTCCCGGGGAGTTCCGTGCTGCGAAGCCCGTAGCCCGGCCCCTTCCACCGCAATCAAGACGCGCAATCATGTCGAAGAAATCCCGTTCCAAACTGTGGTTCCTGGTGCATAGCTGGCTGGCGTTGCCGATCTGGTTCTTTGTATTGATCGTCTGTGTCACCGGCACGCTGGCGGTGGTCAGCCAGGAAATTGTCTGGCTGGCCAACCCGCAAATGCGCGCCAGTCAGCCGTCGGACGACGCGCCGCGACTGAGCTACGACCAGATCCTCGCTGCGATCAAACAAGCCGAGCCGCAAACCCTGGTGCAGAGCATCAATCGTCCGGACGAGTCGCACTTTGCCCTCGACGTTGAAGTCAGCTACCCCGACGGGCGCTCGCTGACGGTCTATGTCAATCCGTATACCGGGGTCATCCAGGGCACCGCGCCGGCCTTCGATTTCAAGGCGTTCACCCGCGCCCTGCACGGCTGGTGGCTGGTGCCGTTCACCAATGGCTACAGCTGGGGCTGGTATCTGGTGTCACTGCTCGGCGTACCGATGCTGGTGTCGCTGATTACCGGGCTGGTGGTCTACAAGCGCTTCTGGAAAGGTTTTCTGCGCCCGACCCTGCGTGTACGCCATGGCGCGCGGATTTTCTGGGGCGACTTTCATCGCCTGTGCGGCATCTGGTCGATCTGGTTCATCGCGGTGATTTCCATCACCGGCATCTGGTTCCTGATCAAGGCGATCCTGTTCGATAACCAGATTTCGATTTCCAGCGAGCCGATCATCCCGGCGATGTCCCGCGAAAGTGTGCCGATCTCGGCCGCCGGCACCCCGCCGCCGCGTATCAGCCTGGACCGCGCCATCGAAATCGCCCAGCAGAAGATTCCGGGGCTGGAAGCCAGCTACGTCAACCTGCCGGGCAATGCCTACTCGCACATGAGCGTCAGCGGCCGTGGCTGGTATCCGCTGATGTATCAGACCGCGACTCTCAACCCGTACAACGGCGAAATGGCCTCTTCACGGCTGCTGTCCGACCGGTCCTCGCTGGAATTCGTCACCGAGTCCATGCGTCCGCTGCACACCGGCGACTTCGGTGGGATCTGGATCAAGTTGATCTGGTTCTTCTTCGGACTGTTGTTGAGCATGATGATTCTCAGCGGCCTGCTGATCTGGACCAAGCGCACCGCCCTGGCCACGGCCAACGCGCTGAAACGCGAGGACAAGAAAAACCGCATCAAGGCACAACCGGCGCTGCGCCGTGAACCTTCGGAGGCCAGTCTGTGAACAAAGCCATCTCGGTCACACCGCCGTCGCGCCTGTCGCGCTTCTGGCACAAGTGGCGCTTCCACATCAACGTCCTGTTGCTGTTGATCCCGCTGGGCTTCATGCCGAAATACTTTGCCGATGCCTCGCTGTTTCGCGGCGACAGTGGCCTGGGTCAACGGGAAATAGGCACCGTTCAGGTCGGCCCGTGGAGCCTGCGCCTGGCCGAGTTACGCGAAGAGGCGCCGCACCTGAGCGGTCCGGCCGGCTATATGAAGGATTTCACTGCCGCCGTTTGTGATACCTGCGTCGAACAGGTCAAGGCCACTTACCTGCGCATCGGCAAACCGCGCAGCCTGCGCGCCGCCGGCACGATCTTCTTCGGTACGCCTTATCGCATGGGCACGCAAATGCCGATCCCGGCAAAAACCAAACCTGACGCCGAGCTGTGGATCACCATGGAAGGCTGGGACGGCAGCATGCATCAGGCCTCGATCCCGCTGAGCCAAGCCTCCCCCGCCACGGTTGCATGGCTGAACAGACAAGGAGCCAAACCATGACTCGCTCACCTCTTCATAACCGCTTGCTGGCAAGCGCCGCGCTGCTGGTGCTGAGCGCCGGTTTCAGTGCCAGCGCCGTGGCGCACAACCCGATGTGCGAATGCAAAGCCATCGATGCCGAACAGATCAAATGCACCGGCGGTTTCTCCGACGGCAGCGGCGCGCCGGGCGTGACCCTCGATGTGATCGGCTACGACGAAACCATTCTGGTGCCGGGCAAACTGGGTGAAGACTCGACGCTGACGTTCAAGAAGCCCGGCAGCGAGTTCTATGTGCTGTTTGACGCCGGCCCCGGCCACGTTGTGGAAATCGACCAGGCGGATATTGAAGCCCCATGAGTAGCCCGACGACGCAAGTGGTACGCCCGGCCGGCGCCGGTCATGAAACCCTGAATGTACTCCTGTTATGCCTGCTGATCCTCGCGGTCGCCGGCTCGGTGGTGGCGTGGCGCGGGGTTTCCCATGAACCGGAGCCGGTCGCCAGCAACCAGTTCGACGCCCGCCGTGATCTCAGCGCCGCCGAGCAAGGCATCTATGCCGACCTGCGGGTGACCCTCGACGAAATCCGTTTGCTGCGCGAAGAGCAACACGCCCTGCCGACGCCACAAATGCTCGCCGAAGAAGGTTTCGCGCCGTTCGCGCAGGATGCCAGTTCGGTCAGCCGTGGCGGTCATGCGTGGCAAATGCTCGCCGATCGTGCCTATTTCGGTCGGAGTGCGACGCCTGATGTCGCCGGTTCGTTTCTGATGCGCGTCGGCACTGACGCCAACGCCGCACCGGACATCTGGCTGAACCGCAGCGCCGATCCCGCACCTGCTGAGGATCTGTCCGACGCCGCGCTGTCCGCCGCTGGCTGGAAACAGATCGTCGCGCAATTCGATGCCGGGGTCACCCGCGAACATCGCCATTGATTCCTCGCCTTTATCCGAGAGAAGACTGCTTGCCCATGTCCATTTCATCTCCTCGCCGTCCCTTGTTACGCCTGTTTCTGCTTGGCCTGTGCGCCTGCCTGTTGAGCCCACTGGCCAGCGCCGAGCAAGGCAAACGCCTGCGTATCGGCATCACTCTGCATCCGTATTACAGCTACGTCGCCAACATCGTCGGCGACAAGGCCGAAGTGGTGCCGCTGATTCCTGCGGGCTTCAATCCGCACGCCTACGAACCGCGCGCCGAAGACATCAAGCGCATCAGCGGACTGGACGTGATCGTGCTCAATGGCGTCGGCCATGACGACTTCGCCGACCGGATGATCGCCGCCAGTGAAACACCCAACGTAAAAACCATCGAAGCCAACGAGAACGTGCCGCTGCTGGCGGCCACCGGTGTCGCTGCGCGCGGCGCCGGCAAAGTGGTCAATCCGCACACGTTCCTGTCGATCAGCGCCTCCATCGCCCAGGTCAACAACATCGCCCGCGAGCTGGGCAAGATCGACCCGGAAAACGCCAAGACCTACACCCAGAACGCCCGCGCTTACGGCAAACGCCTGCGGCAGATGCGCGCCGACGCGTTGGCCAAACTGACCCAGGCACCGAATGCCGAACTGCGCGTGGCCACCGTGCACGCAGCTTACGACTATCTGTTGCGTGAATTCGGTCTGGAAGTGACGGCCGTGGTCGAACCGGCCCACGGCATCGAGCCGAGCCCAAGTCAGCTGAAAAAAACCATCGACCAGTTGCGTGAACTCGACGTCAAAGTGATCTTCTCGGAGATGGATTTCCCATCCAGCTACGTCGACACCATCCAGCGCGAATCCGGGGTGAAGCTGTACCCGCTGTCGCACATTTCCTACGGCGAATACACCGCCGACAAGTACGAAAAGGAAATGACCGGCAACCTCAATACTGTGGTTCGGGCGATTCAGGAGTCGGGGGCATGACGTCGAAAGAAACCCTGATCCCTGACAGCACCAATAACCCGGTGGGAGCGAGCCTGCTCGCGAAGACGCCGGATCAGGCAACATCTTCGCTGAATGACACACCGCATTCGCGAGCAGGCTCGCTCCCACAGGGGATAACCGGGCCATCGCTGGAGTTTACGGAAGTGAGCCTGACGCTGGGGCGAACGACGATTCTCGACAAGGTCAGCTTCCAGGTGCAGCCCGGCAGCGTGCATGCGCTGGTCGGCCCCAACGGCGGTGGCAAGAGTTCGCTGATCAAAACCCTGCTCGGGCAAATGCCGCATCAGGGCCAGCTCAGTCTGCACTGGCCCGGCGAGCCAGGCACCATTGGATACGTCCCGCAGGCGCTGGAGTTCGATCGCGGCTTGCCGATGACCGTCGACGATTTCATGGCAGCGATGTGTCAGCGCCGCCCGGCCTTCCTCGGTTTGAGCAAACACTACGCCGGCGCCATCGGCGAGGCGCTGGAGCGCGTCGGGATGCAGGACAAGCGCAAGCGGCGCATGGGCGCGCTGTCCGGCGGCGAGCGGCAGCGGGTGCTGCTCGCGCAAGGTTTGATTCCGGCGCCGCAGCTGCTGGTGCTCGACGAGCCGATGTCGGCCCTCGATGAGGCCGGGATTCAGGTATTCGAACGTCTGCTGACTGACTGGCGCGCGGCGGGTATCACCGTGCTGTGGATCGAGCATGATCTGGAAGCGGTGGGTCGGCTGGCCGATCGGGTTACCGGTCTCAACCGCCGCGTGCTGTTCGATGCCACACCGCAACAGGCACTGACTCCGGAGCGTCTGCTGACGCTGTTTTCTACCCATCCACGGAGCGCGGTCTGATGAGTTACGAAGCCTTTCGGCTGATGGTCCAGGGTTGGGCGTCTTCCGGTTATCTGCCCGAGGCGCTGGCCTACGGTTTTGTCGTCAATGCGCTGCTCGCCGGCTTGCTGATCGGCCCGGTGCTGGGCGGGCTCGGCACGCTGGTGGTGGTCAAGCGCTTCGCGTTCTTTTCCGAAGCAGTCGGCCATGCGGCGCTGACCGGTGTCGCCATCGGCATCTTGCTCGGCGAACCCTACACCGGCCCGTACGGCAGCCTGTTCGGCTACTGCCTGCTGTTCGGCATCCTGCTCAATTACCTGCGCAACCGCACCGGTCTGGCACCGGATACGCTGATCGGCGTGTTTCTCTCGGTGTCGCTGGCCTTGGGCGCGAGCCTGCTGTTGATCCTCGCCGGCAAGATCAACGTGCACATTCTGGAAAACGTGTTGTTCGGTTCGGTACTGACCGTCAACGGCAATGATCTGGCGGTGCTGGCGATCGTCGGTTCGCTGGTCATGGCCCTCGCCCTGCCGCTGTACAACCGCATCATGCTCGCCAGTTTCAATCCGCAACTGGCGGCGGTGCGTGGCGTAGCGGTGAAGACCCTGGATTACCTGTTCGTGATTCTGGTGACGTTGATCACCGTTGCGGCAGTGAAGGTGATCGGCGCAATTCTGGTCGGTGCCTTGCTGGTGATTCCGGCGGCGGCAGCGCGTTTGCTCAGCCAGTCACTCAAAGGATTTTTCTGGTGTTCGGTGCTGATCGCCACCGTCAGCACGCTGTGCGGGATTCTTGCGCCAATCGTGTTCGACCTGCCGATTCCGTCCGGCGCCGCGATCATTCTGGTCGCCGGCATCGCTTTCGCCCTCGCCGCCATTGCGCGCGGCGTCGTCCCCAGCCTGAAAGGGAATCTTGGATAAATGGCTTTTTCACTGCGTAACCTGACTCTGGCCATGGCCCTGTGTGGCGTGGTTTGCACCCCACTGCTGGCGGCTGAAAGTGCGAAACCCCTGCGCGTCCTGGCCTCGTTACCGATCACCTATGGATTGGGCGAAGCATTGCTCAAAGGTACCGACGTCAAACTCGAACGCGCGGCGCCGGCCAACCTTCCGGGTAGCCGTCAGACTGCGTATTTCACCGGCCGTGGCGCTCCGACGCTGAGCAAACTGGCCACTGACGCGGACGCGGTGATCGGTCTGCGCTCACTGTGGGCCGATGATCCGCTGTACCCGATCGCGCGCCGTAGCAACATTCGTATCGTCGAAGTCGATGCCGCTCGTCCGGTCGACGGCGCCCTGCCCGGCATCGCCGTGCAGCCAGGCCTGCAGGTTGATGGCCTGAACAGTCAGCCATGGCTGGCGAGCAACAACATGGGGCGCATGGCCGATGTGATGGCGGCGGACCTGGTGCGCCTGGCACCGAGCGCCAAGCCTGCGATCGAAGCCAACCTGGCGGCGTTGAAACAGCGCCTGCTGAAACTCAGCGCCGACACCGAAGCGCGGCTGGCCGATGCGGATAATCTGAGTGTGATGAGCCTTAGCGATCACTTCGGCTATCTGATTGGTAGCCTGAACCTTGAACTGGCCGGACAGGACGCGCGCCCCGACGCCGATTGGACGCCAGATGAGTTGAAGAAGCTGACGGCGACGCTCAAGGAAAATGACGTGGCAGTGGTGCTGCACCATCGCCAGCCCGCAGAGCCGGTGAAAGCGGCGATTGCCGAGTCTGGTAGTCGGCTGGTGGTGTTGAGTACCGATGCGGCGGATCCGCTGGCGGAGCTGGAGGGGAATGTGGATCTGTTGCTCAAGGGGTTGAGCGGAGCGTAGTTTCAGTAAGACCGCGTAATCGTTCTTCGCGAGCAGGCTCGCTCCCCCAGTTGCAATGCGATTCCCTGTGGGAGCGAGCCTGCTCGCGAAGAGGCCCGCACCCACAACGTCACTCTCCAGACATGAAAAAACCCGCTGACCGTCACTGGTCCAGCGGGTTTTTTATGCCCGGTCGCTTATTGCGCCGCGACTTGCGCATCCATCTTCTGGCGCAGGCTCAACGGGCGCATGTCGGTCCAGACTTCTTCGATATAGGCCAGGCATTCCTTTTTCAGGCCGCTCTTGCCCACGGTGCGCCAGCCTTCCGGCACGGCTTTGTAATCGGGCCAGATCGAGTATTGCTCTTCGTGGTTGACCACGACCTGAAAGAGGATGTCCTCGCGGTCGAATACTGACGTCATGCTGGTTCTCCATCGTTGTAAGGTCGGCTGCACAACGGATGCAGCCGGGGTATGTATAAAGAACGTTCGCCGCGCGGAAAAATTTACAGCGCGGCGGTGGCAGCGGCCAATGCGCGACCGAAGATCTCGGCCACCCGATCGATTTCCGCTGCGCTGATCACCAGCGGCGGCAGGAAGCGCACGACCGCGCCATGGCGCCCGCCCAACTCCAGAATCAAGCCACGCTTGAGGCATTCACGCTGCACCAGTGGCGCCAGACGCGCGAATGCCGGCGGATGACCGAGCGCGTCGGGCGCACCGTTCGGGTCGACCAGTTCGACGCCGAGCATCAGGCCGCGACCACGGATATCGCCCAGTTGCGGGAAGTCGCGTTGCAGGATGTGCAGATGTTCGCTGAGTCGATCACCCATGGCGTCAGCGTGCTCACAGACCTTGTGCTCCACCAGATAGCGCATCACCGCCGAACCGGCGGCCATGGCCATCTGATTGCCACGGAACGTCCCGGCATGGGCGCCCGGTTGCCAGGTGTCGAGCCAGTCGCGGTAAACCACCACCGCCAACGGCAGGCTGCCACCGATGGCTTTGGACAACACCACCACATCCGGAACGATGCCTGCGTGTTCAAAGGCAAACATCTTGCCGGTACGAGCGAAACCGCTCTGGATCTCATCGACAATAAGCGCCACACCAGCCTTCTCGGTGATCCGGCGCAAGCCGCGCAACCACTCGATGTCCGCCGGTATCACGCCGCCCTCGCCCTGCACCGCCTCGACAATCACCGCCGCCGGCAGTTGCACGCCGGCCTCGGGATCGTTGAGCAGGTTTTCCAGATAACTCAGATTGGCGTTAACGCCCGCCGCGCCACCGAGGCCGAACGGGCAGCGGTAATCGTAGGGAAAGGGCATGAATTGCACGCCACTGCTGAGCAAGGCACCCAGTGGTTTTTTCGGCCCCAGGCTGCCCATCAGGCTCAACGCGCCCTGGCTCATGCCGTGATAACCGCCGGAAAAGGACAGCACGGTACTGCGGCCAGTGGCTGTGCGCACCAGTTTCAGCGCGGCTTCCACGGCGTCGGTGCCGGTCGGGCCGCAGAACTGGATTTTCGCCTGCGCCGCCAGTTCCGTGGGCAGCAGTCCGAACAGGTCCTGGACGAATTGATCCTTGACCGGCGTAGTCAGGTCGAGGGTGTGCAGCGGCAGTTCATCGGCCAGCACCTGCTGGATCGCCTCGATTACCACCGGGTGGTTATGCCCCAGCGCCAGCGTGCCGGCCCCGGCCAGGCAGTCGATGAATGTACGTCCTTCAACATCCTCGACATACAAGCCCTTGGCACGCTTGAGCGCCAAGGGAATACGCCGAGGATAGCTGCGCGCGTTGGACTCCTGCCGACTCTGGCGCGCCAGCAACGGTGATTCGTTGAATTCGTATAACGTTTCCGCCGGCGCCGAGGCGACCCGGGCCGACGACGCTTCGATAAGACTGGTGGCGACTGACATCTCTCGACCCCTCAATTCGCTATGGATAGTGACCAGAACAGCACACCGACAGGTGCGCGTTCCGGTCGCGGGGCGCACTTGCAGGTTTTCCTGTTCTGGAAACGCTTCAGCGCGGTGCGGATTTACACCCTTGATCGAGTTGTCAGCCCGGTGAGGACAAAGGTTTCTGCAGCGGCACGGTTTGCAAGCCGGTGGAGTGGCCGGGTGGCGCTGCCTGTTGGTAACCCAGATGCCGATAGAACGCCTCGGCGGTGCGGGTGCTGTTGAGGTGAACATGCTGCACACCACGAATGCGCAACCAGCCTTCAAGATCCTGCATCAGCGCCCGGCCGACGCCCCGGCGAAAGGACTCCGGCTGGACGTAACACAGCAGGATTTCGCCACTGACCTGCGCCATGCCGACACCGACCGGTTTGTCTTCGTACGAAGCGATACAGAGATAGAAGTGTGAGTCGGCGAGCCGGCTACTGATGAAATCGGCGGGGGAGCGGTTGAGCCAGTCGCTGACGAGAAGTGGATGGTTGCGGTGATCGAGTGCACAACCGATACGGATCGAGCGCTCGACAATGCGGTTGATGATGCCGGTGTCGGCCAGGGTGGCCGGACGTATGCAGACGGGTGCTTCCATGGCGCAGTTCCCTCAATCCATTGAGTCAAAGCTGCGTTGACCTTAGCCCCACCCCTGGCGGATAGCGAACGCCGATAAGTTACATTTGATGTGGAAGAACGTGATCATTTGTGGGAGCGAGCCTGCTCGCGAAAGCGTCAGGCCAGTCAACGTCGATGTTGAATGACTTACCGCATTCGCGAGCAGGGCTCGCTCCCACAGGGGATCTGAGGTGCGATCAGAGAGATTGCAACGGCATGGTCAGTTCGACCTGCAAGCCATCCGGGCGGCTGTCGAAATGCAAAGCGCAGTCACAGCGCTGCACAATTGCCTGAACAATCGCCAGACCCAGCCCGCAACCGGTGCTCTGCACGTTGCGCCAGAAGCGCTGAGTCAAATGCTGTATGTCATCAGGCGCGATGCCCGGGCCATGGTCGCGCACCACAAAGCGCACGCGCTTGCCGATGTTCTCCAGCTTGACCTCGACGGCACAATCGTCAGGCGTATGGCGCAGGGCGTTGTCGAGCAGGTTGCGCAGTGCAGCAATCGCCAGCACCGCAGGCATTTGCAGCGGCGCGGTGGACAGGTCGTCCGGCACGTGCAGTTTGATCCGCAGCCGTTCACCGCCGGTGGCGTCCTGAATCGCCAGTCGGGCCACTTGCTCGGCGCTGCATTGCGAGCCGTCATCAAACGACAGACTGCCTTCGACCCGCGCCAGCAACAGCAACTGCTCAAGGGTGCGGTGCAGGCGATCGGCACCCTCCTCGGCGCGGGCCAGCGATTGATCGCGGGCACTGCCGTCGGTCATGCGCGCCACTTGCAGGTGGGTCTTGATCGCCGTCAGCGGACTGCGCAGTTCATGTGCGGCGTCGCCGGTCAGGCGACGTTCACGCTCGATGGTCTTGCCGATGCGCTGGAACAATTGATTCTGGGTTTCCAGCAACGGCTTCAATTCGCTGGGAAACGCCTGCAACTGCAATGGTTCAAGAGAGTCGGCATTGCGTCGCATCAGCGCCTCTCGCAGACGATTGAGTGGCGCCAGGCCCTGACCGATGCCCAGCCACAGCAGGCACAAGCAACCCAGCAAAGCCACGCCAACCGGTACCGATGCGGCGAGCAGAATCGACATGTTCAAGGCTTCGCGCTCGATCTGCCGATCCGCCGTAGTGATGCGCACATCGCCGCGGGCCAGGGTGAAGCTGCGCCACGGCGCGCCGTCGATCATCTGATCGTGGAAGCCCATTTTTTCCGCTTCCAGCGCCTGTTCGGGATTGTTATGGCTACGGGCAAGGATTTCCCCGCGCAATGAGCTGACCTGACAGGCCATCCCCCCGGGAATATTCAGCTGTTCGGCGCTGAAGTGGGTGCCCTCGCCCTTGCTTGGCAGCGTCGGCAATTGCTCGAGCAGGCCGGCAACCATGCGCGCCGAAGCAACCAGGCGCTGGTCGAGGGAAAACATCATCTGATTGCGCAGATCGCTGAGCATCCACGCCGCCGCCAGCGCCCAGATCAGCGCGAAGGCGGCGCCGAGCGTCAGACTCAGGCGCAGGCGCAGACTCATCACTTGCCTTGCTCTCCGCCATCGGCAGGCCCGAGGCGATAGCCCAGACCGCGCACGGTTTCGACGATGCCCTTGCCGAGTTTGCTGCGCAGGTGATGGATATGCACGTTCAGCGCGTTGCTTTCCAGCTCATCGTTGAAGCCGTAGACGCTGTCCTTCAGTTGCTCGGTGGACAGCACCCGGCCGCGATTGTGCAGTAGCGCCTGCAACAGTGACTGCTCGCGACGCGACAAGTCCACCGGTTGCCCGGCCAGGCGGGTTTCCCGGCTGCTCGGGTCGTAGGTGAGCGCGCCGTGCTCGATCAGATTGACGCTGCGCCCGGCTACCCGACGCAGCAGGGTTTGCAGGCGGGCGAACAGTTCGCGCAGGTCGAATGGCTTGAGCAGATAATCGTCGGCGCCGGCCTGCAAACCGTCGACACGATCAGTCACTGAATCGCGAGCGGTGAGGATCAACACAGGGATTTCCAGCCCGCTCTGTCGCAGCTGTTGCAGCAACTTGAGGCCATCTTCGTCGGGCAGGCCGAGGTCGAGCACCATCACGTCGAATTCCGCGACCTTGAGCATCGCCCGCGCCTTCGACGCGGTGTTGACGTGCTCGACAGTCAGACCCTGAGCCGTGAGCCCGGCAACGATACCGCTGGCGATCAGCTCATCGTCTTCGCAAACCAGTACGTGCATGGTGAATCCCACAGGAAAAAAGCGGATTAGGCAGTTGGCCGATTAAGCTGACATTATGGCGCCCAACGCCACTGCGACAAGGGCATGGCGGTTAATCATCGGTTAATCGCCGCTGCCCATTGTGCACCTCACTTGCACAGGGACAAGGCTTCTCCATGCGTCATTTTTTTGTTTTGTTTGCGTTACTGATCTCGGGCCTGGCCCAGGCTGGAAACAATCCTTTCGATACGAAACCGGACTTCTTGCCGGTCGACCAGGCGTTCGTGTTGACTTCCGAGCGTCTGGATTCAGGCGAAACCCAGCTGTTCTGGCAGATCATTGACGGCTACTACCTTTATCAGAAACGTTTGAAATTCGATGGACTGGCCGCCGATCAGCAGCCGGTGCTGCCTGAAGGCGAATCCCACAGCGATGAGTTCTTCGGCGAGCAGCCGGTCTATCGCCAAGGGCTGGAAGTGAAGATCCCGGCGGCGGCCAGCGGTCAGATCAAAGTCAGTTATCAGGGCTGCGCCGATGCCGGCCTGTGCTACCCACCGCAAACTCGGGTGATCGATCTGGGCGGCAAAGCCGCAACAACAACGGGTGCTGAAGCGCCGGATCAGGCCTTGGCCAGCAGCCTGCAACAACGGGCGCTGGGCTGGAGCCTGTTAGTGTTCTTCGGCCTGGGTCTGCTGTTGGCGTTCACTCCGTGCTCGCTGCCGATGCTGCCAATTCTGGCCGGCATGATTGTCGGCAGTGGTGCCACGCCTCGACGCGGTTTTGCCTTGGCCAGCAGCTATGTAATCTGCATGGCGCTGGTCTATGCGGCGATGGGCGTGATTGCTGCACTGCTCGGTGCGAACCTGCAGGCGTGGTTGCAGAATCCTTGGCTGCTCGGCGCATTCGCAGCGGTCTTCGTGATACTGGCGTTACCGATGTTCGGCTTCTTCGAGCTGCAACTGCCGGTGGCCCTGCGTGATCGACTTGAACATGCGTCGCGCAGCCGCAGCGGCGGCAGCCTGATCGGCGCCGGTGTGCTGGGCGCATTGTCCGGTCTGTTGGTCGGGCCGTGCATGACCGCGCCACTGGCGGGCGCGCTGCTGTACATCGCGCAGAGCGGTAACGCCTTGCACGGCGGTCTGATTCTGTTTGCGCTGGGCATCGGCATCGGTGTGCCGCTGTTGCTGCTGGTCACCGTCGGCAACCGCTTCCTGCCGAAACCCGGCGCGTGGATGAATCTGCTCAAGGGCATATTCGGCTTCCTGTTTCTTGCCACTGCATTGCTGATGCTGCGTCCGGTACTGGATCCTTCGTTGTGGCTGGGCCTGTGTGGCGCGCTGCTGTTGATCGCCGCTTACAGTGCCTGGAAACAATCGGCAGGGTTTGGCCGCGTCGCGCAGATGTTTGGCGCCTTGTCCCTATTGCTCGGTTTGTGGGGCAGCGTGTTGGTGATCGGTGCGGCGGGCGGCAGCGATGATCCGTATCAGCCATTGCAGGTCTACAGCACCGGCCGTGTCGCCAGCGCAGCGCCAAGTGGCCACGATGCCTTCACCACCATCAAGGAACCTGCCGCCCTGCAACGCGAACTCGATGCGGCCAAGGCTCAAGGCCAGTGGGTACTGCTCGATTACTACGCCGACTGGTGTGTGTCGTGCAAAGTCATGGAGAAGAAAGTGTTCGGTGAGGCCAAGGTCATGCAGGCCCTGAGCGACGTGCGCCTGCTGCGCCTGGATGTGACCGCCGACAACGTCGCCAGCCGCGAGCTGCTCAGTCGCTATAAGGTGCCGGGGCCGCCGACGTTCATCTGGATCGGCGCTGACGGTGAAGAACGCCGCAGCCAGCGCATCACCGGCGAGGTCGATGCCGAGACCTTCCTGCAACGCTGGTCCGCCACCCGAGACGCCAACTGATGCTGACGTTCACCCTCGGCACTTTCGCCATCGCGCTCAACCATCTGCTGCTGATCAGTGCTTTGGCGCTGGCGACGTTTGTCGGCTGGCGGGTCGCCAAGCGCGGCGGCGATAACCCCGAGTCGGCGCTGTTCAGCCTGTTCCTGCTGGGCATGCTTGCGGCGCGCATTGCGTTTGTCGCGCTGTACTGGTCGCACTATCGCAATGACCCGTGGCAGATCATCGATCTGCGTGACGGCGGTTTCCTCGCCTGGCCCGGGGTGATCGTTCTGTTGCTGGCGGCGTTGTATCGCGGCTGGCGCCGGCCCGCTTTGCGCCGCCCGCTGGGGTTCGGCGTGGTCAGCGGCGTGATGTTCTGGCTGCTCGCCACCTTGTCGCTGAACATTTACGAACAGGGTACGCGGCTGCCGGATATTTCCCTGCGCAACGCCGCCGGGGAAAAAATTCAGCTCAGTGACTATCAGGGCGGGCCGCTGGTGATCAACCTGTGGGCGACCTGGTGCCCGCCCTGCCGGCGAGAAATGCCGGTGCTGGAGAATGCCCAGCAACAGCGCCCTGACCTGACATTTCTGTTCGTCAATCAGGCCGAAAGCATGCAAAGCGTGGCGACGTTCCTGGAAACCCAGGGCCTGAGCCTGAACAACGTGCTGTTCGACCGCAGCGGCCGTCTCGGTCAGGCCGTGGGTTCCATGGCGTTACCGACTACGCTGTTCTATAGCCCGGACGGTCGCTTGCTGACCAGTCACCTCGGTGAACTGTCGAACGCCAGCCTCGCCCGCGCCCTGGAAACCTTCGACACTTCGCCTTCAAGCCCGAATCAGGCCGTTGCCCCGGCCAACTCTGCAAGGAAACTGCCATGCCCCGCCTCCGCCACCTGCTGACGCTGACCCTGGGCACTGCCCTGCTGCACTTGCCGTCGGTGCAGGCTGCTGAAGAACTGCCTGCGGCGATCAAAAAGATCGAAGCCAAGGGCGCGAAAATCGTCGGCCAGTTCGACGCCCCTGATGGCCTGCGCGGGTACGCCGCGCAATACCAGAATCGCGGCATGGCGCTGTACCTGACCCCGGACGGCAAACACGTCGTGGTGGGTAATCTGTACGATGCCGACGGCAAGGACCTGAGCAGCGAGCCGTTGCAGAAACTGGTCTACGCGCCGATGTCCAAGGAAGTCTGGGCCAAGTTCGAGGCGAGCAACTGGATTCAGGACGGCAACAAGGATGCACCGCGCACGGTGTACCTGTTCAGCGATCCGAACTGCCCGTACTGCAACATGTTCTGGGAACAGGCACGGCCATGGGTCAAGGCCGGCAAAGTGCAGTTGCGCCACATCATGGTCGGCATCATCCGCGAAGACAGCCCGGGCAAATCAGCCGCATTGCTGGCGGCGAAAGATCCGGCCAAGGCCCTGGAAGATCATGAAAAAGCCGGCAAGGGCAGCGCGCTCAAGGCCTTGAAGGACATCCCGGTCGCCGTGCAAACAAAACTCGCGGCGAACATGCAGTTGATGGAAGACCTGGAACTGCAGGCCACTCCAGCGATTTTCTACCTGGACGACAAAGGCGAACTGCAACAACAGCAAGGCGCGCCTTCGCCGGACAAGTTGGTGAAGATTCTCGGGCCTAAGTAGTTTTTTCATCGCCTGAACCGGCCCTTTCGCGAGCAGGCTCGCTCCCACAGTTGACTGCATTCCCTCAGCCAGAATGCGATTAACTGTGGGAGCGAGCCTGCTCGCGAATGAAGCTCACTCGGCCTAGTAGTTGCGCTCGGCCAGAAACGCCAGCAGCGCCTCAGTCACAAACCCGGGATTCTCCAGATTGGAGATATGCCCCGCCTCCGGTATCAGCACACACGGGCAACCGATCAATTCAGCCATTTCCCGTGCTTCCGAGGGAGGCCTTGGTTTGTCCTGATCGCCGCACAGCACCAGTGTCGTCGCTGGGTTCAACTCGCCGAGGCGTGGCAACAGGTCGTCGCGGCCAAACGTGATGCGTCCCATCGGTACAATGCTTTCGCGCAGACGCTCGGGCGAATAGCCCTGCAGTTTTGCGCGGAAGTCCTGATACAGCGCCGACTGCGGGTCGATGCCCGGGCGGAAGAAGATCGGTACGACGATGTCGAGCAGTTGTTCGGAGATGGTGCCGCTGTCTTCGATCTGCTTGAACAGCGAGAAGTAATACTGCCGGGTCGGTTCCGGCTCGACGCCAACGTAGGTGTCCATCAGCACCAGACCGTTGAGACGTTGTGGTGCTGACAGCGCCAGGCGCACGCCCCACATGCCGCCAACCGACAGCCCGACCAGAGTGACGCGGTCGATGTCCAGATGATCGAGCAAGGCCTGCGTCTGACGGGCGATGTCGTCCAGCGATGTGGTGCCTTCAGGTAACTTGCCGGACTCGCCATGCCCCCACAGATCCAAGGCAATGACGCGATAGTGCGGGGTCAGCGCGGCAATCTGCGGCGCCCACATCGCTTGATCCCAGAGATAACTGCCAGCCAGCAACACGGCCGGGCCGGTGCCTTGATCAATGTAGTGCAGCGCTTGTCCGTCAACCGTGAAAAAGGGCATCGACCACCTCCGCGAGAAAAAACAGAACCGGCAGACTGAGCTGCCGGTTGTTTATCGTCAAGGATGGAAATGTACGGCAATGTACAGACGCCATTCGCGAGCAGGCTCGCTCCCACAGGGGTTTGTGAACACCACAGATCCCCTGTGGGAGCGAGCCTGCTCGCGAAGAGGCCGGCCCAGGCACCGAAGAACTACAGCCCCTCCAGCTCCGCCATCAGATCATTCAACCGATCAACCTTCTCTTCAGTCATATCACTGGCCGCCAGTCCATCGATGTATTCGGCCAGTTCTTCCACCGTGCTGCACTCGAACATCGCGCGCAGCGGCACATTGCGTTGCAGGGCTTTCTGTACCCGCGATGCAATTTGCGTGGCCAGCAGCGAATGCCCGCCCAGTTCGAAGAAATTGTCGCGCACGCCGACCCTTTCCACTTGCAGCACCTCAGCCCAGATATCAGCCAGGGTCTGCTCCAGCTGATTGCGCGGCGCCAGATAATCCTCGCTCTGCAACTGACCGATCTCCAGGGCCGGCAAGGCTTTGCGGTCGAGTTTGCCGTTGGCATTGAGTGGCATCTGCTCCAGCCACAGCCAGTGCAGCGGCACCATGTACTCCGGCAATTCGGCGCGCAGGCGCTGCTTGATCCGTTCCAGGCATTCGCCCGGATTGAACGCTGCATCGGCCGCGACCAGATAACCCACCAAGTGCTTGCCGTTGACGCCTTCCTGCACGCCAACCGCCGCGTCACGCACTTGCGGTTGTTCGTGCAGACGCGCTTCGATTTCACCCAGCTCGATGCGGTAACCGCGAATCTTCACTTGATGATCGACGCGGCCGACGTATTCCAGCACGCCATCGGTGCGGCGCCGCGCCAGGTCACCGGTGCGGTACAGGCGCTCGCCCGGCGCACCGAAAGGGTTCGGCACGAACACCGGCGCGGTGCGCAGCGGATCGCTGACGTAGCCGCGCCCGACACCGGTGCCAGCCACACACAACTCGCCCACCGCGCCCAGCGGCACCAGATCCAGCGCGCCATCGAGCAGATAGAGCACGTTGTTGTCGGTTGGCGTGCCGATCGGCAAATAGCTGCCGCGCGTCGACGCCATGTCGACGCGGAAGAACGCCACGTCGTCGGAGCATTCCGCCGGGCCATAGGCGTTGACCAGACCAATGTCCGGATAACGCAGCAGCCATTGATGGGCCAGTTCCGGCGGCATCGCTTCCCCGGTCGGCAGCATCCAGCGCAGACCGTCGAGGCTCAGACGCTCGGAGGCGAGCATGCCCTGAATCAGCGATGGCACACTCTCGAGCACAGTGATGCCCTGCGCCTGCACATGCGCCAGCAAACCTTGCGGATCGTGGGCAAGCGCATTCGGCACGATATCGACCCGCGCGCCGAACAACGGCGCGGCGAGGAATTGCCAGACAGAAATGTCGAAGCTTTGCGAAGCGGTCTGGGCAATCACATCGGCCTCGCTCAAGTCGAGGTACGGACGTTTGCTCAACTGGTTGTTGAGCATGCCGCGCTGCTCGACCATCACGCCTTTAGGCAGCCCGGTCGAACCCGAGGTGTAGATCACATAGGCGAGATTGTCCGGGCCACTGTGGATGCCAGGATTGTGCGTCGCTGCGGCCGACGCCTGGACCTCTTCCCACACCAGCAGGCGTGGACGATTCGAACAGCCAAACTCTTCGAGCAAGCTCTGCGCCTGTTCACGGCAGGCTGCGCTGCACACCAGCAACGGCGTGCGGCTGAGCTCGATGATGCGGCTCAGGCGCTGGCTCGGCAGGCCCGGATCCAGCGGCAAATAACCAGCACCAGCCTTGAAGCTGCCGATGATCATGCCGAGCAGGTCGAGATTACGCTCGGCCAGCAGCGCCACAGGTTGGTCCATCCGTACACCGGCAGCGACCAGTGCATGGCCGAGGCGGTTGGCGTCGAGGTTCAGTTCGGCATAGCTCAATTGCTCATCAAGGCAACTGGCGGCAATACGCTGCGGATGCGCCGCGACCTGCGCTTCGAACAGCGCCACGTAGCTTTGCTCCAGCGGATAGTCGTGGCCGCTCTGGTTGCAGCCGTGCAGGAGAAAATCGCGCTCTTCGTCGCCCAGCAGCGGCAAATCGGCCATGTCGCCATGGAAGCCGTCGACCAGCGCCAGCAGCAGGCGCTTGAACTCAGCGAGCATGCGCTCGACCGTCGACTCGTCGAAGTAACGCTGGTCGTAGGACAGGTGCAAGCCAAGGTCGTCGCCCGGGTAGCACACCGCTGTCAGCGGAAAGTTGGTGTGGGTACGGCCGGAGTCCGAGGTCGCATTCAAACTCTGCGCACGGTCGAGCACCGAGACTTCCACCGGAGCATTTTCGAAGACGAAGAGGCTGTCGAACAGCGGCTGGCCTTTGGGTAATTCGCTCTGTTCCTGGATGTTCACCAGCGGCAGGTATTCGTACTCGCGCAGTTGCATGTTGCTGTCGAGCAACGCGCTGAGCCACTGGCGCACGCTGCTGCGCTGATCGTCCGCAGGCATCTTCACCCGCAGCGCAATGCTGTTGATGAACAGACCGACAGTGCGCTGCATTTCCGGCATCTCCACCGGACGCCCGGCCACAGTCACGCCGAAGAGCACGTCGCGATCGCCGCTCAGGCGCCGCAAAACCAACGCCCACGCCGCCTGGGCAAAAGTGTTGACGGTCAGTTGATGAGCCTGCGCCAGTTCCCGCAGCCGTGCACCGTCCTCGGCATTAAGACGGGTGTAGCGGTCGCCGACGATCATGCCGCCGCTTTCGCCTGCGTGTTCGCGCAGGAACGGCCGATCGCTCGGGATCGGCGTGGTGCGTTCGAAGCCTTGCAGATTCTGCCGCCACCACTGTCGCGCCTCGGCCAGGCTCTGGCGTTGCAGCCAGCCGATGTAGTCGCGATAGCGCGGCGGCACACTCAACTGCGCTTCACGACCTTCACCGAGGGCGGTGTAGATTTCGAAGAAATCGTTCATCAGCAGCGAACGGCACCACGCATCGATGAGGATGTGGTGGTTGCTCATCATGAACCAGTAGCGCGCCGCGCCGACCTTGATCAGGCGCAGGTGGAACGGCGCCTGATTGAGCAGATCGAAACCGGCCTCGCGCTCGCTTTTCAGCAGCGCTTGCAGCTGCGGTTCCTGCTCGGTTTCGGCAACAGCGCTCCAGTCCAGATACTCGATCGGCGTGCGTCCCGGCGTGTGAATCACTTGCAGCATGTCTTCGCCAACGTTCCAGCAGAAGGACGCGCGCAACGCTTCGTGACGAGCGACAACCGCTTGCCAGGCCTGGGCGAAACGCTCGGGGTCGAGCTCGCTGTTGATGCGATAACGATCCTGCATGTAGTACAGACCGGTGCCCGGCTCGAGCAAGGTGTGCAGCAACATGCCCTCCTGCATCGGCGTCAGCGGGTAGACATCTTCGATGTGCGCAGCCGGCACCGGCAACGCATCGAGTTGCGCCTGAGTCAGTTTCGCCAGCGGGAAATCCGACGGTGTCAGACCACCAGCGTCGTCTAGCAGGCAGTGATGGATCAGGCTCTGCAGTTCGCCGAGATAGGCATCGGCCAGATCATTGATCGTCTGCGCCGCGTAACGCTCGGCGCTGAAGGTCCAGCGCAGCAGCAACTCGCCACCGTAGACCTGACTGTCGACGCTCAACTCGTTCGGCAATGGCGCCTGCGGATCATGAGCGGCTCCGACTGGCTCATCGAGAGGACGCAACAGCGCATCGCTGCCGAAGCTCTGGTCGAACTGGCCGAGGTAGTTGAAGGTGACCTGCGCCTGCGGCAGCGCGGCCATGCGCTGGCGGCAGCCGTCATCGGCCAGATAACGCAACACGCCATAACCGAGACCTTTATGCGGAACGGCGCGCAGTTGTTCCTTGATCGCCTTGATCGAAGCACCCTGCCCGGCAGCCTCTTCGATGTTGTGCGGGGTCAGGCGCAGCGGGTACGCGCTGGTGAACCAACCGACGGTGCGGGTCAGATCAATCTCGTCGAACAGGGTTTCGCGACCGTGGCCTTCCAGCTGAATCAGAGCCGAGGGCTGGCCGCTCCAGCGGCACAGTACACGGGCTAGCGCGGTCAGCAGCAGGTCGTTGACCTGGGTGCGATAAGCGCTCGGTGCCTGTTGCAACAACTGTCGGGTGCGCTCGGCGTCGAGGCGCACGCTGACGGTTTGCGCATGGCGATTCTGCCTGCCGCCCTGCGGGTTTTCGCAAGGCAGATCAGCGCTCGGCCCGGCCAGTTGCGCCTGCCACCAGCTCAATTCCTCACGCAGCGATTCGCTGCCGGCATAAGCCTGCAAACGCGCGGCCCAGTCCTTGAAGGCGCTGGTTTTCGCCGGCAGTTTCAGCGGCTGCGCAGCCTCGAGTTGGCGATAGGCGGTTTGCAGATCATCCAGCAACACGCGCCAGGAAACACCGTCGACCACCAAGTGGTGGATGGCGATGAACAGGCGTTGCTGACCACCCGCAACATCGACCAGCACTGCGCGCAGTAATGGGCCGTCGTGCAGGTGCAGACTGCGTTGCGCATCGGCGAACAGGGCTTCGCACAGGTCCAGCGAATCGAGGCTGAACTGCCAGAGCACCTCCTCATTCGTCAGTGGCTGGTGCGTTGCTTGCCACGCTTGATCGACTTCGCTGAAACGCAAACGCAGGGCGTCGTGCTGTTCGATCACTGCCCGCAATGCGTGCTGCAAACGTTGCCATTCAAGGGTCACGGTCGGCTCGAGCAACAGCGCCTGATTCCAGTGCTGGCGCTGGGGAATGTCCGTATCGAAGAACCAGTGCTGAATCGGCGTCAGGCGCGATTCACCGACCACCAGGCCCTGCTCGGCAGTCACTTGCTGAGTGCGACTGGCAACGGCGGCGAGCGTCTGCACGGTCTGATGCTGGAACAGATCGCGCGGGCTGAAGTGGATGCCCTGCTGACGCGCGCGGCTGACCACCTGAATCGACAGAATCGAGTCGCCACCGAGTTCGAAGAAGTTATCGTTGAGGCCGACCTGCCTGACGTTGAGCACATCGCACCAGATCTGCGCCAGGGTCTGTTCCAGCTCGTTGCTCGGCGCGACATAGTCCTGACGATTGAGCTGCGGGTCCGGCGCCGGCAAGGCGCGACGGTCGAGTTTGCCGTTGGCGGTCAGCGGCATGCTTGCCAGCAGCATCAGGTGGGTCGGCACCATGTAGTCCGGCAGTTGCGCCTTGAGGTGCGACTTGAGCGCTTCGCGCAGTTCAGCCTGTTGCGCTTCGCCGTGTCCGGCGACCTCCGTAACGAGGTAACCCACCAACTGCTTGCCACTCGGCGCATCCAGCGCCAGCACCACTGCTTCGCGGATCGAAGGGTGATCGAGCAGGCGCGTTTCGATTTCGCCCAGTTCGATGCGGAAACCACGGATTTTTACTTGATGGTCGATCCGGCCCAGATACTCGACCAGACCATCGGCACGCTGGCGCACCAGGTCGCCGGTGCGGTACATGCGCCCGCCATCAGCGGCAAACGGGTCAGCGACAAAACGCTCGGCGCTGATGCCCGGACGGTCGTGATAGGCCTGAGCCAGACCGGCGCCACCGACGAACAATTCACCGGTCGCGCCCTGCGGCACCAAGGCCAGATCGGCATCAAGAATGTACGCGACACGCGCACCGATCACGCTGCCGATCGGCACACTGCCAGCGCCCTCTTCCAGTACCTGCGGCGCCAGACTGGCCAGCGGCATGACCACGGTTTCAGTCGGGCCATAGGCGTTGAAGAACTGCGCTGGCTGGAACGCCGCGCGGATGCGCTGTAGATGCTCGCCAGTCAGCGCTTCGCCGCCGGTGATGATCATCCGCACCGGGAGGACTTCATTCTGCGTGGCAAGGAACTGCGCCAACTGGCTGCCGTAGCTCGGTGTGAAGCCGAGGACGTTGATCCGATGCGTACGAATCAAGCCGCAAATTTCCTCCGCGTCCCACTGGCCCTGCGCCCGCAACACCACCTGCGCACCGCTGAGCAGCGGCACCAGCAGACGCTCGGTGGCGGCGTCGAAGTTGATCGAATAGAAATGCAGTTCACAGTCGTCCGGGCGCATGCCGAAGCGTTCGATCACGGCCTGGCAGTGCATGGCAATTTCACCGTGGGAGACGACCACGCCTTTCGGTTTGCCGGTCGAGCCCGAGGTGTAAATCAGGTAGGCCTGATGCTGCGGCAGGCTGATAAACGGCAGCTCGCTGGCCGGGTAGTCGGCCAATGCCGCGCTGTCATCTTCCAGACACCAGCGCGCCACGTCTGACGGCAAGTCACCCAGGGCCTGGAACATCGCCCGATCGCTGAGCAGCAAGCCGATGCGGCTGTCTTCGATCATGTAGTGCAAACGGTCGAGCGGATACTCCGGATCCAGCGGCACATAAGCGCCGCCAGCCTTGAGAATCGCCAGCAGGCCGATGACCATTTCCAGCGAACGCTCCAGCGCCAGACCGACCCGCACTTGCGGGCCGACGCCGCGCTCACGCAGCGCCCAGGCCAGACGATTGGCCCGGGCATCGAGTTCAGCGTAGCTCAGGGTCTGCCCGGCGAAGGTCAGCGCCGGCGCGTCTTGGCGCGCCAGTGCCTGTTCGGCAAACAGATGATGAATGCACTGGTCGAGACGATGCTCGCCGGGCTCGATACCGAGGCTGTCGAGCAGGTGTTGTTGCTCGGTGTCGTCGAGCAAAGGCAGTTCGCTGAGGCGTTGCTGCGGATCAGCGATCAACGCTTCAAGCAGGTTGCGCCAATGCCTGGCCATACGCGCGATGGTCGGTTCGTCGAACAGGTCGGTGCTGTAAGTCAGGCAGCAGCCGAGGCGATGGTCGAGGTCGGTGACTTCCAGATTGAGATCGAACTTGGTCGCCCGCGCATCGTTGGCCAGGTACTCGACGGTCATTCCAGCGAGGGTACGGCTCTGCTGGAATTCCCAGCGCTGCACGTTGCACATCACCTGGAACAGCGGGTTGTAGGCCGCGCTGCGTGGCGGCTGCAAGGCTTCGACCAAATGATCGAACGGCAGATCCTGATGGGATTGGCCTTCGATCACGGTGTGGCGCACCTGCTCGAACAATTCCCCGACCGACATCTGCCCGTCGAGCTGGCAACGCAGCACCTGGGTGTTGAGGAACGCCCCGATCAGCCCTTCGCTTTCCGGGCGGATGCGGTTGGCCACCGGCGCGCCGATGCGCAGGTCGGTCTGACCGCTGTAGCGGTAGAGCAGCGTGGCGAGCGCGGCGGTCATGGTCATGAACAGGGTCAGGCCGTTGTGCACATTGAATGCCCGCACCCGCGCGGCGAGATCGTCGCTCAGATCGAAACGGAACAGCTCGCCCTGATGGCTCTGTACCGGCGGACGCGGACGGTCGCCGGGCAATTCCAGAAGCGGATGCTCACGGCCGAGTTGCGCGGTCCAGTAATCGAGCTGACGCTGACGCTCGCCGGATTCCAGCCAGTTACGCTGCCATACGCTGTAGTCGAGGTATTGCACCGGCAGCGGCTCCAGCGGTGATTCGCGCTCGTCGACGAACGCTTCGTACAGCGCGCTGAGTTCACGGGCAAAGATGTCCATCGCCCAGCCTTCGGTGACGATGTGGTGCAGGGTCAGGACGAAGTAATGCTCATGTTCGGCAGTCTTGACCAGGCAGGCACGCAGCAACGGACCAGTTTCCAGATCAAACGGCTGGTGCGCTTCTGCATCGGCCAGTTGCTGGACTTGTAGCTCCCGGACTTCTGCCGGCAGGCTGGAGAAATCCTTCCAGCCCATGCGCACGCCGGTCTCGGCATGCACCTGTTGGCGGGCAACGCCGTCAACGCTGGGGAACGTAGTACGCAGGGTTTCATGGCGCAGGATCAGCGCCTGCAACGCCGCCTCGAAATGCTCGACATGCAGCACGCCGCGCAAGCGCGCCATGCCGCCGACGTTGTACGCCGGGCTGTCCGGTTCCATCTGCCAGAGGAACCACATGCGCTGCTGCGAATAGGACAACGGCACCGCTTGGCTGCGGTCGACTTTGCTGATCGGCAGTTGTTGGTTGGTCCGACCGCTGGCCTGGATCAGGCGGATCTGTTCGGCGTAATCGCCCAGTTCGCTGTGCTCGAACACGGTGCGCAGCGGCAGCTCGACGTCACAGGCCTGGCGTGTGCGTGAAATGATCTGCGTCGCCAGCAGCGAGTGACCGCCGAGGGCGAAGAAATCATCGCGCAGGCCGACCTGGCTCAGGCCGAGCACTTCGCGCCAGATGCCAGCGATCTGTTGCTCCAGCTCCGTGACCGGTTCGATGTGTTCGCGCACTTGCCACTGGGGCTCGGGCAAGGCGCGCCGATCAAGTTTGCCGCTGGGGCTCAGCGGCATCGCATCAAGGCGCAGCAATTGCGCCGGGACCATGTATTCCGGCAGCTCAGCGACCAAAGCGTTCTTCAGCCGAGCGATTTGTTCGTCGGCATTTTCCTGCGGATCGGTCGCCGTGAAGTAGCCGATCAGTTGCGCACCGGCAGCGGTTTCGCGCACCAGCACCACCGCTTGGGCAACGCCCTCCTGCGCAAGCAATCGCGCCTGGATTTCCTCCGGCTCGACGCGGAAGCCGCGCAGTTTGACCTGCTGATCGAGACGGCCGAGGTATTCGATCACGCCATCCGAGGACCAGCGCGCGCGGTCGCCGGTGCGGTACAAACGGGCGCCCTGCTCGCCCAGTGGATCGACGACGAAGCGCTCAGCGGTCAATGCTGGGCGGCCAAGGTACCCGCGAGCCAGCCCGATGCCGCTGATGCACAACTCACCCGCCACGCCCGCCGGTACTGGATTGAGATCGGCATCGAGGATGCGGCAGATCACATTGCCCAGCGGCCGGCCAATCGGCGAGCGCTCGCCATCGGCAGTTGTGCAGTGCCAATGGGTGACGTTGATCGCGGTTTCAGTCGGGCCATAACGGTTGTGCAATTGCACCGCCGGCAGTTGCGCCAGTACGCGGTTGCGCAGCTCGGCGGGCAAGGCTTCACCGCCGGAAAACACCCGGCGCAAACTGGTGCATTCGGCACTCAGCGGCTCATCGATGAACAGCGCCAGCAGTGGCGGCACGAAGTGCAGCGTGGTCACGCCGTGCTTCTGGATCAGTTGCGCGATGCGATGCGGGTCACGGTGCTCGCCGGGGGCGGCAAGCAGCAGACGCGCGCCAGTGATCAGCGGCCAGAAGCATTCCCACACCGAGACGTCGAAACTGATCGGCGCTTTTTGCATCAGCACGTCGGCTTCGTCGAGGCGGTAAGTGTCCTGCATCCATTGCAGGCGCTCGGCCAGCGCGGCGTGGGTGTTGCCGACGCCTTTCGGTTGCCCGGTGGAACCCGAGGTGTAAATCACGTAGGCGAGGTTGTCGCCGTGCAGGTGCAGGCCTGGTGCCTGGCTCGGCCATTTATCCAGGTGCAGCGCATCCATGGCAATCACGCTGACGCCATCGCTGGCGGGCAAACGCTCGAGCAATTGCGTCTGGGTCAGGAGCAGTTCGACGCCGCTGTCGCGGAGCATGTACGCGAGGCGTTCGGCCGGATAATCCGGATCAAGCGGTATATAGGCGCCGCCGGCCTTGATGATCGCCAGCAGACCGATCAGCAGTTGCGGCGAACGCTCGGCGGCGATGGCCACGCACACGTCCGGGCCAACGCCTTTGTCGCGCAGGTAATGGGCGAGCCGGTTGGCTTGCGCATGCAGCTCGGCAAAATCCAGACTACCGCCGTCCCACACCAGAGCGGTGCGTTGCGGGGTGTTGCGCAATTGTTGCTCGAGCAGTTCCGGCAGCCATTGTTGCGCCGGGGTGCACGGGGCCACGCCCCAGTCCTTTTGCTGATTCTGCTCGTTGACGGTCAGCAAGCGCAGGTCGCCAATGGCCTGCTGAGGCCGTTCGCAGACTTCGCTCAGCAGATTGTGCAAGTGCTCGGCCAGGCGCTTGATGGTCGCGGCGTCGAACAGTTCGTTGGCGTAGTCGAACGCCAAGCTCAGGCGCCCGTTGCGATCCTCTTCGCTGTGCAACTGCAGATCGAACTTGGCTTCGCGGCTATGCCACGGCAGTTCTTCGGCGAGCAGACCCGGCAGGCGCTTGAGTGCACTGAGATCGCGCTGCTGATGGTTGAACATGACCTGGAACAAACCCTGCTCGCGGGCCTGCGGGAAAGCTTCGAGCAGTTGTTCGAAGGGCAGATCCTGATGAGCCTGGGCGCCGAGTGCGGCCTGGCGGGTCTGGTTCAGCAGCTCGGCAAAAGTCAGGCGCGAATCGACCTGCGCACGGAAAACCTGGGTATTGATGAAGAAGCCGATCAGGCTTTGGGTTTCCAGGCGCGGACGGTTGGCGTTCGGCACGCCGATGCGAATGTCGCGCTGGCCGCTGTAGCGGTGCAGCAAACTTTGCAACGCAGCGAGCAGGAACATGAACGGCGTGGCCTGGTGGGCCTGCGCGGTCTGCCGAATCGCTTCGCTGAGTTGGGCGCTCAAACGCACGCTGTGGCGCGCGGCGCTGTGGTTGTGTCGGGCCGAGCGCGGGTGATCGGTGGCCAGTTCCAGCGTCGGATGTTCTTCGCCCAGTTGCGCTTTCCAGTACGCCAGTTGCCGCTCGCCCTCGCCTTGCGCCAGCCATTGCCGCTGCCAGTTGCCGTAGTCGGCGTATTGCACCGGCAGCGCTGCCAGCGTCGCCGTCGCACCTTGGGTAGCGGCGGCATAGAGGCGCGAGAATTCATCGAGGAGAATATTCAGCGACCAGCCGTCAGCGATGATGTGGTGCATCGTCACCAGCAATTGATGCTCTTCGTCGTCCAGGCGCACCAGTGTCACCGACAGCAACGGGCCTTTTTCCAGATCGAACCGAGTGCGCGCCTCGTCTTCGCGAATCTGCTCGGCGCGGGCTTCACGCTCGGGCGCGGGCAGGTCGCTGATGTCGATCAGTTGCAGATTGAATTCGGCAGCAGCGAGCACTTGCTGCAATGCCACACCGTCGCGCTCGAAGAAACGTGTACGCAGGGCTTCGTGGCGTTCGATCAGTTGCTGGAAGCTGCTGCGCACGGCGTCTTCGTCGAGTTCGCCACGCAGGCGCAGGCCGCCTGGAATGTTGTAGGCGATGCTCTGTGGATCGAGTTGCCAAGTGATCCACAGACGGTTTTGCGCCAGCGACTGCGGCATCGGTTCGCTGCGCGACAATGTGCTGATTGCATCGTGGGCGCTGCCACCGTTGTGTTGTTGCTGCGCTACGGCGGCGGCGAAGGCGCACAGGGTGGGCGCTTCGAACAGCAGGCGCAGGCTCAGCTCGACGCCGAGTGCTTCGCGAACCCGCGCGACCACTTGCGTGGCGGCGATCGAGTTGCCGCCGAGGAGAAAAAAGTGATCGTCGGCGTTGACCTGCTTGACGTTGAGTTGCTCGGCCCAGATTTGCCCGATCACCGTTTCGAGATCCGAAGTGCTGCTGGTCGCGGTTGGGATTTCGGCGGTCGTCGGCGGGAACAGCGCGTAACAGTCGAGACTGCCCTCGGCCAGACGATTACGGCACGCCGAGCGCTGCAGTTTGCCGCTGGAGGTTTTCGGCAACGCGCCCGGATTGAGCAGCACGACCACGCCTGGCGCCTCCTGATACGCCTCGGCCACGGCTTGGCGAATGGCTTTGATCAGCGCTTCCGGCGCCAGGATTTTCTGCACGCTGCGGCTGATTTCCGCAGCGATGCCGATGCCCTCTTCGCCGTTGTGATTGACCGCGAACGCCGCCACGCGACCCTTGCGCACCACTTCCACCTCACGTTCAACGGTCTGCTCGATGTCCTGCGGATAGAGGTTGTGGCCACGGACGATGAGCATGTCTTTCAGGCGCCCGGTGACGAACAGTTCGCCGTCACGGATAAAACCCAGATCGCCGGTGCGCAACCAGGTGCGGCCAGCGTGCTGAACGAAGGTCTTGGCGCTGGCTTCAGGGTTGCGCCAGTAACCGTGGGCGATGCTCGGGCCCGCAGCCCACACTTCACCGACGGCATTGTCGGCGAGTTGTTCGAGGGTATTGGGTTCGACGATCAGCACCGCGTGTTCCGGCTGGCTGATGCCGCAGCTCATGATCGCGCTGCCGTCGCCCGGCTCGGCGCGGTTTTGCGCCAGCGCCTGATCATCCACGCGCAGCGCCGGGATGCCGGTGCCGCGCGGTGTGCCAGCGACGAACAGAGTCGCCTCGGCCAAACCGTACGAAGCCATGAAACTGTTTTCGCTGAAACCGCAGGCGGCGAATTTTTCCGCGAAACGCTCAAGGGTATCGAGACGAATCGGCTCGGAGCCGGAATAGGCCACGCGCCAACGGCTCAGATCGAGACGTTCCAGAGCCGATTCGCTGACCCGTTCACTGCATAAGCGGTAGGCGAAATCCGGCCCGCCGCTGATGGTGCCGCCGTATTCGGCAATCGCTTCCAGCCAGCGCAACGGCCGGCCGAGGAAGTACGCCGGCGACATCAGAATGCACGGCACGCCGCTGAAAATCGGTTGCAGCAGACCGCCGATCAAACCCATGTCGTGGTACAGCGGCAACCAGCTGACGATGACGTCGTCAGGATTGACGTCGATGCCGAAACCGTGACGGATCAGCAGTTCGTTGGCGACCAGATTGCCATGGCTGACCTGCACGCCCTTTGGCAGTGCAGTGGAGCCGGAGGTGTATTGCAGGAAGGCGATGTGCTCGGCCGGCAGGCTTGGCTCAACCCAGCGTTCGGCCAGCGTGCTGTCGAGAGTGTCGACACACAACAGCGGCGGCGCGCCGTCGATTTGCTGCAAGGCGTCGCGCAGGTCGGCGCTGGTCAGCAACAGCTTGGGCTCGGCGTCGGCGATGATCGACAGCAAACGCTCCTGATGATGACGACGCGCGGATTCCGGCGGATAGGCCGGCACCGCAATCACACCGGCATACAGGCAGCCGAAAAACGCCGCGACGTAATCTGCGCCGCTGGGAAACAGCAGCACCGCACGCTCACCGAAACCGGCCTCGGCCTGCAGCGCAGCGGCGATGGTGCGCGCGCGCTGATCGAGTTCGCGATAGCTGAGCACCACAGCCTGATCGGCATTTTCGGCGAGAAAACGCAGGGCTGTTCGGTCCGGCGTCAGGGCCGCGCGACGCTTGAGGGCATGGACCAGGGTGCTGGGGAGTTCGAACGCGTCGGTCATGAGGTTTCCTGCCTGAATTCGGCTTGCAAGTGGAATCGGGTAGCTGCGGCACACCTGTCGAGAGGCGTGCGGGGCGGGGTCTGTGCCGACCGCGCGAGGCATCGGAATGCGCTGGGGCCGGGGATCTGCACCCGGAACCATTCACCAATGAGAACGGATGACGTCTGGAAAAAATTAGTCGGCAGGCGCGACATCCAGCGGGGCTGGGATGCGGCGGCGTGTCGCAGTTCGCAAAACACATCGCCTTACAGCAATACCTCTCTTTCTCATTTGACAATCATTATCATTCAACATAATTTGTCGCTCGATGTGTAGGACGGCGCCGTCCCCCGAGGCCCTCCCACTAACCTATTGGCAGCAAGGTGATTTCCATGACGGAACAAGTATCCACAAGCAGGTGCGATTCACCGCTACTTCAGGCATTCGTCGACAATCGACTGATTCTGGTCAAGATTGCAGCGCGCATTACCGGCTGCAGGTCTCGTGCCGAAGACGTGGTTCAGGATGCGTTTTTCCGACTGCAATCGGCGCCGCCGATCACGTCGTCGATCAAGGCTCAGCTGAGCTACCTGTTCCAGATCGTGCGCAACCTCGCCATCGATCACTACCGCAAGCAGGCGCTCGAACAGAAATACTCAGGCCCGGAAGAGGAAGGCTTGAACGTGGTGATTCAGGGCGCTTCGCCGGAAACTTCGCACATCAACTTCTCGACCCTGGAACACATCGCCGATGCGCTGACCGAACTGCCCAGCCGCACCCGCTATGCCTTCGAGATGTACCGCTTGCACGGCGTACCGCAAAAGGACATCGCCAAGGAACTGGGCGTATCGCCAACCCTGGTCAACTTCATGATTCGTGATGCTTTGGTGCACTGCCGCAAGGTTTCGGGCAGTCGGCGGGATGCGGTGATCGCGGGTCGTCGTTAGGATCCGGATTCTGCGTCAAGCCATTCGCGAGCAGGCTCGCTCCCACAGGGTTTGATCAACGACACAAATCCAGTGTGGGAGCGAGCCTGCTCGCGAAAGCGGCCTCAGATTCAAACGAAAGCCGAGGCCGAACGCATCAGGCCAGCTTGCACCGATCAAAAAACCGCTCCCGCCCCAGAATCATCAATGCCGCGCGCTTGTGCGGAAAATCGAATTCCTTCTCGCAGTGAAAGCATTGGTTGTGCATGTGCCCGATCATCTTCGCGTTATCTGCACGCGGCTCGGCAACCACGCGCTGGGTGCGCGGATCATCGAGAAACAGGTAATGCACCAGCGCCGATAACCAGCTCGCCACCTTGTGCGGGCCGCGATGACTCTCCTCGCCGACCAGCATGTGAATGCCACGGTCGTAATCGCCAGCATCGTAGAACGGCGCGATGCGATCTTCCTTCGCCCAGTAGGCTTCGAAATAAGCGAACGGCTGATCATCGAAACAGCCGATCAGGGTCAGCGTGTGCGGATCTGCATCGAGCTTGTTCAGATATTCGCGGTGCTGCTCGAGGCTGCCCTCCTCCTGCCAGAAACTCGCCACGCGCGGGCTATTCTGCCAGCGATTGAAGCGCGACAGATCTTCCTCGATTTCCAGCGTTCGCAAGGAAATCCACGCGCCAAGTCGCGCATCGAAACGCCGATAGACTTCACCGCGCGGCTTCACCGGTCGCAGCGGATGGCGCTTGCCCTGGCTGATGACCATTTGCTGCGGGTAGCTGCCGGTCAGTGAAGCGCCCAGCCACGGCTGCGGCAGTTGCCAGAACAGCGTGCGCTCGCAGCGATACTCACCGGCGACTTCGGTATTGATCAGCAAACCACTGAGCAAGGCTTCGGTCGGCGGCTGATCGAGTTGCCAGGTCAGCTGCTGGCACGCCGGGTCACGGGCGAACAGCCAATAACAGGCGGCCCACAAGGCTTGCCCGGGCGGCAGGGCAAAACGTTCATCAAGCTGAATCGGGCCATTGGCCTCGCGGTCCAGGCGCAGCCGAATCAACGGTTGTCCCTCCAGGCTCAGGCTCAGCCGGCTCTCGGTAGCATCAGCGATCAAGCGACTGCCCGAGGGCAATGCCAGGGCAGTCAGGTCATTCAGATTGGACATGGGTCGGGCTCACGTAATCGTCGACAGTTCAACGAAGTGACGTGAGCCGGGAGGGGAAATTTAAGCGCGGGACGAAAACAGCGCTTCAGTGATGAGGCACCGGCACCACCGCTATCCTATACGGCTCGAAAATCTTCAACAACTCGCCGTTGTCGCGCAAACGCTGCAACAGGTTGCCGAACGCTTCGCCGGTTATAGGAGCGCTTGGCCGCAGAATCGCGTAATGGTGATAGATCTGATCGGTACGCTGGGATGCCAGAAGCGCATCGCGAACCTTTTCGTTGCGCAGCAGGTAATCGAACAGATAGGAACGGGTCACCAGGGCAATGTCGGCGCGCCCGCGCAGGACCATCAGCAGGTTGCTGTCGTGGGAATAGGTCAGCGTGGCGTTGTAGTTGTGCGCGAGGAATTTCGGGTCGGCGTTGAAGTTGGCGAATTCGTAGTGATAACCGCTGAACAGCGCCAAGCGCTTGCCTGACAGGCTGGAAAAGTAGTTCTGCTGGCGGCCGTCCTCGCGCTGGGCGACAAAAATCTCGGCGTCTTCCAGGCCCATGTCGACATCCTCGTGAGGAATTTCCTTCCAGCCCCATTCGGGGTTCTCGAAGATCGCCATGTCGATACGGCCCTGCTTGAAATCCCCGAAACGGCGCGGGATCGACGTCGGCACCAGGACGAACTGATACTCGCCCTGCGAGCGGTTCAGCGCCTCGATCAATTGCGGCAACAGGCCGGTGTCGGCGCCGTTTTCCGGGCGAATCGTATAAGGCGGGAAATGCGCGGCGCCGACCCGGACCAATTGCGCTGACTGAGCGGGCAATACCCATAACGCAGCCAGCGCAGCGAGCATCAGCCCGGCGGCTGTCCGAATTGGCGAAGACTTCAAAACACCCCACTCCCCGAAAAAAATAGCGATCAATGCATTCAAGCTAGGCGGTTTCGCCGACTTAGCCAGTTTGTCGGCGGGTCCGACAACCGTTCAACGCGCTTCGAGGACCAGAATCAGCGCTTCATCGGCGAGCTGATCGAGGCTCAAACTGCCGCCGGCACGGAACCAGGTGGTGGTCCAGGACAGTGCGCCAGTGAGGAAACGTCGGGTAATAAAAACGTCGCCGCGAATATAGCCGGCGTCCTTGGCCTCGCCCAGAACCTGCAGCCAGATGTCTTCATAAACGTCACGCAATGCAAGGACTTTAGCCTGGCCGTCTTCTGACAATGAGCGCCATTCGTACACCAGCACCGCCATCGCTTCGCCGCTGCCGCCCATGATCGACTGCAACTCGCAACGAATCAGCGCCAGCACTTTCTCGCGCACGTCGCCGGCTTCGGCCAGAGCTGCGCGCATCAACGCGGTGTTGTAGCGGATGGTTTCCTCCATCACTGCGCGCAGGATTTCATCCTTGCTTTTGAAGTGATGAAAAATACTGCCCGACTGAATGCCCACAGCGCTGGCCAGATCACGCACCGTGGTGCGCTCGTAGCCTTTGTTGCGAAACAGGTGAGCCGCCACTTGCAGCAATTTGCCACGGGCGCTGTCCGGGTCGGTCAACTGGCCTTGGTCGACCAGTTCGCGCATGACCCGCAGGGCTTTTTGCTCGTCCACCCGTTCTCTCCTACAGTCGATCAGTGTGTTGCCCCCTGTAACCGCAGGGTTGCGCGCAATTTAAGCCGCGCGCGGGCACCAAGCAAGCGCTTGGGCAGAAGAATGTTTCGCCTGTTTACAAACCAAGCGCTTGCTTGGTAGCCTCCAGACACTTCTGTCGCAGGTCCCTGAGTCGGAGATAAAAATGCCCACCACCGTGCGAATCGGCTGCGCCAGTGCCTTCTGGGGCGACACCTCCACCGCTGCCGCCCAACTGGTGGCGGGCGGCAAGCTCGACTATCTGGTGTTCGATTATCTGGCCGAGATCACCATGTCGCTGATGGCCGGCGCGCGCCTGAAAGACCCGCAGGCCGGGTTCGCCAGTGATTTCATCGAAGTGCTGGCGCCGCTGCTGACGCAACTGGCCGAACAGAAGATCCGCGTGATCAGCAATGCTGGCGGGGTCAATCCGCAGGCCTGCGCGACGGCCCTGCAAGCGGCCTGTGACCAGGCTGGGGTCAAGCTGAAGATCGCCGTGTTGCTCGGCGACGACTTGCAAGGACAGCTCAAAAACCCCGCCGACATTCGCGAAATGTTCAGCGGCGCGCCACTGCCGCGGATGTGCGTGTCGACCAACGCCTACCTCGGCGCGCCGGGGATTGTCGACGCTCTGCGCCTGGGTGCCGACATTGTCATCACAGGCCGGGTGGTTGACAGCGCCGTGGCCAGCGCGGCGCTGGTTCATGAGTTCGGCTGGTCGTGGCACGACTACGACAAACTCGCCCAGGCCGCGCTGGCCGGGCACATCATCGAATGCGGCGCGCAGTGCACCGGCGGTAATTTCACCGACTGGCGCGAGGTGCCGGATTACGAGCACATTGGTTTTCCGATCGTCGAGGTCAGCGCCGATGGCCAGTTCCTCGTCAGCAAACCCGAAGGCTCCGGCGGCCTGGTCACGCCGCTGACTGTCGGCGAGCAGATGCTCTACGAAATCGGCGATCCGCAGGCCTATCTGTTACCCGACGTGATCTGCGATTTCAGCCAGGTCAAACTCCAGCAACAAGGCAAAAACGTCGTGCACGTGCACGGTGCCAAAGGCCTGCCGCCTACCGACAAATACAAGGTCAGCGCCACCTATCCAGACGGTTTTCGCTGTACGGCGAGTTGCCTGATGGCCGGCATCGACGCGGTAGACAAGGCGCGGCGCGTCAGTCAGGCAATCATCGACAAGACCGCCGAGATGTTCAGCCTGCGCGGCTGGTCGCCCTACAGCGAAACCCACGTCGAGCTGCTCGGCAGCGAGGCCACCTACGGCCCCCACGGCCAGCGCCGCGACAGCCGTGAAGTGGTAATCAAAATCGCTGTGCGCCATCCCGATAAACGCGCGCTGGTGCTGTTCTCCAAAGAAATCGCCCAGGCTGCGACCGGTATGGCGCCGGGTTTGACCGGCATCGTCGGCGGACGTCCGACCGTGTATCCAGTCATCCGCCTGTTCTCGTTCCTCATCGATAAAAGCGCCTGCACGTTGCAAGTCGAGATTGCCGGCGAACGTCATCCGTGCGCCCTGCCCGACCTGATCGCGCTCGACAGTGCAGATTTGCCGCTCGCCCAGCAACCGCCCAAACCCCAGGGCCGCGCCGATGCCAGTGTGCCGCTGGTGAAACTGGCGGTGGCGCGCTCCGGCGACAAGGGCAACCACAGCAACATCGGCGTGATGCCGCGCCATCCCGATTACCTGCCGTGGATCGCCGAAGCGCTGACCACTTCGGTGGTGGTCGACTGGATGCGTCATGTCCTCGATCCGGTGCTCGGACGTGTCGAACGCTGGTACCTGCCCGGCACCCACAGCCTCAACTTTCTCTTGGAAAACGCCCTCGGCGGTGGCGGTGTCGCCAGTTTGCGTATCGACCCGCAAGGCAAGGCCTTCGCCCAGCAACTATTGGAAATCCAGATCCCGGTGCCACAGAGCATCGCCGAACAGCTCGACTAGAGGATGGTGTGCATGGCTTACGCGTCGATTTTTCGCGCCGATCTGTTCAGCGGCCAGAACCTGATTGTCACCGGCGGCGGCAGCGGCATCGGTCGCTGCACCGCCCATGAACTGGCGGCGCTCGGCGCCAATGTGCTGCTGGTCGGGCGCAAGCCGGAAAAGCTGGAAAAAGTCGCCGCCGAAATCACCGAGGACGGCGGCTGCGCGCACTGGAAGGCTTGCGATATCCGCGATGAAGAAGCGGTCAAGCAACTGGTCAAAGAGCTGATCGCCGAACACGGGCCAATCCACGGTCTGGTCAACAATGCCGGCGGCCAGTATCCGTCGCCCTTAGCCTCGATCAATCAGAAGGGCTTTGAAACCGTGCTGCGGACCAATCTGGTCGGCGGTTTCCTGATGGCCCGCGAAGTGTTCAACCAGTCGATGAGCAAACACGGCGGCAGCATCGTCAACATGCTCGCCGACATGTGGGGCGGCATGCCCGGCATGGGCCACTCGGGCGCGGCGCGTTCGGGCATGGACAACTTCACCAAGACCGCCGCGTTCGAGTGGGGTTACGCCGGGGTCCGGGTCAACGCGGTGGCGCCCGGATGGATCGCCTCCAGCGGCATGGACACTTACGAGGGCGCATTCAAAGCGGTGATCCCGACCCTGCGCGAGCACGTGCCGCTCAAGCGCATCGGCACCGAATCGGAAGTCAGTGCGGCAATCGTGTTTCTGCTCAGCCCGGCGGCGGCATTCATCAGCGGCACCACAGTGAAAATCGACGGCGCCGCCAGCCTCGGCAGTCGTGCCTGGCCGCTGCACAAGGCCAGCCACAGCGAATCGTTCAATGGTTTTCACCGCGCGTATTTACCAGAAGTGTTGCGTCCCGACGTGCTCAAGGACAAGGAGTAAGCCATGGCGCAGATTCAGTCGCAACTCGATCCGCACAGCGAAGCGTTCGCGCGCAACCGCGCGGCCATGCTCGTCGCCATCGAGCAGGTGCAGCAGCTCGAACAGAACCTGTTGAACAAGGCCGCCGAAGCCAAAGAAAAATTCACCAAACGCGGGCAACTGTTGCCCCGCGAGCGCCTGAACCTGCTGCTCGACCCCGGCGCGCCGTTCCTCGAACTGGCCAGCCTCGCCGGCTATAAATTGCATGACGACAAGGACGGCAGTTCGGCCGGTGGCGGGCTGATTGCCGGCATCGGTTACGTCTGCGGGATCCGCGTTATGGTGGTCGCCAACAACAGCGCGATCAAGGGCGGCACGATCTCGCCGAGCGGCCTGAAAAAATCCCTGCGCCTGCAACAGATCGCTCGGGAAAACAAACTGCCGATGATTACCCTCGCCGAAAGCGGCGGCGCCAATCTCAACTACGCGGCGGAGATTTTTGTTGAAGGTGCGCGCAGTTTCGCCAATCAGGCGCGAATGTCGGCCATGGGTTTGCCGCAGATCACCGTGGTGCACGGCTCGGCCACGGCGGGCGGTGCCTATCAACCGGGTTTGTCGGATTACGTGGTGGTGGTGCGCGGCAAGGCCAAGCTGTTTCTCGCCGGCCCGCCGCTGCTCAAAGCCGCGACCGGTGAAGTCGCCACCGATGAAGAGCTGGGTGGCGCCGAGATGCATGCGCAGGTCGCCGGCACCGCCGAATATCTCGCTGAAAACGACGCTGACGGCATCCGTCAGGTGCGCGACATCATGCGCATGCTGCCGTGGAACGAACAGCTGCTCTGGCTGCCGGAGCGGCAATTCAAAGAGCCGCTCTATCCGGTCGACGAATTGCTGGGGCTGATCCCGGACGATGCGAAAAAGCCCTACGACGTGCGCGAAATCATCGCGCGGATTGCCGATGAGTCGGACTTTCTCGAATTCAAGGCCGAGTTCGATCAGCAAACCATTTGCGGCCAACTGAAAATCCAGGGCCGCGCCTGCGGCTTCATCGGCAACAACGGCCCGATCACACCCAACGGCGCGAGCAAGGCGGCGCAGTTCATTCAGCTGTGCGACCAGAGCCAGACGCCGTTGCTGTTTTTCCACAACACCACGGGGTTCATGGTCGGCACCGAATCGGAGCAGCAAGGTGTGATCAAGCATGGCTCGAAACTGATCCAAGCGGTGGCCAACGCACGGGTGGCTAAACTGACCATCGTTGTCGGCGGTTCCTACGGCGCCGGCAACTACGCCATGTGCGGACGCGGCCTCGATCCGCGCTTCATCTTCGCCTGGCCGAACAGCCGCACGGCAGTGATGGGTGGCGCGCAGGCCGGCAAGGTCTTGCGCATCGTCACTGAAGCGAAGCAGCTCAAGGACGGCATCGAGCCCGATCCGAAAATGCTCGACATGCTCGAGCAGATGACCGCGCAGAAACTCGACAGCCAATCCACCGCACTGTACGGCAGCGCCAACCTGTGGGACGACGGCCTGATCGACCCACGCGACACCCGCACCTTGCTCGGTTACTTGCTGGATATCTGTCACGAAGCCGACATGCGCACGCTGCAACCCAACAGCTTCGGCGTCAGCCGCTTCTGACCGCCACGGATCCTACGGAGAACAACAACAATGATCTTCACCCCGGAACACGAAGCCCTGCGCCGCACCGTTCGCCAGTTCGTCAGGCACGAGATCAACCCGCACGTCGAAGAGTGGGAAAAGGCCGGGCGCTTTCCGATCCACGAGATTTTCCGCAAGGCAGGCGAACTGGGTCTGCTGGGCATTTCCAAGCCGGAAAAATTCGGCGGCATGGGCCTCGACTACAGCTATTCGATCGTCGCCGCCGAAGAGTTCGGCACCATTCATTGCGGCGGGATTCCGATGTCGATCGGCGTGCAGACCGACATGTGCACACCCGCCCTCGCCCGCTTCGGCTCCGATGAATTGCGCGAAGAATTCCTCCGTCCGGCGATCACGGGCGAACAGGTCGGTTGCATCGGCGTTTCCGAAGTCGGCGCCGGCTCCGATGTCGCCGGGCTGAAAACCACAGCGCGCAAGGACGGCGATGACTATGTGATCAACGGCAGCAAGATGTGGATCACCAACTCGCCGAGCGCCGACTTCATCTGCCTGCTCGCCAACACTTCCGACGACAAGCCGCACATCAACAAGTCGCTGATCATGGTGCCGATGAACACCCCCGGGATCAGCCTCAGCTCGCACCTGGACAAGCTCGGCATGCGCAGCTCGGAAACCGCGCAGGTGTTCTTCGACAACGTGCGCGTGCCGCAGCGCAACCGCATCGGCCATGAAGGCGCCGGGTTCATGATGCAGATGCTGCAGTTCCAGGAGGAACGCCTGTTCGGCGCGGCAAACATGATCAAGGGCCTGGAATATTGCATCGACAGCACCATCGAGTACTGCAAGGAGCGCAAGACCTTTGGCAACGCGCTGATCGACAACCAGGTGATCCACTTCCGCCTCGCCGAATTGCAGACCGAAATCGAATGCCTGCGCGCGCTGGTCTATCAGGCCACCGAACAATACATCAAAGGTCAGGACGTCACCCGACTGGCGTCGATGGCCAAGCTCAAGGCCGGACGCCTCGGCCGTGAAGTCAGCGACAGCTGTCTGCAATATTGGGGCGGCATGGGCTTCATGTGGGACAACCCGGTGGCCCGCGCCTATCGCGACGTGCGTCTGGTATCGATTGGCGGCGGCGCCGACGAAATCATGCTGGGGATCATCTGCAAACTGATGGGCATCCTGCCGGGGAAAAAGAAATGAGCCGCCTGCCCGATTGCCAGACGCTGTTGCTGGAACTGCATGGCGGCGTGCTGCACATCACCCTCAACCGCCCGGACAGCCGCAATGCGATGAGCCTGCAAATGGTCGCCGAACTGCGCGCGGTGCTGGCGGCGATACGCGATGACCGCGCGGTGCGGGCCTTGGTGCTCAGCGGTGCCGGCGGGCATTTCTGCGCCGGCGGCGACATCAAGGACATGGCCACCGCACGGTCGCAGGGTGCGGACGCTTACCGCGAGTTGAATCGGGCGTTCGGCGCGCTGCTGGAGCAAGCCCAGCACACGCCACAAGTGCTGATCACTGTGCTGCAAGGCGCGGTGCTCGGCGGCGGCTTCGGTCTGGCCTGCGTCAGCGATATTGCCTTGGCCGATCACCAGGCGCAGTTCGGTTTGCCGGAGACCAGCCTCGGTCTGATCCCGGCGCAGATCGCACCGTTTGTGGTGCAACGGATCGGCCTGACCGAAACCCGCCGCCTGGCCCTGACGGCGGCGCGTTTCGATGGCGCTGAAGCGCAGCGATTGGGCCTGGTGCATTTCGTTGAACAGGATGCGCAAGCGTTGGCCGAGCGACTGGACGAGGTCTTGCAACAGGTGCTGCGCTGCGCACCTGAAGCGAATGCCGCGACCAAAGCCTTGCTACTGGCGAGCGCCGGGCAGCCATCGAGTGAACTGCTTGATGAGGCCGCGCAGTGGTTCAGCGTGGCGGTGACCGGAGACGAGGGAATCGAGGGGACCATGGCTTTTATGCAGAAGCGCAAACCTCGGTGGGTCAGCTAAAAGCTTCGCGTGCAGGCTCGCTCCCACAGGTTGAAATGCATTCCAACTGTGGGAGCGAGCC
>NZ_JBSICA010000037.1:0-48876 GCF_058245595.1 Pseudomonas sp. UF-293 | reverse complement strand
GGGCTTGCTCACGAAGGCGGTGGGTCAGGCACATTATCTGGGGCTGACACTCTGCTTTCGCGGGCAAGCCCGCTCCCACATGAGATTTGTGGGATTGCGGGAATTTGAGTACACCCGGAAGTCCTGTGGGAGTGGGCTTGCTCACGAAGGCGGTGGGTCAGGCACATTATCTGGGGCTGACACTCTGCTTTCGCGGGCAAGCCCGCTCCCGCATGAGATTTGTGGGATTGCGGGAATTTGAGTACACCGGAAAGCCCGCTCCATGCGTTAACGCTCGCGGCTAAGGCTGAGCGCCGCTCCGGGCGTTTTCATTGCCGGAGGTGGCCGGACGCGGCATGACGTGTTGATGGCCGGTCGGATCGTTGAGCTGCACGGCGTTGCCCTTCTGCCACGCGTCAGCCCCCGGTGCGACCGGCGCCGGTTTGATCTCGGCGCGGGCTTTTTTCTTTTCGGCGCTATCAATGCCCAGGCGCTGATCACGCTGGCCGACCATTTGCGCATCGGCCTGACCGTCAGCGGTAAAGCCCATCATCAACTGCGGCACGCCCAGCGGCAGTTGCTTGTCCTGATCGGTGTGCCAGGTGTGCCAGGTCTTGCCGTAGGTATTGGCGAGTTTTTCCATCAAGCGGGTTTCCGCCACTTGCGGGATGCCCGGCGCGACCAACTGGCCAGAAGTGACCTCGTGCGCGTGGCTGTGCCACAAGGCCTTTTCCTTTACCGGCAATTGCGTAAACAGGCGCTGGCTGATGATGTATTCGACGCCCATCAATTTGGCTTCAGCGGTGTTGCCGTCGTAGATCACGCACTGGAAGACTTCCTCGTTGAGCGCCGAGCAGTAGTGGTGCGCTTCCATCTGCGCGCCGGGATGGCCGTTGTAAAAATGGAAGCCATCGAGGTACATGTTCAATGCGCGGATCGGCGGTTTGTCCTGCAACCACTGCGCGCCGACTTCGAGCATCTCTGTGTCGGAGGCTTTGGCCTGGCCCGGTGTCTGCACCGGCGAATCGGTGTTGCTCATCGCGCAACCGGTCAACGCGGCGACCATCAAACCAACGGGAACCCAACGTCCCTGCGAGGTTGTCGTACGCATGTTTCACTCCTCGAACTTTCAGTGACGGGCGCGTGCTGGCCCTGTTCTGCAACTGAAAGCGGGAGAACGGCAGAGTTCGAAAAAGCTGCGCGCGGATCAGACTGGAGAGATCGTCGCCAGCACGCCGATCAGGATGGTCAAGGTCAGGAAACCGCCGAGGAAAATCGCCATCTTGTACATGTTGCGCTCCTTGATGCTCAGTGTGCGGTGCACCGGACGCTTCGGGATGAGAGGTCGGAGGGTGATTGGCCGCACTGCCGGGGCATTCTGAGCCTGTGGCTGTACTGAATACAGAGGCAGATGAAACAGAAAAATACGGATCAGATGCGCATCTGATCCGCTTCGGGCATGAACCGGTATTCAGCCTGAAACTTGAGGATTCACTTTCGGCGCGGTTGATCTACAGTCATTGCCGACCGACAACAATAAAAACCGGAGTGACCATGCCCGACCTCGCCTTGCAGCCCAACGTCGCCGCGTCCCTTGAGCGCTGGCACGAGATGATCCGCAGTGGCAACCTCAAACACCTGCCTGAACTGCTCGATCCGCAAGCTGTATTCCGCTCGCCCATGGCCCACACGCCCTACCCCGGCGCGCCGGTGGTGGCGATGATCCTCAACACCGTGTTCGAAGTCTTCGAAGATTTCGCCTATCACCGCGAGTTGGCGACGGCGGATGGCCTGAATGTGATTCTCGAATTCAGCGCCAGGGTCGGCAGCAAGGAACTCAAGGGCATCGACATGATTCGCTTCGATGAGCACGGCAAGATCGTCGAGTTTGAAGTGATGGTACGGCCGTTAAGTGGGTTGCAGGCATTGGGCGAAGAAATGGGTCGGCGCCTGGGGGCCTACCTGGCGAACGCGAAAGCCTGACCCTACCGAATGTAGGAGCTGACGAGTGCAACGAGGCTGCGATCTTTTGATCTTGATCTTCAAACGTCAAAGTCAAAAGATCGCAGCCTCGTTGCACTCGTCAGCTCCTACAGGTCCGGCGTATAAAAAAACCCACTGACCGTCGCCGGTTCAGTGGGTTTTGTGTGTCAGGGATCTAATTACAGAGCCATGTCACGTGCAGCGTTTTCCTTCGGCGCTACGGCTTTGTCAGCCGCAGGTGCCGCCGGAGCAGCTACCTGACCGATCGCTGGAGGCGTCGGCAGTTCGAGGATTTTCGCGGTGTAAGCCCACTCTGCAGCCACTTTGGCCGGATCGCTGTTCAGCTGGGTGCCGTAGCTCGGCACGATCTGGTGCAGCTTGGTCTGCCACTCAGGGGTTGCGACCTTGTCTTTGAAGACTTTCTGCAGCACGCTCAGCATGATCGGTGCAGCGGTCGACGCGCCTGGCGATGCGCCCAGCAGGCCGGCGATGGAGCCGTCTTGCGAAGCAACGATCTCGGTGCCCAGTTTCAGCACGCCGCCAGCGGCTTCATCACGCTTGATGATTTGCACGCGCTGGCCGGCTTGCCACAGACGCCAGTCGTCGGCTTTGGCATTCGGGAAGTATTCCTTCAGCGCGTTCAGACGGTCTTCATCCGACAGCATCAACTGACCGGCAAGGTACTCGACCAGCGGGTATTCCTTGATGCCGACCTTGGTCATTGGCCAGATGTTGTGGGTGGTGGTGCTGGTCAGCAGGTCGAAGTACGAACCTTCCTTGAGGAACTTGGTGCTGAAGGTCGCGAACGGGCCAAACAGAATGACGCGCTTGCCATCCAGAACTCGGGTGTCCAGGTGCGGAACGGACATCGGTGGCGCGCCAACCGAAGCTTTACCGTAGGCCTTGGCCAGGTGCTGCTCGGCAATCGTCGGGTTCTCGGTCACCAGGAACGAGCCGCCAACCGGGAAGCCTGCGTATTCCTTGGCTTCAGGAATGCCCGACTTTTGCAGCAGGTGCAGAGCACCGCCGCCAGCGCCGATGAACACGAACTTGGCGTCGGTTTCGGTCTTGGTACCGTCTTTGAGGTTTTTGTAGCTCACACGCCAAGTGCCATCGGCGTTCTTGGTGATGTCTTCGACTTCGCTCGACAACTTCAGATCGAAGTTAGGTTTGGTCTGCAGGTGAGCGGCGAACTGGCGGGTGATTTCGCCGAAGTTCATGTCCGTACCCAGCGGGCTCCAGGTGGCCGCGATTTTCTGGTTCGGGTCACGCCCTTCCATCATCAGCGGTACCCACTTCTTGATCACAGCCGGGTCTTCGGAGTACTGCATACCGGCGAACAGCGGGCTCGCCTGCAAAGCTTCGTAGCGCTTTTTCAGGAACTTGATGTTGTCATCGCCCCACACGAAGCTCATGTGCGGTGTAGTGTTGATGAACGAGCGAGGGTTCTTCAGCACACCCTGCTGAACCTGCCACGCCCAGAACTGACGGGAAACCTGGAACGCTTCGTTGATCTCGACGGCTTTCGGGATCGTCACGTTGCCCTTGTCATCTTCCGGGGTGTAGTTCAGCTCGGCGAGGGCGGAGTGACCGGTACCGGCGTTGTTCCAGCCATTGGAGCTTTCCAGGGCGACGCCATCGAGGCGCTCGACCATTTCCATCGACCAGGTCGGTTCCAGCTCATTGATCCACACACCCAGGGTGGTGCTCATGATGCCGCCGCCGATCAGCAGGACGTCAACTTTCTTGGCTTCGGCAGCATTGGCAGACGACATCCCCATCGCCAAAGCCAGACCGAGCAAGGCTGTGTTCACTTTCTTAAACATCTGTTGCACCTATGATAAAACGCCTTCCGCCCGTCGTTGTTATCAGTCTGCGTTGCGCTTTGTTGACGCTCAGGCTGGCGTCGCGCAATCCGGCACACTTCAATATTGACGGGTGGGCACACAAGGCCGACATGTGGCATCGACCTCAGTTAATGTCCCTTCTGAACTGACTTCTTATCGTTATTGGCTTCAGCTGCTTGAGCGACAGGGATCCCGTCGGCCCGCCCGAAAGGCCAGCCAACCGAATTAAGTCAAAGCAAATTTGGCGCGGAGAATATCACGTCAGGGCGAACCCGCGCGTCTGTTCCCGACTTGAAAGTCTTTTTCCGCTCAGAGATTTATCGGCCATCGGCAACCAAACATGACTGCGATCAGGCATTGGCCTGCAAAGTTTTTTGCGCGATGCGCATCGCAACTTGCTAAATCAGCGCCAAGTGCTCGTTGTCTATGCAGAAAATAACCTGCTAAGTTGTACGATGACTGACGAAATAAGCCAGTCATCCCACCCAATAAAAACAAGGAAACAACATGACCAAGTCTCGCCTTCTTATCGGCTTGTTCTGCGCCTTCAGCGCCTGTGCCATGGCCGCCCCTGCTCCAGCGGAAAAGGAAGTTGCCCAAGCGGTTGATCACCTGACCCAGGCGATGCTGCACAAAGACATCGCCGAACTGAACGCTCTTACCGCGCCGAACCTGACCTACGGCCACTCCAGCGGCAAAATTCAGGACAAGCAGGAGTTCATCGCCGACATCGAAACCGGCCGCAGCGCATTCAAGACCCTCGAAATGCAGAAGCAGACCATCACGATGTCGGGTGATACCGCGCTGGTGCGCCACCACTTTTCTGCGCAGGCGTTGAAGGGGACCGAGGTGATTCCGACCGAGATCGAGAATTTTCAGATCTGGCAGAAACAGGGTGGGAAGTGGTTGTTGGTGGGGCGGCAGGCGTTCAGGTTTTGATCAAGGGCACATTGGCCTGATTCAATCCTGTCAGCGCTGGCCTCTTCGCGAGCAGGCTCGCTCCCACAAAGGACTCGACACTGGCGAACCTTGTGGGAGCGAGCCCGCTCGCGAAAGCGCTGGCTCAGGCAATGGAAAACCCGCTGGTCTACCTAAACATCACAACCGAAACCGATCCACCGACCGCGCCAATTGCCCCGCCAGACTCGACAATTCATCCGTGGTCGTCGCGGTCTGCCCGATCACCCGGCTATTGCCCTCGCTCATTCCCGCAATCATTTCCACCTGATGGGCGATTTCATTGCTGGCCTGGCTCTGCTCGCCAATCGTGCGGGTAATGTCATTGACCAGTTGCGTGGTGTTCAGCGTGGCGTCGAGGATCTCGCGAATCGCCCGCTCGACTTCCGCCGTCACCGCCATCCCCTTGTCGACCTGCGCCACGCCCGCCTCCATGCTGCTGACCGCCTCGCGCGTGCTGTTCTGGATGCGCGCGACCATCGCTGCGATTTCCTGGGTCGAGGCGCTGGTGCGTGCAGCCAGACTGCGCACTTCATCAGCGACCACGGCAAAGCCACGGCCCTGCTCACCCGCCCGCGCTGCCTCGATCGCAGCGTTGAGTGCCAGCAGGTTGGTCTGGTCGGCGATGCTCTTGATCACTTGAATGATGTTGAAGATCGCCTCGGATTCCTGATCCAGCGTGCGGATCACCTGCGCTGACTGCTGCGCCGAACGGGCGATGTCATCCATGTCGCTGACTACTTGGTGGATCACCCCGCCACCCTCCTTGGCCAGGTTTTCGGCCTGATTGGCCATGCTCAGGGCGCGTTCGGCGTGGCGGGTGATTTCTTCGATACTGGCGGTCATCTGGCTGGCGGCAGCGGCCATGGTTCCGGCCGCGATGCTCTGCTGCTGGCTGCTGTCGGCGACCTGATGGCAGCCGTGGCTGAGCTGCTCGCTCATGCCGCTGACACCATGGGCGTTGCGCCGCACTACGTCGATCATGTTGCGCAGATCACGCTGCATGGTCGCCAACGTGCGGATCAGCACACTGGCTTCATCTTTGCCGGCGGGTTCGACAATCGGTTCGCTGAGATTGCCATGGGCAATGCTTTCGGCGATGCGGCTGGCGGACTGCAGCGGCCCGAGGATGCTGCGCATCACCCAGCGGCCCTGGATCAGCAGCAGCAACAGACTGGCGATCAGCACCACACCAAGGGCCAGATTGGCATTGCGAATGGCTGCTTCGGTGCCTACGCTGGTCTGTCGGGTGTTGCTTTCGATCAACTCGCTGAGCGCCGCCATCTGTTCTTCGAGCTGGCTGAACGCGGTGTTGAACGTGCCAAGCTGTTGCTGGGCGGCATCCGGATTGTCCAGCGCCACGCCGACGATTTGCTCGGCGGATTTGATGTAGGTGTCGAGGCTCGGCTTGATCTGCTCGAGCGCCGTGCGCAACGCCGGGTTGATCGGCAGCTTCAGGTTGTCATCCAGCACTGCACGAAAATGCCCGGCGTGCTCGGTGAGCGAATCGCGCACCTCAGCCGCACTGCCGGTGCTTTTGCCCAGGCCCACCAGCATTGCCGAATAGACATCAGCGCGCAGGGCGTCATGCATCATGTCGGCTTCCATGTGATTGCGCAGCGCGCTCATGCTCACCGTGTTATCACCGACCGCCGTGGCCATCCGCAGATTGCCGACGTAACTGACCAGGCTCACGATCAGCGCCGTCAGCAGGCTGGTCGCAATCAGCAACACCAAACGCAGTTTGATCGACACCGTGGAATCTCCCGTGGGCACGCTGGATTACGCTTGTCGGATTTCAGTTAAGCCTATGTGCAGGGAACTGCCGACACAGAGCGTATCGGCTGATGTCAGCGGCGACTTGAATCGGGCAAAACTTTTGGATCGCGCGGCCAGTCACACCTTGCAGCACCGCTGGATAACGCCTTCATCACCGGTTAACCCCGGCAGGCTATCAATCCAGCGCTTCGAACATTCATGCAGCTGAAGGAAACGCTTATGAAACGCGCACTGTGGTTTGGTCTGCTCGGCACCCTGGCAATCGGCACCGCACAGGCGGCAACGGAGAAAGTCGCGATCAACCTGGTCAGCGCCGACGGCGCGCCGCAGGCAATCGGCTCGGTCACTGTCAGCGAGACGCCGTACGGTCTGCTGTTCACCCCGGACTTGAAGTCGTTGCCGGCCGGTATTCACGGGTTCCATGTTCATGAAAACGGCAGCTGCGAAGCGGGCATGAAGGAGGGAGTAAAAGGCGCGGCACTGGCCGCTGGCGGACACTTCGATCCGGCGAAAACCGGCAAGCACCTTGGCCCGTACGCCGACGGGCATCTGGGCGATCTGCCGGCGGTGTATGTGACGGCTGACGGTGTCGCCAACTATCCGGTGCTGGCTCCGCGCCTGAAGCAGCTGTCCGAGATCAAGGGGCACGCCCTGATGATTCACGCCGGCGGCGATAACCATTCCGACATGCCCAAGCCACTGGGCGGTGGCGGCGATCGCATGGCGTGCGGGGTGATCTGACCTGACTGAGCGGTGAAAACGCTGACTCAAGGGTTTTCACCGCTCACGGAACTCCGGCGCACCGTTCACCTCTGACGTTATGTAGTCCCTTCCCTTTTTGCTGAGCGCTTGTGGAGGAACACGTCATGCGCAAGTTAGTCCTGATTTCTTCTCTTATGCTTTGCCTGCCGGTCGGTTCGGCACTCGCCCGCGTCGATGCGGGTGATGTCGCCACTTCGGCCGGTGTCTCCGCGTCGCTGTACTCGACTTTCAAGGATGACAAAATGGTGATTCCGGCCCGTGACGACGTGTCTGCGTTTGTCGCCAGCGGCGGGGCCATTCGTGGGGTTTATCTTGAGTCGGTACTGCAACAGGTGCGTCAGGCCAACCCAGGCTTGAACGCCAGCGATGAAGACCTGGCCAATGCCATCCTGGTGCAATACGAAGGCGTGCATCAGTAGTCACAAGGGCAGCAGCGGCCGATGGACGGCCGCTGAGTGCGCATAGGCAAAAACGTCCGACGGCCTCTATGATGGAGGCCATGACGACGACTGTGCCATTGCGTTCACCCTGCCCGCCCGGCGCCTGCATCTGTGGGCGCGATCCTTTGCTGGAAACGCCCGGCGCGGATCTGCGCATCCTGCGCCTGACTCGCGCCGAGGAAAAAATCCTCCTGGCACGTCTGGAACAACTCAAAGACCTCGACGACCTCAAACGCCTGCAGCAGCGCATGTACGAACAGCTGGGCATCCGCGTCGAGGTCGCCCCCGGTTTCAATGAAGTACGCACCATGCGCGGCATCGCCATCCAGATCGACGAGCTGCCAGGCCTGTGTCGCAAGACTCGCGCGGCAATTCCGGCGGCGATTCGCAAGGGCCTGGAAAACCACCCGCAAATCGCCTTCGAACTGCTCAACGCGCACGACTTGCTGCGCGACACCTGATCACTTTTTCATGCCGACGCGTTTGCGCATCTCGGCGGTGATGGTCTGGCGGGTTTTCTTCATGTCCGCCCAAGGCTCGTCGCCGACTTCGGTCAAACGTTCATGAACGTTGCAGATGTTCCAGTGATTACCACCCTTGATTTCAGCGACCTCCTCTCGATACAGCGGCACGGACACCGGCATGCCTTCCCGCGCCCGCGCGGCGTAGGCGCAAATAGTGGTGGCGCCGAGGCCGTTGCGCAGGTAATCGATGAAGATCCGCCCGACGCGGTTTTTCGGCCCGGACACCGCTGAAATACGATCCGGCAGCAATTTGGCCATGTGGCTGACGATGGCGTGGCTGAAGTCTTTCACTTCGTCCCAGCCGTGCTTGCGCGTCAATGGCACTACCAGGTGAATACCCTTGCCGCCGCTGGTTTTCAGAAAGGCTTTGAGGCCCAACTCATCAAGCACGGTCAAGGTCAGCGCGGTGGCTTCCACCATGCTTTTCCACGGCAGCGCCGGGTCCGGGTCGAGGTCGAGGACAAAGCGATCGGGCTTGTCCAGATCAACCTTCGTGGCATTCCAGGTGTGCAGTTCGACGGTGCTCATCTGCACCGCGCCCACCAGCGCTTCGGGATTGTTGATCATCATCACCGGCTGGCCGGTGACGTCCTTGTCCAGGGCGGTGATGCCGGGAATGGCCAAGCGGTCGGCGTTCTTCTGGAAGAACAATTCGCCGGCGATGCCGTCCGGCGCACGCACCAGTGCCACGGGCCGATCCTTGAGCTGCGGCAGGATGTATTCGGCGACGCTGGCGTAGTACTGCGCCAGTTGCATTTTGGTCGTGCCGCTGACGGCGTCGATCACCCGATCGGGGTGGGTGATGCGTACCTTGCCGCCGGCCAGTCCTGATTGCGACGGTGCGGTTTCGGCCTTACTGGCGGCGACTTTTTTTGCCGGTTTCTTCGCGGTGGTGGCGGGTTTTTCGCTCTTCGCGGATTTTTCGGACTTGGCAGCTTTCACAGGCTTCGCTCGCTCCTCGGTAATGTCCTTGGCCGGTTTGTCGTCGCGCAGACCATGGAACACGGCGTGGCGCACCGAGCCATCCTTGGTCATCTCGGCGAATGCCACTTCCGCCAGCAATTTTGGTTTGAGCCAATGCACGCCTTTGGCCTCGAAACCGCTGGGCGGATTGACCACCGCCGCACTGTTGGTATGCAACGGCTTGAGCTGGGCGAGGATGCTTTTCAATGTGGTCTCGTTGAACCCGGTGCCGACCTTGCCGGCATAGCGCAGCTCGCCGCTGTCCCGATCGTGCAGGCCGAGCAGCAATGCACCGAAGGCACTACGCGCACCTTTCGGATCGGTGTAGCCGACGATGACGAATTCCTGGCGATGCTTGCACTTGAGCTTGATCCAGTCGCCGCTGCGCCGTGACACATAGGGCGAGCCGATACGCTTGCCGATCAGGCCTTCCATCTGCATCTGGCAAGCGCTGTTGAGCAGCGCGTCCGGGGTTTCTTCGAAGGCTTCGGAGAAGCGCAGCGTTGAGGATTCTTTCTGCGCACCGAGGATGGTGCTCAACGCGGCGCGACGCTCTTCGACCGGTACATCCCGAAGGTCGACGCCATTGAGATACGGCACGTCGAACAGGTAATAGACGATATTGCCGCTGCGTCCGGCATCGAAGGCATTCTGCAACGCCTGGAAATCCGGCACGCCCTGTTCGTTGGCCACGACCATTTCGCCGTCCAGCCACGCCGATTCCAGACCCAGCGCCGCCAGCGCCTTGGCCTGCTGCGGCAGCTTGTGCGTCCAGTCATGGCCATTGCGGGTGAACAGCTGCACCTCATCGTGATCGATCCGCGCCATGATCCGGTAGCCGTCGAACTTGATCTCGTAACTCCACTGCCCTTCGGGTGCGCTGTCGACCAGCGTCGCCAGTTCCGGCTTGATCTGCGCTGGGAGCTTGGCCTTGCGCGCGCCGGTAAGCTGCCCGGACGCCTGCTTGCGCGGCTTGGCCGGGGCCTTTTTCACCGGTTTGGCTTTATCGGCAGCAGCCGTCGATTTGCCGACAATCGTGCGCTCGCTGAGCACGCTGTCGGGCTCGGCAACGAGTACGTCGAAGTCATCCTGCGGACGCGCGGCGTTGTCCTGATGCTTGATCAGAAACCATTGTTCCTTCTTGCCTGGCATGTGCGTGCGCACAAGATTCCATACGCCGCCGAGCTTCTCGCCCTGCAGCTCGAACTTGAGTCGACCTTTGGCGTAGGCCTTGTGCGGATCCTCCAGCGGAATCCACACGCCGCGATCCCAGACAATCACCTCACCGGCGCCGTAATGCCCCTCGGGAATGCTGCCTTCGAACGTCGCGTAATCGAGCGGATGATCCTCGACATGAATCGCCAGACGCTTGACCGACGGGTCCAGCGACGGCCCCTTCGGCACCGCCCAACTCTTTAGGGCGCCGTCGAGTTCGAGGCGAAAGTCGTAATGCAGGTGCGAAGCGTCGTGCTTCTGGATACAGAACTGCAACGCATGATCCTTGGCCGATTTACGGCCCGAGCGCTTGACTGCGGCCGGTTCCGACGTCGCGGAAAAATCACGCATGCGGTTGTAATCGTCGAGGTTCCTGTTCATGAGCACACCGATGGCAGACGGGTTCTGTTATGCAGAAGAGCGACACGGCGGCGGAAAAATTCAATCGAGGTAAAAAAGCCCCGGACGGATGGAATGGCCAGGGCTTGTAGCGACATATCCAGTAATTGCCTGGACTGGCTAAATAGAGTGAAGACGCTAAGGTCTTTTCAGGATCATGAAAGGGAGGCAATGGAATGCCTGCTGCTGCAAAAGCCTGTCGTTTGAGAACGGGCCTACATTCTGAAATTGGGAGAATTTATTTGCTGACCGCTGTGGTAAACCTGCGAGAGCGTGTTTTTACCAATTGGCATGATAGGAGATTGGTGGTCAACGAGTTGAGACGGTGCAGTGAAGCGGGATTAGCCACCTCACTGGCGTGGGTCGTAATGCCAGACCATCTACATTGGCTAGTTGAGCTTAATGAGGGCTCGCTCGCAGATTTGATGTGTCGCGTTAAATCCCGAAGTTGCCAGGCATACAATCGAAAACATGGTCGCCAAGGACAACTATGGCAGCGAGGGTATTACGATCGTGCCCTGAGACGAGATGAAGACCTAAGAGCCGCTGCGCTCTATGTCGTCAAGAATCCCGTGCGAGCCGGTCTGGTGAGACGCCTTGGGGACTACCCTTTGTGGGATGCCATTTGGCTCTGAAGATCAAAAGATCGCAGCCTTCGGCAGCTCCTACGGTTGCACCGTATTTCAAAGGTAGGAGCTGCCGAAGGCTGCGATCTTTTGATGTTGATTCAGGCTTGCCCTTTGGCCTGCTGTTCCAGATGCACTTGCAGATCCGGATCGATCTGTAAGGCTGCGGCCAGTTCATCGAGATAGCTGCGCTCGGCGTTCTGTTGGTCATCTACCAGCATGACGCTGGCAAGATACATTTCAGCGGCTACGGCCGGATCGCCACCCGCGGATTCGGCCACTTCGCTGGGATCCAGCGGCTTGGCGACTTCGGCGTCGAGCCATTGTTGCAATTGCGGGTCGGCGGTGTGTTTGCCGATTTCGCTGCTGATGAGGTGTTTTTCCGCTTCATCGATGCGCCCGTCAGCCTTGGCGGCGGCGATCAGGGCGCGCAGTACCGCGTGGCTGTGAGTTTCGATTTGCGGGCCGGCGAGCAGGTCGGCGGTTTGTGGCAGTTCCTGCGGCGCCTTGCTCGCCTGGCTGCGTTGCCAGGCTTGATACGCCTGGTAGGCCATCATGCCCAGCGACGCGAGTGCGGCGTAATTGGTCCCGCCGGTACGGCTTCGGCGGCCGCCACCGAGGGCGCTTCCCAAGCCGCCACCGCCGAGCAGGCCACCGAGTAAACCACCCAGGCCGCCGAGGCCACCCGAAGCAGCCGCGCCGCCCGCTCCGGTCTGACTGCCGCCGCCCAACAGGCCACCGAGCAATCCGCCCAGACCGTCACCGGCCGAAGCGCCACGCAGTTGTCCCGCCGAGGCCTGGCCTCGCAGCAGTTGTTCAAGCAAATCGCTGGTGTTCATGACGTTGTCCTCCGAGGCCCCGACCTGATTGCGTCAGGCAACGATAGACCGACGCAGCCATAGCGCCAGCACCGTTGGGCTGACGCCGGCTCACCGATGAAATCGCACCCGAGAAATTTTCCGCCAGCCAGCTAAGATTCAAGGGTGGTGAACCTTATCCCGGCCAAACCGGTCGATAGCTGCAACCCGACCCGGTTTGCCGGCGCCCTTTCTGACGATGGGCGATACCCGGCTTGCTTCACTTTCTGGAGAACGCCCCCGTGATATCCACCGTACACATCGCCAGGCTCAAAGCATGGGGCGCCCATGGTTTTACCGCGACCGGCGTGGTCACAGCCTTTCTGGCGACCCTCGCCCTGCTGGAAAACCAGCCGATCCATTGCCTGATGTGGCTGGGCGTAGCGCTGATCGTCGACGGTCTCGATGGTGCACTGGCGCGCAAGGTCAATGTGCAATCGGTGCTGCCGAGTTTCGATGGTTCGATCCTCGATCTGGTGATCGACTACCTGACGTATGTATTCATTCCGGCACTGTTTATCTACCGCTACATTCCCCTGCCCGATTACACCTTGCTGCTGACGGTGTCAGTGATTCTGGTGTCGTCGCTGTTCTGCTTTTGCAACGTCAACATGAAGAGCAAGGACAACTATTTTGTCGGCTTCCCGGCCGCCTGGAACGTGGTTGCGCTGTGCCTGTACATCATTGGCCCAGGACCGTGGATCACCTTTCTAACCGTGATCGGTCTGGCATTGCTGACGGTGACACGGATGAAGTTCCTGCACCCGTTCCGCGTGCGGCGTTTCATGCCAATCAATATCGCGGTGACGGCGATCTGGCTGTTGTGCAGTCTGTCGCTGGTACTCAATCACCCAGTGATCAACCCGATGGTGATGGGTTTGTGGTTGCTGATGTCGGCTTATTTCCTGGGGATCTGCATCTGGCGCACGGCGCTGGAGTGGTTTGATCGCAGCCATTTGAAATAAGCACATCCCCTGTGGGAGCGAGCCTGCTCGCGAATGCGGTGGTTCCATCAACATAAAGGTTGGCTGGCACACCGCTTTCGCGAGCAGGCTCGCTCCCACAGAGATCTTCATCGATCAGGAGATCCGATGTGGGCTAGCGCTTGGTAATCACCACCTCCAGATACTCACTCGGCACCACCAGCGACGCCTCCCCCGCTCGATTCGATCGGTTGAGCAACTCGGTCAGATCATCCTCCAACACCTGCCCGGCCTCTGGCGACAACACCGCAAATGCCTTGTGCACCGGCCCGTACCAGTGGCGAAAGATGTCAATGAAATGCGCCGCCGAGCGATAGCGGAAATTGAACTGGCTGCGTGTTACCCGAACAAGAAAATCGCGATCATCGAACTGCTTGTGCAGCCACGCATCCGAGCCCCAGTTCGACGGCGGCTGAGCCACTGCTGGCGGAGGCAGATGCTGGCCGAGGATCTTGAACATCTGCCCGACAAAACCCTCCGGCGTCCAGTTCGCCATGCCGATCCGCCCGCCGCGACGACAAACCCGCCCCAGCTCACTCGCAGCGGTCACCTGATCGGGCGCGAACATTACGCCAAACGTGGACAGTACGGCGTCGTAGCTCTCGTCGGGAAACGGCAGCGCCTCGGCATCGGCTACCTGAAAAATCACCTCCAGATGCTCGGCCCGTGCGCGGTCCTGGCCACGCTCCAGGAGTGCGGCGACGTAATCGGTCGAGGTCACCACACAACCGCGCCGCGCCGCTGCCAGAGTTGCATTGCCGTTACCGGCGGCGACATCCAGCACGTCCTCATCACAGCGCAGATCGCAGGCCTCGGCGAGGCTTTCGCCGACAATTTGCAACGTCGTGCCGATCACGGCGTAGTCGCCACTGGCCCAAGCGACTTTCTGACGTTCCTTCAGGGCAGTGAGATCAATCGGGGTACTCATGACAGCGAGCTCCGTGGCAGAGAGAAAGCACAGGCTGCGACGCGGACCGTGCTTGCTCACTATCGCGCCGAGGCTGCCCGGCGTCCCTGTCAATCGTCCGCCAACCCCGTAAACCGGGCACTTTGCCGATGAGCGGCGGAAATCTGTCAAGGTGCTGAAACAGGTTGATCCGCGCAACGAGTTTCAGACGCATGCCGACGCAGCTAATCAGGAAAAAGCCAAATGGCTCATGGTCCGCGACCTATGAGCCATTGCGTTGTTTTGATCAGGCGGCCGGTGCCTTGGCCTCCTCCAGCAACTGCTTGATCATCTGCTCCTGCTCTGCATAGCGACCTTCGCCGAAGTGGCTGTAACGCACCTGGCCCTTGGCGTCGATCAGGTAATGCGCCGGCCAGTATTGATTGTCGAAGTGGCGCCAGATCGCATAGTCGTTGTCGATCGCTACCGGGTAGGTAATGCCGAGCTTTTTCACCTGATCCTTGACGTTGTCGATGATGCGCTCGTAGCCGTATTCAGGCGTATGCACGCCGATCACCACCAGGCCGTCCTTCTCGTATTTCTTCGCCCAGTCTTTGACGTACGGCAGGGTGTGCTGGCAGTTGATGCAGTCGTAGGTCCAGAAGTCCACCAGCACCACTTTGCCGCGCAGGGATTGGGCACTGAGCTCTGGTGAATTGAGCCACTGCACGGCGCCCGACAGCGACGGCATCGCGCCCTGGGCTTCGTCCATCATCGAATCGGCGCGGACCTTGCTGACGAAGTAGTCGACCACTTTCGGCACGTTTTCCAGAACGTTTTTCTCGACGCTGGCCACGCCTTCCGAAGAGGTGCTGGCGAGCAGGGTTTTGTCGGCGCCCGTCGCAATCACCGCGACCGTAGCAAGCACTGCAACGCCGGCACCGCGACGCAACCAGCCACTGAACGGGATCGACGGTTTCAGACGATTGACCAACCCGCGCCCGGCGAAGATCAACGTACCGAGCGACAAGGCACTGCCGACGCCGTAAGCCAGCAGCAACAGGCTGGTCTGGGCATTGGCGCCTTGCAACATCGCGCCGGTGAGAATCACTCCAAGGATCGGCCCGGCACAAGGCGCCCACAACAGGCCGGTGGCGACACCGAGCATGATCGAGCCCATCGGCCCCGCACGTTTACGGGTGTCCTGATCGAGGCGATTGCCCAGCGCGACAAAGGGCCGGGTCAGCCAGTCACCAACGCGGGCAGAGATCAGCGACAGGGCGAACAGCGCCATGACGAACAGGGCAACGTGGCGGCCGGTGTTGCTGGCCTGAATCACCCACTCGCTGCTGACCACGGCGAGGCTGGAGATCAGCGCAAAGGTCAACGCCATGCCGCCGAGAGTCAGCAAGATCGAGGAACGTGTTCGGTTGGCGCCAGCGAACAGAAACGGTACCACCGGCAGGATGCACGGACTGAGGACGGTCAGCAGACCGCCGAGAAATGCGATGAGGTACATAGGGGTCACCTTGAAAGGGGGGCTGGGCACGCAACCGGGCAGCGAGGGAAACGCCCCCTCGCTAGCCTGCTTTGTCTAAGCCGTGCCTCATGCGCTCTGGCCGTCGAGCAGCTGCCCTTGCGGTGTGCGGCTGGCACCGTTCTCCGCAACCAGTTGGCCCTGCGGTGTACGGCTGGAACCATCAGCGGCAACCATCTGGCCTTGCGGAGTGCGGCTTGAGCCGTCAGCGGCAAACGTCTGCCCTTGCGGTGTGCGGCTGGAGCCGTCAGCGGCAAGCGTCTGCCCTTGCGGTGTGCGGCTGGAGCCGTCAGCGGCAAGCGTCTGTCCCTGCGGTGTGCGGCTCGAGCCGTCAGCGGCGATCAACGCATCGCTGCCCTCCTTCGCCACGGTGGTCAGCTGGAAGCAGGTGCTGCTGGCGCAACTGCTTTGTTCTACAGCAGTGTTGGCGTGGGCGGCGGCACCGGTGAAGGCGAAGGCTGCTGCGGTCAGAAAGCGCGAGACGTTGTTCATGGCAAAACTCCTTGCAGAAAAAGTGGGGGTGACTCAGTTCTGGTTGTTGCAGCCGTCAGCGAATTTGCTGTAATCCAGCTCGCGGGTTTTGCCGGCGGAATCGAGGTAGGTCATGCGCGCCTCGGTGATGCCGCAGGTCACCGAAGTGTCCTCAGTCATCGACAGCACTTTCTGGATATCCAGATGGGTGCCGTAGGTGTAGGTTTGCCGGCTGACGTCAGCTTCGGCGTGGGCCGACAGGGTGCAGATGTTCAGAGCGGCGAACAGGCAGGCGGCGATTACGGATTTGTTGTTCATGGTGTAGTCCTCAAGGCTTCAGTGGGTTTGAGCCGAGGCGCTCTGTGTGTGCCTCGATGGAGCCTATTTGAGGCCTTCGAGGTATCGCGTCTGTGTCAGGAAAGGACGAGAATCACTCGTTGTGTATCCACGCCGTGTGTAGATACACAGCGATACAAAACCCGTAGAAAATCGCGTTTTTGCGTCGGCGTGTATCCGCCGTCGCGGCAGATACACTGCAATACAAAGGCAGGCAGGCGTGCGGTCAACGGCGCTATAGACTGCACGGCATTCCCCTTTAAAGAGGCTTGAACCGATGGAACATGTCGATCACATTCTCATCGTCGACGACGACCGCGAGATCCGTGAACTGGTAGGCAATTACCTGAAGAAAAACGGTCTACGCACGACAGTCGTCGCCGATGGCCGGCAGATGCGCAGTTTTCTCGATGCCAATACTGTCGATCTGATCGTGCTCGACATCATGATGCCCGGCGACGATGGCCTGCAGTTGTGCCGCGAATTGCGAGTCGGCAAACACAAGGCGACGCCGGTGCTGATGCTCACCGCGCGCAACGATGAGACCGATCGCATCATCGGCCTGGAAATGGGCGCCGACGATTACCTGACCAAACCCTTCGCCGCCCGTGAACTGCTGGCGCGGATCAACGCCGTGTTGCGCCGCACACGCATGTTGCCGCCGAATCTGGTGGTCACCGAAGCCGGACGCCTGCTGGCGTTCGGTCGTTGGCAGCTGGACACCTCGGCGCGGCACCTGCTCGACAGCGACGGCACCATGGTTGCTCTCAGCGGCGCCGAATACCGCTTGTTGCGGGTTTTTCTCGACCACCCGCAACGAGTGCTCAGCCGCGATCAACTGCTCAACCTGACCCAGGGCCGCGAGGCCGATCTGTTCGATCGCTCCATCGATCTGCTGGTCAGCCGCTTGCGCCAACGTCTGCTCGACGATGCCCGCGAGCCGGCCTATATCAAGACCGTGCGCAGTGAAGGTTATGTGTTTTCGCTGCCGGTCGAACTGCTCGGGGCGTCGGCATGAAACTCAAGCTGCAATGGCCGCGTACCCTCGCCTCGCGCCTGTCGCTGATCTTTCTGATCGGGCTGATTCTGGCGCAGGGTCTGTCGTTCGGCGCGCAGTATTACGAGCGTTACCAGAGCGCGAAAAGCACCATGCTCGGCAACCTCGAAACCGACGTCTCGACTTCGATGGCGATCCTCGATCGCCTGCCGGCCGCCGAACGCGAGGCCTGGCTCCCACGCCTGGCCCGGCGCAACTACGGCTATCTGCTCAACGAGGGCGAACCGGGCATGCCGGTGACCTCGGCTGAAGAGTCCGTGGCCATTGCCTCGATCACCGCGGCCATCGGCGACACTTATCCCATCGTGTTTACCGAGGTTCCCGGTGGGCCGAGACGACATTTCCAGGGCCACCTGCGCCTGAGCGACGGCAGCCCGGTGACCATCGATATCCGCCCGGCGATGGTGCCGTTGTCGCCGTGGTTGCCAGTGGTGTTGCTCGGCCAATTGGCGCTGCTGATTCTCTGCACCTGGCTGGCCGTGCGCATTGCCATCCGTCCCCTCACCCGCCTCGCCAATGCCGTGGAGACTCTCGACCCCAACGCCCACCCGATCAAACTCGACGAGCAAGGGCCGACCGAAGTGGTCCACGCGGCGCGGGCTTTCAACGCCATGCAGACGCGCATCGCCGTTTACCTGAAAGAGCGCATGCAACTGCTGGCGGCGATTTCCCATGACCTGCAAACGCCGATCACCCGGATGAAGTTGCGCGCGGAATTCATGGACGACTCGGTCGAGAAAGACAAACTGAGCAGCGACCTCGGTGAGATCGAACATCTGGTGCGCGAAGGCGTGGCCTACGCCCGCAGCATTCATGGCGCCACCGAAGAAAGCCGCCGTACCGATCTCGACTCGTTCCTCGACAGCCTGGTCTTCGACTATCAGGACATGGGCAAGGACGTGCAGCTCGGCGGCAAAAGCAAAGCGGTGATCGAAACCCGCCCGCAAGCGCTGCGCCGGGTCCTGGTGAACCTGACCGACAACGCCCTCAAATTCGCCGGCGCCGCGCAATTGCAGGTCGAAGCGCAGGGCAACAGCCTGTCGGTGAAAGTCCTTGATCGCGGCCCGGGCATCGCCGAGGCCGAACTGGCGCAGGTTCTGGAACCGTTCTACCGCGTAGAAAACTCGCGCAATCGCGACACCGGCGGCACCGGGCTCGGTCTGGCGATCGCCCAACAGTTAGCGATGGCGCTGGGTGGTTCGCTGATGTTGAGCAACCGTGAAGGCGGTGGGTTGTGCGCTGAACTGAAGTTGCCGCTGCACGGCTGACAGCCACTGTTTAAATTTCCCTCCTGCCCCCCTGCTGTTTCCATCCGAACAGCAGGCATCTGCCTACAACCTCACCGGAATCTCCCGACTGTTGCGCCCAGGCGAAGACCCCTATGGTTATGCATCTGCTGACGCCTCGCTACTGTCAGACCTGACAGTAGCGAGGCGTCAGTCTTGTGTCGTCTGATGACGGCTCGCGAACCGTAACGAGGATCAGCCATGACTCTGCTCGAATCCGTCACCCAGGTATGTCATCGGCTGGCGCCCGGCGGCTGGCGTTCGCTGATGTTGGCCCACGGCCTTGATCTGTTGGCAGAGCCGCTGGCAGCCGAGCTGCGACGACCACTGACGGTTGATCGCTGCCTGAACGGATTCGAAGATTTCGACCCCGACGGAGTCTGCGCAATCGAAGCGGCGGCGCCCTCGCGCAGCTTGCTGTATCACGCGCTGGCATCACCGCAAGTGACCGTCGACGAAACCGGAACGGATCTGCGGCTGTTTCCGACTCCGGGCGAGATCGAAACCGTTCTGAACTATGTCTACAGCATCGCCCCGCCCACCCTCGATCAACTACGGCTGACCGCCGCTGGCGCGCCCCTGGCGGTGGTGGCCTATGCCAGTGAATATCGCTGCGCGGCCGACACCGTACACGGCCGACACGCCGATCTGTGTTTTTCGCGCACCGGCATTGCCCGCGTCGGCACTGTGCCTGCCCGGTATGACGCCAGACAACGATGCTTCCTGCCCTTTGTCGACGGCGACGTGCATGGCATCCGGGTCATGCCGGTGCGCTACAGCGCGTACATTGCCATGCAACTGCGCGGTGATGCGCAGCGCTTCGGGCCGATGGATTTTCAGGCTGAAGTCGATCCGGGGCTGGATTTCTGGGTGCCGCTGCACAAACTGTTCGATGGCGACCAGTGTCTGGCGGGCCTGCAACTGGCGGTGACACTGGAAAATCATCAGATCAACGAGAAGTTGCGGCACATCCATTTACGTCACAGTGGCACCGGCTGGGCGGAACCGCAGATCAGCCAGCCGCCCTTTGTCGTGACCGATGATCTGGCTGCCTGGGCAACTGTTGAGGATTTCGGCACCGGGCTGCTGTTGCCAGAGCCGAAGGCACGGCTGGTCGAGCCCGCCAGACTCGAGGGCCGACCGCTATCGTTTCTGATGCCAGCCAACACCGGCGGCATGGTGCATGGCCGACACAAGGTTGACGCAGACGGCAGCATCGACGATTTGAACAATCACCCCGATGTCGAAGCGCTGGTGCGTGAGGGCGGTTATGAGGCCCTGCACTATCAGGACGCGACCGCTGACGGATGGGTCCGGCCACACTGCGCGGCGCTGAGCGACCTGCTGCCGACGGTGGCTGCCTATTCGATTATCGGCCCTCCGGATTTTTACCCACTGTGCAGTCAGCGCAAACTGCTGCGCTGGGTCCGCGAGGAGCCGCTTTTCCCCGATCCCGACATTTGGCACGCCCGCCTCGAAGCGCTTTCCAACGTGCGGTATTGCGCCAACCTGAATCTCAAGGATCAGTTGTTTTCTGACAAGGATCGAGGGGTGACGGCGATTGTCGCTTCGGCTGAACCGCGCCTGCGCGCGTCGTCGCAAATGCCGCTCGCTCAGCGTTCGCGACCTTCCTCGCTGCCCGACGGCGCTGCCGGGGTTTTCGGTCCGGGCTGGGAAGTAGGCTGGATTCGACAGAAAACTCCCGATGCGCAATGGATCAACGTGTTGGCCGGCTATCAGATGGCAAGCCCGTTTCCCGAAGATGCGAAAATCTGCGCGGCTCTGGGCTCCTTCTGGCCCGGGGTGGCACCGGACTCGGTGCGCGTTTTCGAACCACGTTCAAGTCTGCACACCATCATCCCGTTGACCGATCAGGAAATCGGCCAGGACGGTGCCATTGCCTGGGACGATCAGCCGGGTCCGCAACTCATCGCTCAAGACAACCGCCTGTTCGCCCAGTACCACGCCTATGCCCACGCCGACTACACCCAGGTCGCCCTGGACGGGCATTTTTCCCTGAGTCTGACCGGCCGCACATCACAACCCGCGTATGAGCGGCGGGTCGTTTCGATGCATCGGGTTTATCAGGTGCTTGGCGCTGACGATGACAACGCCCAGCGCAATGCCTGGCCGCTGCTGTCGTTTCTCGAGGTGCAGCAACCGGACAACGAACTCGATACGGCCCAGCAGGAAGCCGGCGTTGTCCTTGAGGGCTGGGTGCAGCGTTTTTCGATGTACAAGCGCGGGGCTGTCAGCACTGCCGATGATGATTTCAAATTGCGTCACGTCGAAGTGGAGCGACAGGTCATGTTGTTCGTCAGCGCCGATGCCATCCTGATGAAACAGGATGCAGAGGCGTGGCAGATCGCTGACGAAGCACTTTGATGTTGTGGTGATTGGCTCAGGCCCTGCGGGCTGCGCCAGTGCCATCAGCTGTGCCCGCCGAGGGTTGCGCGTGGCTTTGCTCGAACGGCAAGCGTTTCCGCGATTCCGCCCCGGCGAAAGCCTGCACCCGGGGATCGAACCGTTATTGCGGCAACTCGGCATTGCCGATCTGCTCCGTGCCTCGTCGACTCTGCGCTTTGAAGGTCAATGGGTGCACTGGAACGGCCCGGCCTGTTTCAACGCTTTCGGCGCGGATACAAATGGCCCATGGCGCGGCTTCCAGATCAGCCGCGTGCAACTGGACAGCGCATTGTTGCAGCAAGCGGCTTCTGCGGGGGTCGAGGTGCACCAGCCATGTCGGGCGCAGCAGGTGCTCACCCAGGGGCGTCGAGTGATCGGGGTGGAGACCGACAGCGGCTGCCTTTGCGCCGCGTATTTGATCGACGCCAGTGGAGCTACCGGCTGGCTTGGCCGCAAACTGCACCTGAGGGTGCAGATCGATTCTCCCGCGTTAGTGGCTCGCTATGGTTATTTGCAGGGTCGCTGCGAGCCCTACGCAAGCCATCCGCATTTGCTGGCGACCCCTGATGGCTGGACCTGGATCGCTCAGGTCAAGGCACAGTTGCTGCACTGGACGCACCTGACGCTGGAAACCGAGGCTGCGCCGGGGGCAAATCCTTCCCTGCGAATATTGCCCGCAAACCTGCAAGCATTAGCGCAGGCAGGCCCGATACGGGGTGCTGACGTGAGCTGGCGCATAAGCGAGGTTGTTGCCGGTGATGGCTACTTTCTTGTGGGCGATGCTGCAAGCCGGCTCGACCCGGCTTCATCGCACGGCGTGCTCAAGGCGTTGATGAGCGGCATGCAGGCAGCTCAAGCCATTCATGACGGCTGGTCCCGGCCGTTACTGCGCCCCCTCGCACAAGCACAGTATCAGCGATGGCTGCGCTGCTGGTATGAGCACGACCTGACACAGCTGCGCAGTTTCTATGGTCAACACCCGTTCCCGCCCCGATGGCTGGGCACGGATCGAGTAAAAGGAGTCTAGACTCATTCATTACCCAGTCGAGGGGGCCGCAGGACGTCTGCTGTGCCCTGCCCCTATCCGTGACCAGCGTCCGGTGGCGCCTGCCTCGACATTCAACGCCGCCGGACCGTGATCCTGTTTCAGGAGCACACGTGATGAATGAGGCGAAACTCAACGAATTCATGGGCAAACTGGTCAATGACATGGGCGGCGCGGCGATGCTGGCCAATGTCATCGTCGGCGAAGAGCTTGGGCTGTACCGGGCGATGGCCGACAGCCAACCGATCAGCCCCGAAGCCCTCGCGGAAAAAACTACCTGCAACCCGCGCCTGGTGCGCGAATGGCTCAGCGCTCACGCAGCTTCCGGCTACATGGAGCACCTTGACGGCCAGTTTCGCTTGCCGGAAGAACAGGCACTGGCGCTGGCCGTGGAGGATTCGCCGGTGTACGTCGCCGGCGGGCTCGGCGTGGTGGCATCGTTTTTCCATGACAAGGACAAACTGGTCAAGGCCATGCGCGGCAATGGTGGTCTGTCCTGGGGCGATCACCACCCGTGTATGTTCAGCGGCACCGAACGTTTCTTCCGCCCAGGCTATAAAGGCCATCTGATCGCTGAATGGCTGCCGGCGCTGGACGGTGTGGTGGCCAGACTGGAACGCGGCGCCAGGGTTGCCGACATCGGCTGCGGCCACGGAGCGTCGACGGTGATCATGGCCCAGGCATTTCCCAAGTCGCAGTTCGTCGGCTTTGATTTTCACGCGCCGTCGATCACGGTGGCCACGCAACGCGCCGAAGAAGGCGGCGTCGGCAACCGAGCCAGATTTTTCGAGGGCACGGCAAAAAACTACCCCGGCGGCGACTATGACCTGATCTGCTTTTTCGACTGCCTGCACGACATGGGCGACCCGGTAGGGGCGGCTCGCCATGCATATGAGTCGCTGAAAGACGATGGCACGGTATTGCTGGTCGAGCCGTTTGCCAACGACAAACTGGACGACAATCTCAACGCGGTCGGACGTCTGTTCTACGCCGCCTCGACGTTTATCTGCACGCCCAACTCGCTGTCTCAGGAAGTCGGCCTCGGGCTCGGTGCGCAAGCCGGGGAAATGCGCCTGCGCAAAGTCTTCGCCGAGGCCGGGTTCAAGCAATTCCGCCGCGCTACGCAGACGCCGTTCAACCTGATACTGGAGGCGCGCAAGTAACCAATGCGGATCGCGTGCTAACCTGCGTGCACTGCCCATTCTGGAGTGCTGAGCATGCTCGACAGCCCGATCCGCGAACATTTCGACACGCTGTTGCAGGCCATGGCCGAGGATCAATTTCTGGTGCTGACGGGCGCCGGTATCAGCACACCATCGGGAATTCCGGACTACCGCGACAGCGACGGCGTACGTCGCGGGCGGCAGCCAATGATGTATCAGGAATTCCTCGCTACCCCGCAATCACGCCGTCGCTATTGGGCGCGGGCCATGCTCGGCTGGCCGCGCGTGCGCCAGGCCCGGCCGAACGCCGCGCATGAGGCGTTGGCGAAATTGCAACAGCTTGGCCGGATCAGCACTCTGATCACGCAGAACGTCGACACCCTGCACGATCAGGCCGGTAGCCACGATGTCATCGAACTGCATGGCAGGCTGGATCGTGTGCTGTGTCTGGATTGCGGGCAGCGCAGCCAGCGCGATGTGATCCAGCACCAGATGGAAGCACAAAATCCCTACCTGACCGGGGTTGACGCGGTGCAGGCGCCGGATGGCGATACCTTGCTTGATCCGGCGTTCGAAGCGCGCTTCAAGGTGCCGCAGTGTCCTCACTGTGCGGGTGAGCGGATGAAGCCGGATGTAGTGTTCTTCGGCGAAAACGTGGCGCAGCCGACGGCGGCACGGGCGATGGCGGCTGCCGAGAATGCAGCGGGGTTGCTGGTGGTGGGGTCGTCGTTGATGGCGTATTCGGCATTTCGCCTGTGCCGGGTCATCGCCGAACGGGGCAAGCCGCTGATTGCGATAAACCTGGGCAAGACCCGCGCCGATGATCTGCTCGATTTGAAGATTGAAGGATCATGCGAAGCGCTACTGCCGTTGCTGGCACAGCTTCTCGACGCCTGAAACTCCACTGCTGGGAGATCACGGAGACAGGCGTTCGCTCAGGTTTTCCTGCTGGAGAATATCGAACAAGGCCTGCGCCGCCGCCGACAGTTCATTGCCCGGCTCGGTCAACACGCCAATTGCCCGCTCGACCGAATCATTCAAGGTCAGACAGTGCGCGCCCAGTTCGCGCATTTGTCCCGCACACAATGCCGGCACCGCGCTGACCCCGAGTCCGCTGGCCACCATCCGCCCGACCGTTGCCAATTGATGACTTTCGAATTCCACCGGCAATTTCATTCCACGCGCCTGCAGATGCTCTTCCAGCATGACCCGCACCGTCGATGGCCGTTGCAGGGTGATGAATGGTTCGTGCAGTAGGGTCTGCCAATCGATGTCGCCACGCTTGGCCAACGTGGAGTCCGCTGGCACCACCGCGACGAAGCGGTCGACATACAACGGCGTAAAGGTCATCGAAGTGCTTTGCATCGGTGCGAACGCCACGCCAAGCTCGACTTGGCGATCGCGGACCATCTCCAGGACTTGTTCGTTGATCACGTCGTTTACCGTGACGTTGACGTTTGGATAGCGCGCGCGAAAAGTCTTGAGGATCGGCGGCAGCAGATTGCCGGCAAACGACGGCATCGCCGCCAGCGTCACGCGCCCGCGTTGCAGGCTGAAACGCTGACGCATTTCGTCTTCGGCGTTGTCCCAGTCGGCAATCAACCGGCGCGCCAGCGGCAACAGCGATTCGCCTTCCGGGGTCAGCGCGACATTCCGGGTGTTGCGGCTGAACAGCCGACCGCCCAGGCCCTCTTCCAGCGCCTTGATGGTCAGGCTCAGTGCCGATTGCGACAGGTGCAGACGCTCGCAGGCCACGGCGAAGCTCAGGCTATGGGCCACGGCGAGAAAGGCCCGGATCTGTTTGATGGTCATGGTCGCTGTGCTCCAGTTGCAAGCGGCAAGCTGCACGCCGTAATGCGATTGCTCTTTCAATTGGTGAGCTTTATCAATCAATCAACCGTAAAAATCAACTTAACAAATATATTCCACGGAGAGACACTCCAGGCACTCGGCTAGCCAGCCGCCCGCAAATAATAAAAGAGGTGCCTATGGCAGGTTTCGACAAGCGTGTGAGTTCCTACGAGGAAGCGATGGCCGGGCTGGAAGACGGCATGACCGTCATCGCCGGCGGCTTCGGCCTGTGCGGCATTCCGGAAAACCTGATCGCGGAGATCAAGCGCAAGGGCACCCGCGACCTCACTGTCGTCTCCAACAACTGCGGCGTCGACGGGTTCGGCCTTGGCGTGCTGCTCACCGACCGCCAGATCAGCAAAGTCATTGCCTCCTACGTCGGCGAAAACAAACTGTTCGAGGAGCAACTGCTCAAGGGCGACATCGAAGTCATCCTCACCCCGCAAGGCACCCTCGCTGAGAAAATGCGCGCAGGTGGCGCCGGCATTCCGGCGTTCTTCACTGCCACAGGCGTCGGCACCCCGGTTGCCGAAGGCAAGGAAGTGCGTGAATTCAAAGGGCGAAAGTACCTGATGGAAGAGTCCATCACCGGCGACTTTGCCATCGTCAAGGGCTGGAAGGCCGACCATTTCGGTAACGTCGTTTACCGTCACACCGCGCAGAACTTCAATCCGCTGGCCGCGACCGCGGGCAAAATCACCGTGGTCGAAGTCGAAGAAATCGTCGAGCCCGGCGAACTCGACCCGACGCAGATCCACACCCCGGGCATCTACGTCGACCGGGTCATTTGCGGCACGTTCGAAAAACGCATCGAACAGCGCACCCTCCGCAAATAATTCAGGCCTACGGAGAACAACAACATGGCACTTACCCGCGAACAAATGGCTCAGCGCGTCGCCCGCGAAATGCAGGACGGCTACTACGTCAACCTCGGCATCGGTATTCCGACCCTGGTTGCCAACTACATCCCCGAAGGCATGGAAGTCATGCTGCAATCGGAAAACGGCCTGCTCGGCATGGGTCCGTTCCCGACCGAAGAAACCATCGATGCCGACATGATCAACGCCGGTAAACAAACGGTGACGGCACGGATCGGCGCGTCGATCTTCAATTCCGCCGAATCCTTCGCGATGATCCGTGGCGGCCACGTCGACCTGACCGTGCTGGGTGCGTTCGAAGTCGACGTTGAAGGCAACATCGCTTCGTGGATGATCCCCGGCAAATTGGTCAAGGGCATGGGCGGCGCCATGGACCTGGTGGCCGGCGCCGACAATATCATTGTCATCATGACCCACGCGTCCAAGGACGGTGAGTCCAAGCTGCTGGCCAAATGCAGCCTGCCGCTGACCGGCGCCGGTTGCATCAAGCGCGTGCTGACTGACCTCGCCTATCTGGAAATCGAAAATGGCGCATTTGTCCTCAAAGAACGCGCACCTGGCGTCAGCGTTGAAGAAATCGTCGCCAAAACCGCTGGTAAACTGATCGTCCCGGATCACGTACCGGAAATGCAGTTCGCTGCCGAGTGAGGAATTCGAAAATGCAAGACGTCGTCATTGTTGCCGCCACGCGTACCGCGATCGGCAGTTTTCAGGGCTCCCTGGCCAACGTATCCGCTGTAGACCTGGGCGCGGCGGTGATCCGCCAGTTGCTCGAGCAGACCGGTCTGGACGGTGCGCAGGTCGATGAAGTGATCATGGGTCAGGTGCTGACCGCCGGTGCCGGGCAGAATCCGGCGCGTCAGGCCGCGATCAAGGCTGGTCTGCCCCACGCAGTACCGGCGATGACCCTGAACAAGGTCTGCGGTTCGGGCCTGAAGGCGTTGCACCTGGGCGCGCAGGCGATCCGTTGCGGTGACGCCGAGGTGATCATTGCCGGCGGTCAGGAAAACATGAGCCTCTCCAACTACATCATGCCGGGCGCCCGCACCGGTCTGCGCATGGGCCACGCGCAAATCGTCGACACCATGATCAGCGATGGCCTGTGGGATGCGTTCAACGATTACCACATGGGCATCACCGCAGAAAATCTGGTCGATAAATACCAGATCAGCCGCGAACAGCAGGACGCCTTTGCTGCCGCGTCCCAGCAGAAAGCTGCCGCTGCAATCGAGGCCGGGCGCTTCGTTGAGGAAATCACGCCGATCCTGATCCCACAGCGCAAAGGCGATCCGGTCGCGTTCAAGGTCGACGAGCAGCCACGCGGCGATACCACCGCAGAATCTCTGGCGAAATTGCGCCCGGCGTTCAAAAAGGACGGTAGCGTCACCGCTGGCAATGCCTCATCGCTGAACGATGGCGCTGCTGCCGTGATTCTGATGAGTGCCGAGAAAGCCAAAGCGCTGGGCCTGCCGGTTCTGGCGAAAATCGCTGCCTACGCCAACGCTGGCGTCGACCCGGCGATCATGGGCATCGGCCCGGTATCGGCCACCCGCCGCTGCCTGGACAAGGCCGGCTGGAGCATCGATCAGCTCGACCTGATCGAAGCCAACGAAGCGTTCGCCGCGCAATCGCTGGCCGTAGCCAAGGATCTGCAATGGGATCTGAACAAGGTCAACGTCAACGGCGGCGCCATCGCCCTCGGTCATCCGATCGGCGCATCGGGCTGCCGCGTGCTGGTGACATTGCTGCATGAAATGCTCAAGCGCGATGCGAAAAAAGGTCTGGCGACCTTGTGCATCGGCGGCGGTCAGGGCGTGGCTTTGGCGCTGGAACGCGCCTGATAAAGAGTTCAAGGTTGACGGCGGATCCACGACATCCGCCGTTGGCTGGCAACAAAAAACCCGGTGCGATTTGCGTTGCACCGGGTTTCTTTTTGCCTGTCGAAAATCAAGGTGAATGTTCTGGCCGCTTCGCGAGCAGGCTCGCTCCCACAGGGAAATGCATACCAGAATGTGGGAGCGAGCCTGCTCGCGAAAGCGCTTGTTCAGGGGCCAACCTTTCAAGTCTTGCGCAGCAAATAGGTATCCATGATCCACCCATGCTCCGCCCGCGCCGCTTTGCGCACCCGTTCGATCTCGTCGGCGACATCCGCCAGCCTGCCGCTGAGCAGAATCTCGTCCGGCGTGCCCAAGTAAGCGCCCCAGAAAATCTCGGTCTGCCGATCTGCCACTTGCTGATAGGAATCTTCGGCATCGAGCATGACCACCAGACTGTCCGCCTCACTCACCTGCCCCGCCGCCAATCGCCGGCCCGTGGTGATTTCTACTGAGTGGCCAATCGTGTTCAAGGGGATTTTGTGCTGCGCGGCCAAGGCCTGAACGCTGGTAATCCCTGGTATCACCTCGTATTCAAACTCACAGCGGCCTGATGACTGGATCGCCTGAAGAATCCGCAACGTGCTGTCGTACAAGGCCGGATCGCCCCAAATCAGGAAACCGCCGCACTGGCCGTCGGACAATTCTTCATTGATCAACTTTTCGAAGGTCTGTTGCTTGGCGCGATTCAGTGCATCGACGCTGGCTGTGTAGTCGACATCACCGCGCTCGCGTTCCGGACTCCTGGCTTCAACAAAGCGATAAGTGTGATCGGTAATGTAGCGCTCGCAGATGTCCCGGCGCAGATCGATCAGCGTCTGCTTGCTCTGGCCTTTATCCAGCAGGAAAAACACATCGACCCGATGCAGCGCCTTCACCGCCTGCATCGTGAGGTAGTCAGGATTGCCGGCGCCGATGCCGACGACCAGCAGCTGTTTCATCAGAATTCCTCTTCGAGGGCCACGCCCGGCAAGCGTAGGCGCCAGATGCCGTTGAAGCGCAGTTCGATCACCGACAGCGGCTCGACATCGATCACATTGAACGCTCCGCCCTGCACCACCTGCACCAGCGCCGCGCGCATGACGAACGGATGAGTGACCGCCACGACATGTCCGGGCGTTGCGGCGATCGTGTCCAGCCATTGCGCCACCCGCTGCGTCAGTTGCCTGACCGATTCGCCGCCATCGGGGGCTGCGTCTGCATCGGCCAGCCAGGCCTGCAATGCGTCGGCGTGGTTGGCTTGCAGATCCTTGATCGACTGGCCGTGCCAACGTCCCCAATCGCAATCGCGCAGGGCCTGGTCGATTTCGGCATCGGCACCCAGCCACGCTGCTGTTTGCCGGGTCCGCAGCTCTGGCCCGCAAATCAATCGCCGTGGCGGGGCAAATCGCGCCTTGAACGCGTCAGACGCCACAGGCAAATCTTCAACAGGCTCGTTCGTAGGAAAACGCGCCAGTTTTTGTGCGACGGTTCGTGCATGGCAAATCAATGTCAAACGGCTACTTGGCACAAGCAGGTTTCTCGGTTGAAAGTTATAACAAGCGACGGCACAGCCGGTCCGCGAGCCATTGTGCCGCAAACCGGAGACTCTGAGCGCGATCGCCTGCCAGTCGCTGACTCGTCTATAGGCAATGTCTCACACCGCCATCGGCAAAGGACTACAACACCGAGCGACCCCGGCCTAGCCCTTATTAAACGGGCGCCCCGCACACTTTTGGTGCTCGCTGAACCTGTACAAAAATTAGCTAGACATGTAACACCCATTACATAAATACTCGTTTCACGGATTGTGAAACGAATTCGACACCCCATCCAGCAGGAGCCCGGATGCCCCCTCTCAGAGACCTGATCACCGATCCCGGCCTGGACCTGACGCCATCGGAGCGCAAAGTCGTCCGCGCCCTGCTCGATCAGTACCCGCGCAACGGTCTCGGGCCTATGGCGCGGCTGGCTGAACATGCTGGTGTTAGCGATCCGACCATTGTGCGCCTGGTGAAAAAGCTCGGTTTCGGCGGTTATGCCGAATTCCAGGAAGCCTTGCTCAGCGACATGGACCATCGCCTGCGCTCGCCACGCACGCTGTTGCAGCCGCGCTCGCAGCAGAACAAGGACGATGCCTGGGCACATTATCTGGCCGACAGCCACCGCTTGCTGGTCGACACTCAAGCCCTGACCCAACCGGAAGACGTGCGCATCCTCGTGGAATGGCTGCTCGACAGCCGCCATCAGGTCTACTGTTTCGGTGGCCGCTTCAGCATTCTCATGGCCAATTACCTGCTCAACCACCTGCGTCTGCTGCGTCCCGGCTGCTTCGCCCTGGAAGACAACGCGCTGCTGCCCGACCGTTTATACGATTTGCTACGTCAGGACGTGGTGCTGGTGTTCGACTACCGGCGCTACCAGACCCAAGCTTTGCGCGTTGCGCAGGCGGCGAAAAACAACAACGCGCGGGTGGTGCTGTTCACCGATGTCTACGCCTCGCCGCTGCGCGAATTGGCCGACCTGATCATCAGCGCACCGGTGGAATCGGCGTCGCCGTTCGACACCATGGTACCGGCGCTGGCGCAGGTCGAGGCGCTGATTGCCTGCCTGACCTTGCGCGTGCCCGACCCTGCCGATCGCCTGGAAGGCATCGATGCCCTGCGCAACGATTTTGCGACTCACCTGATGGAGGAAAAATAAGGATGTTCAGCCTTCCCCACCGCTCGCCCCGGGACGTGCCGTTTGCGTTCGACCACACCGCTTTGTTGCTGGTAGACATGCAGCGTGCCTGGCTCGAGCCGCAATTCGACCCGCACCTGAGCGGGCCGGACGCCGAATATTTTCTCCAGCGCGCGCGCAGCCAGGTGGTGCCCAACCAGCAACGTTTGCTCGGCGCCTTTCGCCAGGCACAGCAAAACGTGCTGCATACCATCATCGAAAGCCTGACCGCCGACGGCCGCGACCGTTCGCTGGATCACAAGCTGTCCGACATGCACCTGCCCAAGGGCAGCGTGCAAGCGCAGGTGATTGCCGAACTGACCCCGATAGAGAACGAAATCGTGCTGCCGAAGACCTCCTCCGGGGTGTTCAACTCGACCAGCATCGACTACGTCCTGCGTAACCTGCAGACCCGTCATCTGATCATCGCTGGCATCGTCACCGACCAGTGCGTCGACATGGCCGTGCGCGATGCTGCAGACCGTGGCTATCTGGTCACGCTGGTGGAGGACGCCTGCGCCACTTACACAGCTGAACGCCATCACGCCTGCCTCAACGCGATCAAGGGCTACTGCTGGATCACCGACACCGACACCGTGCTCGGCCGTTTGCAGGAGATGCAGCCGTGACCGCACGCCTGACGCCTTTGCCGATGACTACGCTGGTGACAACCGACCTGATCGGCATCACCCGTGGTCGCTCGTTTCCTACCGATGAACTGGAGCACTACCAGGCAGCGGGTTGCGGCTGGGTGCCGGCCAACAGCGCGTTGACGCCGCAAGACATCATCGCCTCGCACAATCCGTGGGGCGCGTACGGCGACCTGCGGCTGATTCCCGATCTGAGCAGCCGCGTGACCGTCGGTAGCGGCCCCGACGCCAACGCGCCGGTGCTGGATTTCATCCACGCCGATATTCGCGAGACCGACGGCCAAGCGTGGGGCGCCTGCCCCCGTACGCTACTGCGCGATGAAATCGAGCGCTATCACGATGAGCTGGGTTTGCAGGTCAACGCCGCGTTCGAACATGAGTTCAACCTGCACGCAGGCGTTGCCGAGCACGCAGCCTTCTCTCTCGAGGCGCAGCGCCAAGGCGCCGAATTCGGCGGCTGGCTGCTCAGTGCCCTGCGCGCCGGCGGCGTCGAGCCGGAGATGTTCCTGCCGGAATACGGCAAGCACCAATACGAAATCACCTGCCGCCCGACCCTTGGCGTGGCAGCGGCGGATCGTGCGGTCAACGTGCGTGAAATCACCCGGGAAATCGCCCGGCAGATGGGCCTCGATCTGAGTTTTGCGCCGAAGACCGCCGCCGAAGCGGTATGCAACGGTGTGCATCTGCACGTCAGCCTGCTCGATCTGGCCGGCGAGCCCATGTTGTACGACGCCGGCACCAGCAACGGCCTGTCGGGCATCGGTCAGCACTGGGCTGCCGGCGTCCTGCATTATCTGCCGGCGCTTTGCGCATTCACTGCACCGACGCCGCTGTCGTACGAACGTTTGCAGCCGCACCACTGGAGCGCGTCGTACGCCTGCCTGGGGCAGCAGAACCGTGAAGCGGCGCTGCGCATCTGCCCGATCGTGACCTTGGGTGGCAAGTCTGCCGCGCAGCAGTTCAACCTGGAATTTCGCGCAATGGACGCCACCGCCTCGCCGCATCTGGCCATGGCCGCGTTGCTGATCGCCGGGCGACTCGGCATCGAGCAGCGTCTGGCCCTGAACGCGATCACCGAGGAAATTCCCGATTCACTCAACGACGAGCAACGCAAGGCCCGGGGCATCGTCGCCCTGCCCGCCTCGCTGGCCCAGGCGCTGGATTGCCTGCGCGACAGTGCAGCCTTCAATGAATGGCTGCCCAAGCCGTTGCTCGACACGTATTACGCCCTGAAAACCGAGGAACTGGCGCTGACGGAACAGCTCTCGCCCGCTGACCTGTGTGAGCACTATGCACGCCTGTACTGAATCCGCCGAACTGGGGTTGTTCACTCGCCCGGTGTACAACCTGAGCCGCGAGGACTCGACGAATCCGTTGATCCTGGTGTGCGAGCACGCCAGTCGCTACATCCCCGAAGCCCTGAATAATCTGGGCCTGGACGAGGCGGCCGCGCGTGAGCATATCGCCTGGGACATCGGCGCGCTGCAACTGGCCGAACAGTTGTCGCAACAGCTTGGCGCCACGCTGCTCAGCGCCAATTATTCGCGGCTGTTGATCGACCTCAACCGGCCGCGCCATGCGCCGGACAGCATCCCGCTGCAGAGCGAGATCTATCAGATCCCTGGCAACCGCGATCTGGACGAAGCGGCGCGCGAGTACCGCCGGCAAACCCTGTTCAAACCGTTTCATGCGCGATTGCAGACGCTGATCGACGAACGCATTGCCCAAGGCCGGCCGGTGCGGGTGGTCGGTATTCACAGTTTCACTCCGGTGTATTACGGCCAGCCGCGACCACTGGAAGTCGGCGTGTTATTCGGCCAGGCCAAAGCCTATGCCGAGCGCCTGCTCGACGGGCTGCAAGCGCATCCGTTGAAAGTCGCGGGCAACCAACCGTACAGGATTGATCCTTTGGGCGACATGACCGTGCCGGTGCACGGCGACGCCCGCGGCCTTGAAGCAGTGCTGATCGAGGTGCGCAATGACTTGCTGCGCAGCCCCGAAGCGGTATCGCGCTGGGCCGGCTACCTCGCACCTTTGCTGTAAGAATCGCGGTAAAAGATGGACCGATAGAACAACTAAAACGACCGATGGCTGACAAGGAGTTGCGCTTCATGGAAATTGAAGAATTCGGCTACAAGCAAGAGTTGAAACGTAGCCTGACGCTGACCGATCTGGTGGTGTACGGGATGATCTTCATGATCCCCATCGCCCCGTTCGGTGTGTATGGCTACGTCAATGCCGAAGCACCGGGGATGGTGCCGCTGGCGTACATCATCGGCATGGTCGCGATGCTGTTCACCGCGCTGAGTTACGGCAGCATGGCCAAGGCCTTCCCGGTTGCCGGTTCCGTATATTCCTACGCCCAGCGCGGCCTTAACCAACACGTCGGTTTTATCGCTGGCTGGCTGATGCTGCTCGATTACCTGCTGATTCCGCCGCTGCTGTACCTGTATGCGGCGATGGCGCTCAACCATCTGTACCCGGATATCCCCAAGGTCGGTTTCATTCTGGCGTTCTTGGTCAGCGCGACATTCGTCAACCTGCGAGGCATCACTTTTACCGCGCGGATGAACATCTTGTTCCTCCTGGCACAACTGGTGGTACTGGGTATCTTCCTGTTCTACGCCTGGAACGCCCTGCACAACGGCGGTGGTAACGGCGAGCTGACCATGGCGCCGCTGTATCACCCGGAAACGTTCAACTTCGCCCTGCTGATGCAAGCGGTGTCGATCGCCGTGCTGTCATTTCTCGGCTTCGACGCGATCTCGACCCTCGCCGAAGAAATCAAGGAAGATCCGGGCCGCAGCGTTGGCAAGGCAGCGCTGATCACTCTGGCGGTGATGGGCACGATTTTCGTGGTACAGACGTGGATTGCCACCGATCTCGCGGCGGGCATGGGCTTCAAGTCCGCCGACACCGCGTTCTATGAAATCGCTGAAATCGCCGCTGGCAGCTGGCTCGCGACCCTGACCGCCGTCGCCACGGCGCTGGCCTGGGGCGTCGCTGTAGCGATCACTTCGCAGGCCGCGGTGTCGCGCCTGTTGTTCGGCATGGCCCGCGACGGCAAGCTGCCGAAGGTGCTGGCCAAAGTCCACCCGAAACACAACACGCCGTACCTGAGCATTTATCTGGTGGCGGTGCTGTCGCTGCTGATCTGCTACCTGTTCCTCAATGCGGTGGACATTCTCACCTCGCTGATCAACTTCGGCGCCCTAAGCGGCTTCATGCTGCTGCACCTGACGGTGATCAACCACTACTGGCGTCGGCAGAAGTCCGGGCAGGTTGTACGCCATCTGCTCTGCCCGGTGATCGGCTTCATCATCGTCGCCGCCATCATGTACAACATGGGCGTCGATGCGCAGAAGCTTGGTCTGATCTGGATTGCCCTGGGCCTGGTTTACCTGTTCTTCCTCAACAAGCTCGGCGCCAGCACCGCACTGCCCGATCCAAGCAAAGGCTGACAAGAAAAAGAGCGGCGTCTGACACCCAGTCAGGCGACCGCCGATTCAACGCGTGGAAACCGACAGTGATAGTCAGGTTCGGTGAACGAGCCGAACCTTTTGATACAGGAGTACATCCATGCTGGTCTTACGCCCAGTCGAGCAGAATGATCTGCCCCAGCTACAGCGCCTGGCTCGCGAGAGCCTGATCGGCGTGACCTCGCTGCCGGATGACAGCGAACACCTGCGCGAGAAAATCGCCGCATCGTGCGCGTCCTTCGACAGCGCCGCCGCAGCGCAGGGGCCGGAGAACTACTTCTTCGTGCTCGAAGATCTCGAACGCCAGCAACTGGTCGGCTGCTCGGAAATTCTTGCCACCGCCGGCTTCAAGGAGCCGTTCTACAGCCTGCGCAACCGCCACTTCACCAGCGCTTCGCGGGAATTGAACATCGAGCACGGCGTGCCGGCGTTGTCGCTGTGCCATGACCTCAGCGGGCATACCTTGCTGCGCGGTTTCCACATCGACGCCACGCTGGTGCGCACGCCGTTTTCCGAACTGCTGTCGCGGGCGCGCCTGTTGTTCATTGCCGCACATGCGCAGCGGTTCTCCGAAGCGGTGATTACCGAGATCGTCGGCTACAGCGACGAGCAAGGGCATTCGCCATTCTGGGATGCGCTGGGCAAGCATTTCTTCGACCTGCCCTATGCCGAAGCCGAGCGGCTCTGCGGTTTGCAGAGCCGCACGTTTCTCGCCGAACTGATGCCGCAATACCCGATCTATGTGCCAATGCTGCCGCAAGCGGCGCAGGACTGTATCGGCCGCGTGCATCCGGACGGTCAGGAAGCATTCGATATCCTTGAACGCGAGGGCTTCGAAACCAACAGCTACATCGACCTGTTCGACGCCGGTCCGACCCTGTATGCGCGTACCGCGAACATTCGCTCGATCGCTGACAGCCAGACCGTCGTCGTCCGCCAACAGGTATCGAACGACGCCCGTGGCCGTTACCTGCTGAGCAACGACGCCCTGCATGGCTACCGCGCCGTTGTCACCGAACTTGATTATCAGCCCGATCAGCCGCTGCCCCTGACACCCGCCATCTGCGCCGCACTGAAAGTCAGCGATGGCAGTTCGATACGGCTGGTCGCTCTGTGAGCCGCGCTAGCCGTCCACGCCTGAATCGGTACGCCAAAGGAGTTGGAGCATGATTGTCCGTCCGGTAAAAGTCAGTGATCTGCCTGCCTTGATGACCCTCGTTGAACAGGCAGGGCCGGGCTTTACCACCCTTCCTGCCAACGAAGACCGCCTCGCACATCGAGTGCGTTGGGCGCAGCGGGCGTTCGCCGAACAGGTGGAACGCGCCGATGCCGATTACCTGTTTGTACTCGAGGATGACGAGCAGCGCGTGGTCGGTGTCAGCGCCATGGCTGGCGCCGTTGGCTTGCGCGAACCCTGGTACAACTACCGGCTCGGCGTAACCGTCAGTTCGGCGCCGGATCTGGGCATACAGCGGCAGATTCCGACGTTGTTCCTCAACAACGAACTGACCGGCCAATCCGAGCTGTGCTCACTGTTTCTGCGCCATGACCAGCGCAGCGGCAGCAATGGCCGCTTGCTGTCGCTGGGGCGTCTGCTGTTCGTCGCCGAATTTCCGCACCTGTTTGGCGAGAAGATGATCGCCGAACTGCGCGGCAGTGCCGATGAAAACGGTTGCTCGCCATTTTGGGACAGCCTTGGCCGGCACTTTTTCCAGATGGATTTCACCCACGCCGATCACTTGTCGGGCCTGGGCAACAAAGCCTTTATCGCCGAACTGATGCCGCGCCAGCCGCTGTACACCTGCCTGCTCACCGAACAGGCGCAGGCGGCGATTGGTCAGACTCACCCGAACACCCAGCCGGCGTTGAAGATTCTTCAAGCTGAAGGCTTTGCGCACAAAGGCTACATCGACATTTTCGACGGTGGCCCGGTCATCGAAGCGCCGATCCGCAGCATCCGTACGGTGCGCGACAGCCTTGAACTGACCCTGAACCTGGGCACCCCGGACGAGCAGGCGCCGCTGTGGCTGATTCACAACCGCCGCCTGGAAAACTGCCGCATTACCGTGGCCCCCGGTCGACTGGTGGGCAACAGCCTGGTTGTTGATCGTCTCACCGCCAAACGCCTGCAATTGCAGCCGGGCAATTCGGTGCGCGCGGTGCTCCTGCCCCATCAACAGCAACACGCCGTGGCGGCCTGATATTTCCAGCACGGGAGATTAAACCTTTCAGCCGCCAGTCTTGCCGCGCAAATTCGTCATGATTCTTGACCCATTCGCGTGATAGCCTTTTCATTCTTCGGCGTTGACACCTTTGCTCAAGCCCTTCCATTCCTTATGTATTGGTGGAACTCGTATGACCAGGCTTTCCCATCAAGATTTGCGCCGTAATTTCCGTCAGCTGCTGGCCTCCGACACCTGCTACCACACGGCTTCGGTGTTCGACCCGATGTCGGCCCGCATCGCCGCTGACCTGGGTTTCGAAGTAGGTATCCTCGGCGGTTCCGTGGCCTCGCTGCAGGTGCTCGGCGCGCCAGACTTCGCCCTGATCACCCTCAGCGAATTCGCCGAACAGGCCACGCGCATTGGCCGCGTCGCCCAATTGCCAGTGATCGCCGACGCCGATCACGGCTACGGTAACGCCCTCAACGTAATGCGCACGATCGTCGAACTTGAACGTGCCGGCGTCGCTGCACTGACCATCGAAGACACCCTGCTGCCCGCGCAATTCGGACGCAAATCCACTGATCTGATCACCGTAGCCGAAGGTGTCGGCAAGATCCGCGCGGCGCTGGAAGCCCGGGTCGACACCGAGATGGCCATCATCGCCCGCACCAACGCCGGGATCCTGCCGAACCAGGAAATCATCAGCCGTACCCGCCAATATCAAGCGGCCGGCGCTGACGGTATCTGCATGGTCGGCGTGCAGGACTTCGATCAGCTGGAACAGATCGCCGAACATCTGACCGTGCCGCTGATGCTGGTCACCTACGGCAATCCGGCGCTGCGCGACGACAAGCGCCTGGCCGAACTCGGCGTGCGCGTGACCATCGACGGCCACGGTGCCTACTTCGCCGCGATCAAAGCGACCTATGACAGCCTGCGCGAACAGCGGCAGATCTTCACCCAGGCCGCCGACCTCAGCGCGACCGAATTGACGCACACCTACACCCAGCCGGAGGAATACATTCTGTGGGCCAAGGAATACATGAGCGTCAAGGAGTGATGCAAACGCTGCACCGGCCCCTTCGCGAGCAGGCTCGCTCCCACAGTTGAAATGCGGTCCCCCTGTGGGAGCGAGCCTGCTCGCGAAGCGTCTGCTGCTGCGGAGCTGAACCGGGAACGATCACTGCTTCATTGCGGCTTGGCCAACTCCATGATCATCCGCGACAACAAGTAAATCCGCGGCGCTACACTCGCCACCTCGGCATATTCCTCCGGCGTGTGAATATTGCCGCCGACAATCCCGAAGCCATCCAGCGTCGGCGTGCCAACGCCTGCGGACAGACTGGCATCCGCCGCGCCACCACTGCCCTCCTCGGTCAGCTTGCGGCCAATCTCGCCGTAAATTCCCTGGGCCATGGCCATCAGGCGATCCGACTCGGCCGTCTGCGGCATCGGCGGCAAACCGCGCTGCAAGGACGTTTTCACTTCGGTATCGGCAATCAACTTGTCCTGCGAGACCCGCGCCAGATCCTTCTCGATGCGATCAAATTCCTCCGGCACTGCCGCACGCACATCCGCCTTGGCCGTGGCCTGATCGGGAATCACGTTGGTGCGATCGCCGGCCTTGAGCACGGTGAAGTTGATGGTGGTCTTCTTCGCCTCGTCGCCGAGCTTGCCCAGTTGCAGAATCTGGTGCGCCGCTTCCATTGCCGCGTTCCGTCCAAGCTCTGGCGCGACGCCGGCGTGGGCGGCTTTGCCTTTGACTTCGACCAGCGCTGTCGCACTGCCCTTGCGCCACACCACCAGGCCATCGGCCGGGCGGCCCGGTTCGAGGTTGAGGGTCACATCGTGCTGTTTGGCGGTTTTCTTGATCAGGTCGGTGGCGACATCCGAGCCGGTTTCTTCGCTGGCGTCGAGCAGGAAGGTGATCTGCGCATAGTCTTTGAAGTCGAGGTTCTTCAGCACTTTCAGCGCATAGATGCCGGCGACGATGCCACCCTTGTCGTCCATCACCCCCGGCCCGTAGGCGCGACCGTCCTTGATGTGGAAAGGCCGCTCGGCCGCGGAGCCTTCCTTGAACACCGTGTCCATGTGCGCCATCAGCAGGATTTTTGCTTTGCCGGTGCCTTTGAGCGTGGCCAGCACGTGATTGGATTTTTCCGGGGTGTTGGGTACCAGTTCGATGGTGGCGCCGAGTTTTTTCAGCTCATCAATGGCAATATCGCTGACCTGTTTCAGGCCCGGTTCATAACCGGAACCGGAGTCGATATTGACCAGTCGCTCCAGTAACTTCAGGGCTTCGGGCTGGTACTGCTCGGCATCGGCGAGCACTTGTTTATGCGGTTCGGCGACAGCGGTGGCGGCCGTGAGCGCGAGGGACAGACCGAGACTGGCGGCCAGCAGTGAGCGGGGAAATGAGAACGTCATGAAGCAGTCCTTGTTTCGTGTCGGAGGGATTCAACCGTAACCGACATTGGCGCAAGGCTCTATAGCGGAAGCGACACTGATCTAATCGACAACACATAACCCTGTGGGAGCGAGCCTGCTCGCGAAGGCGTCGTGGCAAACAATATTAATACCGCCTGACCCACGGCTTTCGCGAGCAGGCTCGCTCCCACAGGTAGCAGCACCCTCCGTCAGACCGAATCCAGCAGCGCCTGCCTCGGTTTATTGTCGCTGTTGCAGATCACCCGATTGCGCCCACTGGCCTTGGCTTCGTACAACGCCTGATCGGCCTCATCCAGCCACCGCGTGGCGTCGGCATGGCTTGGGTCGTAGGCAGCCAGACCAATGCTCAGACTGACCTTCAGCGCCGGGTTCTGCTCGTAGCCCATCACCGCGAAACGCTCGCGCAAGGCTTCCATGGCCTGAGCGGCGTTGAACAGTGGCAGTTCCGGCAGGATCACGCAGAACTCATCTCCGCCGTATCGCCCGGCGACATCGGTGGCGCGCAGATTCTGTTTGAGCAGTTTGCTCAACTGGCGCAGGACGATGTCGCCGGCGACGTGGCCGTAGGTGTCGTTGATCGCCTTGAAGTGATCGATGTCGATCAAGGCAATTGCCGCGCCCTGCTGCTGGCGGTTGCAGCGCTGGAATGCGAGGTTCAGTTGGTCCTTCCACGCGCCGTGATTGAGCAGGCCGGTCAGGCTGTCGGTGCGACTCAACGCCAACAGCTCACGCTTGTGCCGACCGAGGGTCGAGGCCTGACGAAAGCAGATCCAGCCCAGCGCCAGCGGATACAGCAACAGCAACGGCAAACAGGCGTAAAGCTGCAGCGGCGATGTCGCTGGAATGAACGCCGGCGCAAACACCACCAGCCCGACGCCGATGCCCAATAGCTGCGCCGCCGTCCCGGCGAGTAGAAACCGCCCTCCGCCAATGGCGACGTTGTTCATCGCCATCATCGAAATCGTGGTCGCACTGGGTAGCGGATTGAACTGCATGGCGGCTACCCAGAAGCCACCCATGAACGCGTCGATCAGCAAATTGCGGTGTTCGGCGCGGTACGGAGTGTTCGAGCTTCGCGCCCATAGAAAGGCCAGATGTGGCCAGACCAGGCCGTTGAACAGCATCAGGCCCCACACCCACAGCGGCGGATCGAGCGCATGCATCGCCACACTGACACACATCAGCCCGAGCAGCAGCCCGAACACCCGCGACGTATACAGCCTCCTGGCCAGTGAAAGTCCCTTTCCTCGCGTATTTCCCATAAGGGCCTCGACCGCGCGATGCATGGTTACATCCCGACAAGGATGTGCCCGGAGTCTATCAGGGCGCCGTTAAATAGCCATCACCGGCCAGCGGCCTGAATAGAGCGCGATCAGCGCCGCACACGCCGCCCAGAGTTGGCTATAAATGAAAGAGGGGAAATGCAAAAACAACTATAAAAAGGGGACACATGCATACCTACGCTGTATTGATCATCGGCAGCGGTTTCGGCGGCCAGTGCGCGGCGGTCAACCTGCTCAAGGCCGGGATCGACGACTTTCGCATTCTTGAGCGACGCGACTTTTTCGGCGGTACCTGGTGTCAGAACACCTACCCCGGCGCAGCGGTGGACGTGCCGTCGCCGCTGTATTCGCTGTCATTTGCGCCCTATCGCTGGACGCAGATGTTCGCCGAACAGGCCGAACTGCAGCGCTATACCGAACAGCTGATCGAGCAGTTCGGTTTGCGCGAACGCGTGGAACTGGAGGCCGATGTCGAGCGCGTCGAATGGAACGAAGCGGACAAACGCTGGACAGTGCATACCCGCGCCAAAGGCATTTTCCATACGCAGTTCCTGATCAATGCTTCCGGGCCGTTGAGTCAGCCGGTCATCCCACACTTTCCTGGGATGGATCGCTTTCAAGGCAAGACTTTTCACACAAATAATTGGGATCACAGCTACAACTACCGCGGTAAACGCGTGGCGATCGTCGGCAGCGGTGCCAGCGCCGCGCAAGTGATCCCGGCGATTGCAACCCAGGTCGAACATCTGCATGTATTCCAGCGCACGCCGCATTGGGTGTTGCCGCGTGCCGATCGCAAATTCGGCCGGTTTCAGCGCTGGCTGCTTGGCCTGAAACCGGCATACAAACTGCTGCGCTGGCTGATCTACTGGCAATTCGAAACCCGGGTGATCGCTTTCAAATACTCGAAACCGGCGATTCACCTGGTCCAGCAACATGCGCTGCGTTTTCTCAAACGCCAGGTTCCGGACCCGCTGCTGCGGCAGAAACTCACGCCGGATTTCACCATCGGCTGCAAACGGGTGCTGGTGTCCAGTACGTACTACCCGGCGCTGAGCCGCGCCAACGTCACGCTGCACAGTCGCGAGCACGGCATCGCTTCGATCGACGAAAGCGGGATCAACACCGTGGACGGCGAGCATCTCGATATTGATCTGATCGTTTGGTCCACCGGTTACGACGCCCCCGACGGGGTAATTTCCTACCCGGTCAGCGGTAAAAACGCGGTGCAACTCAGAGATGTCTGGGCCGAATATCCGCGCGCCTACCTCGGCACCAGCCTGCCGGACTTCCCCAACCTGTTTATCGTCACCGGGCCGAACACCGGCATCGGCCACACCTCGGCGCTGTTCATCATCGAATCGCAGATGAACTACATCCTCGACTGTATCCGCACGGTGCAGGCCAAAGGCCTGCGCAGCATCGAAGTGCGTCATGACGCGGAACGTACCTACACTGCAATGATCCACCGGGAAATGCAGCGCACGGTGTGGAAGTCCGGCGGTTGCCACAGTTGGTACCAGAGCAAGAGCGGTCACGTGATCGCGATGTTTCCCGGCTTCAGTTTCAGCTATCACCTGCTGACCCGGGCGCTGAAACCGGCCGACCATATTTTGTCCTGAACACGTAAAAGGAAGACGTCGATGCTTTTGCTGTTTGTCGCACTCGCGGTTTTCGTGGCCTGGAGCTGGTTGAGTTACCCGGCGGTTGGCCATTGGCTGTACAACCTGGCCATGGCCAGCGAGGCCAGGTTGTACAAATTGCACAAGATCGAAGTGCCGATCGCCGAGATGACCGTGTCGACCTGGCAAGGCGGGCCGTACGAGGCGTCCAGCGCGATCCTGATGCTGCACGGCTTCAGCGCCGACAAAAACCTCTGGCTGCGCTGCGCCCGGCATTTCGTCCGTCAGTATCGGGTGATCATCCCGGATCTGGCCGGCCACGGTGAGACTGGCTTCAAGGCTGGCGGCGGTTACGACATTGCGGTTCAGGCCAAACGCATGATTCAACTGCTCGACGTCTGCGGCGTGGAGAAAGTCCATGTCATCGGCAACTCCATGGGCGGCTATATCGCCGCGTGGCTGGCGGCAACCTATCCCGAGCGAATCGCCTCGCTGGCGTTGATCGACCCGGCCGGCGTCACCGCACCGGAGCCGAGCGACATGGAGCGCCATCTGGCGCGCGGGCACAATCCATTCCTGATCAACTCCCGCGAAGAGTTTCAGCGCTTTTATGCGATGACCATGGAATCGCCGCCGTGGGTGCCGAAACTGGTGCTCGACGCCGTCGCCCAGCGCTATGAGCAACAACGTGACGAGCTTGAAGAAATCTTCCGCGACTTCCGCGCCAGCCCGCCGATGGAGCCGAAACTGGCCGAGATCAAATGCCCGGCGTTGCTGCTGTGGGGGCGCAAGGATCGCCTGATCGACGTCAGCAGCGTGCCGGTGTGGAGCAAAGGCATCGCTAATCTCGAAGTGGATGTGTGGGATCACGTCGGGCACATGCCGATGGTCGAACAGCCGGGAAATACCGCGCGGCTGTACGGGGATTTTCTGGAACGACAGCGATGAACATTCTTTACGACGAACGCCTCGACGGTCCGTTGCCCGAGGTGAACAAGGGCGAATTGCTCAAGGCTCTGCAACAAGCCCTGCCGGACCTGGACATCCTCTGGCGCGAGGAAGAACTCAAACCCTACGAATGCGATGGCCTCTCCGCCTACCGCACCACGCCGATGCTGGTCGCCCTGCCCCGGCGTCTGGAGCAAGTGCAAACCCTGCTGAAACTCTGCCATCAACACAGCGTGCCCGTGGTCGCCCGGGGTGCCGGCACTGGATTGTCCGGCGGCGCTCTGCCGTTGGAAAAAGGCCTGCTGCTGGTCATGGCGCGGTTCAACAACATCCTGCACATCGACCCCGCCGCACGTATCGCCAGGGTTCAACCGGGGGTGCGCAATCTCGCCATATCTCAAGCGGCGGCCCCGTTCGGCTTGTATTACGCGCCCGATCCGTCGTCGCAAATCGCCTGTTCAATCGGCGGCAACGTCGCGGAAAACGCTGGCGGCGTGCATTGCCTCAAGTACGGTCTGACCGTGCATAACGTGCTGAAAATCGAAGTGCTGACTATTGAAGGCGAACGTCTGACGCTGGGCTCCGAGGCGCTTGATTCAGCCGGTTTTGACCTGCTCGCCTTGTTCACCGGCTCCGAAGGCTTGCTGGGGATCATCACCGAAGTCACGGTGAAGTTATTGCCCAAACCGCAAGTCGCCAAGGTCTTGCTCGGCAGTTTCGATTCAGTGGAAAAGGCCGGCCGCGCGGTCGCCGAAATCATCGCTGCCGGGATCATTCCGGGTGGTCTGGAAATGATGGACAACCTCGCCATTCGCGCCGCCGAAGACTTTATCCACGCCGGCTATCCGGTCGACGCCGAGGCGATTCTGCTGTGCGAACTCGACGGCGTCGAAGCCGACGTGCACGACGATTGCCAGCGTGTACGGGAAGTCATGACAGCGGCCGGCGCCAGCGAGGTGCGCCAGGCCCAGGACGAAGCCGAGCGCGTGCGTTTCTGGGCCGGGCGCAAAAATGCGTTCCCGGCGATCGGCCGGTTGTCGCCGGATTATTACTGCATGGACGGCACCATCCCGCGCCGCGAACTGCCCGCTGTGCTGCAAGGTATCGCCCGCCTCGGCGAAGAATACGGATTGCGCGTGGCCAACGTGTTCCACGCCGGCGACGGCAATATGCATCCGCTGATTCTGTTCGACGCCAACCAGCCCGGCGAACTGCATCGCGCCGAAGCGTTGGGCGGCAAAATCCTCGAATTGTGCGTGAAAGTCGGCGGCAGCATCACCGGCGAACACGGGGTCGGTCGCGAGAAAATCAATCAGATGTGCGCGCAGTTCAACAGTGACGAGTTACTGCTGTTTCATGCGGTGAAAGCTGCGTTCGATCCGCAGGGCCTGCTCAATCCCGGCAAGAACATCCCGACCCTGCACCGCTGCGCCGAATTCGGCGCGATGCACATTCACGCCGGGCAACTGCCGTTCCCCGAGTTGGAGCGATTCTGATGGCTGATTTCGATGCCGCCAACGCCTTGATCGATCAGGTCAACGCCGCGCGAGCCAATGCCACGCCGCTAAAAATTCAGGGCGGCAACAGCAAGGCCTTTCTCGGCCGCGAGGTGGCCGGGGAAGTGCTCGACACCCGCGCCCATCGCGGCATCGTTCAGTACGACCCGACCGAATTGGTGGTCACGGTGCGCGCCGGCACGCCATTGTCCGAGCTGCTCGCGGCGCTGGACCACGCCGGGCAAATGTTGCCCTGCGAACCGCCGTCCTTCGCCGACAGCGCCACGGTCGGCGGCATGGTCGCCACGGGACTGTCCGGACCACGCCGGCCGTGGTCCGGCTCGGTGCGCGACTTCGTTCTCGGCACGCGGGTGATCACCGGCCTCGGTCAGCATCTGCGCTTCGGTGGCGAAGTGATGAAAAACGTCGCCGGTTATGACCTGTCGCGGCTGATGGCTGGCAGTTTCGGTTGCCTCGGCGTGCTCAGCGAAGTGTCGCTGAAAGTCCTGCCCAAACCGCGCCAGTGCCTGAGCATCCGCCTCGATATCGACTGCGCTCGGGCCTTGAGCAAACTTGCCGAATGGGGCCAGCAACCGCTGCCGATCAGCGCCGCTTGCCACGATGGCCGGAGCCTGTACCTGCGCCTGGAAGGTGGCGAAGGTTCGGTGACGGCGGCGCATCAACGCCTCGGCGGCGAGCCGCTGGATTCGGGTTTCTGGCGCGACCTCAACGAACAGCGCCTGAGTTTTTTCGACGAAGGCTTGCCGCTGTGGCGCCTGTCATTGCCGAACAACCTCGGCCCGCTCGAACTGCCCGGCGAGCAACTGATCGACTGGGCCGGCGCGCAACGCTGGGTAAAATCCGAAAGCTCTGAGATTCACGCACTCGCCCATTCCTTGGGCGGCCATGCAACGTGCTTTACCCACGGTGCCACCGACTCGCCGTTTCAACCCTTGGCGCCAACCCTGCTGCGCTACCACCGGCAACTCAAGGCACAACTCGACCCGCAAGGGCTGTTCAACCCCGGGCGAATGTACGCGGAGGTTTAGCCATGCAAACCACCCTCAGCGAGCAATCGCGCCAACTGCCCCGTGCTGGCGAAGCGGAAAAGATCCTGCGCACCTGCGTGCATTGCGGCTTCTGCAACGCGACATGCCCGACGTATCAATTGCTCGGCGATGAACTCGATGGGCCGCGCGGACGCATTTATCTGATCAAGCAAGTGCTGGAAGGCGCACCGGCCACCGAGCAGACGCAGCTGCATCTGGATCGCTGCCTGTCGTGTCGCAACTGCGAAACCACCTGCCCGTCCGGCGTCGATTATCACAACCTGCTCGACATCGGCCGTGCGGTGGTCGACAGCGCGGTGCCGCGCCCGGCCGCCCAGCGCTTGCTGCGCGAAGGCTTGCGCGCGCTGGCGCCCAATCCCGGGTTGTTCAAAGGCTTGCTGCGCATGGGCGCGACCTTTCGGCCGCTGCTGCCGCGCCTGCTGGAGAGCAAACTGCCGCAGCGCTTGGGTGTTATGGGGTCGCGCCCTGCTCCTCGGCATGCGCGCCGAGTGTTGTTGCTCGAAGGTTGCGTGCAGCCCGGCCTGTCACCGAACACCAATGACGCGACGGCGCGGGTGCTCGATCGTCTGGGCATCAGCGTCACTCCGGTGAGCGAGGCCGGTTGCTGTGGTGCGCTCGACTATCACCTCGACGCCCAGGCCAAGGGCCTGGACCGTGCGCGGCAGAACATCGATGCCTGGTGGCCGCATCTGCAGAACGGCGCCGAAGCCATCGTGCAGACGGCCAGCGGTTGTGGCGCGTTCATCAAGGATTACGGGCATTTGCTTGCGGGCGATCCGATCTACGCGTTGAAAGCACGGCGGATCAGCGAAATGACTCGGGATCTGGTGCAAATCATCGCCGAGGAACCGCTGGAGCAAGTGTGCGCCGCCAGCGAACGACGCATCGCCGTGCATTGCCCGTGCACGTTGCAGCACGCGTTGAAACTTGGCGGCGCGGTGGAAGCCGTGCTGACCCGACTCGGCTTCAACCTCACGCAGGTACCGGATGGCCATTTGTGCTGCGGCTCGGCGGGCACTTACTCGCTGACCCAACCCGCGCTGGCGCGGCAATTGCGTGACCAGCGCCTCAACGCCCTGGAAAGCGGCCGGCCTGAGTTGATCGTCACTTCCAATGTGGGCTGTCAGAGTCATCTGGCGAGCGCCGGGCGAACGCAGGTCAGGCACTGGATCGAACTGGTGGATCAGTCGTTGGCAGAATGAAGTTCGTAGGATTCTTCGTTTGCCCGCATGGGCGAAGGCTGCGATCTTTTCCGACATCCATCTCGTCACCGTGGCAGGAATTTTTTTCATGACCGTGCAGCCGTTCGTCAGCCCCGACCTGATCCGCCAACGCTTTTCCCGAGCGATGTCCGACATGTACCGCGAAGAGGTGCCGTTGTACGGCGCGCTGATGGAACTGGTGGAGAAAACCAACCGCGACGTGCTGGCAGGTCAGCCAGACATCGCCGGGCAACTCAAGCGCACCGGCGAAATCGATCGGTTGGACATGGAACGCCACGGCGCCATCCGGGTAGGCACCGCGACCGAACTGGCCACCCTCGCCCGCTTGTTCGCGGTGATGGGCATGCAACCGGTGGGTTATTACGACCTGACTCCGGCGGGTGTGCCGGTGCATTCGACGGCGTTTCGTGCGGTGCATGAAGAGGCGCTGCGGGTCAGCCCGTTTCGCGTATTTACCTCGTTGCTGCGCCTGGAGCTGATTGAAGACGCTGAATTGCGTTCGTTTGCCGAGTCGGTACTGAACCGTCGTTCGATTTTTACTGAGGAGGCGTTGCGCCTGATTGAACAGGCGGAAACGGCAGGCGGACTGAATGACGACGAAGCCGCAGAATTCGTCCGACAGGCACTGGAGACTTTTCGCTGGCACCACAGCGCCACCGTCAGCGCCGCGCAGTACCAGAAACTCAGCGCCCAGCACCGCTTGATCGCCGATGTCGTTGCGTTCAAAGGCCCGCATATCAATCACCTTACGCCGCGCACGCTGGACATCGACACCGTGCAGGAGCAGATGCCTGCCCATGGCATCACACCGAAAGCAGTGATTGAAGGCCCACCGCGCCGCAACTGCCCGATCCTGCTGCGCCAGACCAGTTTCAAGGCGCTGGACGAGCCGATCGCCTTCACCGATCAGCCCGAAACCCGTGGCAGCCACAGCGCGCGTTTCGGCGAAATCGAACAACGCGGCGCTGCTCTGACACCCAAGGGTCGCGCGCTGTATGACCGCTTGTTGAATGCCGCTCGCGATGAACTGGGCGACTTCCCCAATGAAGCCAACGCCGCACGCTACAACGCGCTGATGACTCAGCACTTTGCCGAATTTCCTGACAACGTCGAGGGCATGCGCGAACAGGGGCTGGCGTACTTTCGTTATTTCGCTACAGAAAAGGGTTTGGCCGCTGGCGGACTTGGTGAGTCGTCCCTGGAGGACTTGCTGTGCGATGGCTACGTGAAAGCGGAGCCGCTGGTGTACGAAGATTTCCTGCCGGTGAGCGCGGCGGGGATTTTTCAGTCAAACCTTGGCGATTCTGCGCAGACGCATTACGCCGAACATTCCAATCGCCAGGCTTTCGAACAGGCGCTGGGGCGTTCGGCCATCGATGAGTTGGGGTTGTATGCCGAGACGCAACGGCGGTCGATTGAGGAGTGTTTGACCCGACTCGCGCGTTAAAAAATCAAAAGATCGCAGCCTGCGGCAGCTCCTACAGGGGAAATGCATTCCAAATGTAGGAGCTGCCGCAGGCTGCGATCTTTTGATCTGAAGCTATGAGGCGATCTTTGCGTCCATAGCAATCTTTGCCTCCATAAAGGCATCTGGCCATTGTGCGCAAGAAATTGCGCAGTTGGTCGTAATATTTCAGGGGTGAATTGCCCTGCAGCCCACGCCGGGCAAGCCCTGCAGCCAAGTGCGC
>NZ_JBSICA010000036.1:0-48978 GCF_058245595.1 Pseudomonas sp. UF-293 | reverse complement strand
GCGTCCCCTAGGGGACTCGAACCCCTGTTACCGCCGTGAAAGGGCGGTGTCCTAGGCCACTAGACGAAGGGGACACACTACAACATTCACTCCCTGCCGCGTTTCGCTGTGTGCTTTACGCTGCAAGTGGCGCGCATTCTATGGATGGATTGAGGGGTCGTCAACCCCCTGATATAAATTTATTTAAATCAATGACTTCGACCCGGATTACGAGCCATGTAAGGCTTTTCCGTCGTCCGAAACCTGACGCCTATATTCCGCCACTCGCCAAGACGTTATAGTCACCGCACAGTGATGGCAATCTGCACATCAAGCGCCACCATTCATCTATGCAGCCGGCGGCCGATACAGATTGCAGCAGCCGATCAAACCCGTCGAGCGGCGCTAGGCGCCTAAATGCCCAGCCACTACACTCGCATGCGAACCCTATAAAGAGGTCTTACCGGTGACACCACTCATGATCACCCTGCTAGTCGTAGCCGGGATCGCAATTCTGATCGCCATTGGCTACATGAACCATGTGGTGGAAAACAACAAACTGGAGAAGGCCCGCACTAAAGTCGAACTCAACGACCGCTTGCGCCGCTGCGGCGAACTGACCGAAACCTTCCCCGGCCAGTTCATGACCCCGGCGCTCAAGCTGCTGCTGACCCGACTGGAACTCAACGTCTGCCAGCGCCTGCTCAATCTGGAAAAGACCAGCGCAACCACCAAGGCCCGCATCACCGAACTCAGCGCCCTCGTTGCCCAAGGCGAATCGATCCCGGTGAACAACCCGCCCGCGCCGATCCTGACCGAGGCCAAAGCCAAAGACGTACGCTTCCTCCTCGAAGCCCTGCACGGCCAGATCACCCGCGCCGCCCACGACGGCTTCCTGCCACCGAACGAAGCCAAGCAGTGGATTCGCGAGGTGCGCCACATCCTTGTGCTGCTGCACATCGAGTTCTTCAACAACCTCGGTCAACAGTCCCTGCAACAAAACCAACCCGGCCAGGCCCGCCTCGCCTTCGAACGCGGCGTGCAATATCTGCGCAAACAGCAGGACCCGCAGATGTATGCCGAGCAACTGCAATACCTGGAAAAACTCCTCGCCCGAGCCAATGCTCAGGTCATGGACAAGATTGCCCCGGTGGAAGGTGAAGAAAACCAACTGACTGCCGGTTTGAAGGATGTCGAAGCCGATGCGGACTGGAAGAAGAAAGTGATTTACGACTGAGGCGCGAATGCTGGTAAAGAAGCCACCTTCATGGGTGGCTTTTTTGTGGCCGACTTGAAAGACGATGTGAATTGAAGACCGCGTTCGCGAGCAGGCTCGCTCCCACATTGAGAAGCCGTGTTCTCAGGTAAAAATCGGTCGGCTGTCAGGCCGCCTTCGCTGGCAAGCCAGCTCCCACAGAACAGCAAAAGCGGATATTCATCCAAACCCCAAAAGCCTGGCCGGCCCAAAGGCCGCCAAGACTCAAAGCCGAAAATGCCCAACCATCGAGCGCAACTCGCCGCCCAACTGCGCCAGCTCAACACTCGAAGCCGCATTCCCGCGCATGGCCACGGAAGAGTGATCCGCGCTCGCACGAATCTGCGTAACACTGCGATTGATCTCCTCTGCCACCGAACTCTGCTCCTCCGCCGCCGCCGCGATCTGTTGATTCATCTGCTGAATCAACGACACCGCCGCCGCAATACTCCCCAGCGCACTCTCGGTCTGCAACGCATCGCTGACCGCCAGCTTCACTAACTCGCCACTGCTGCGAATCTGCTGCACCGACGACTGCGCCGCCGCTCGCAAGGCGCTGACCAAGCGCTCGATCTCCTCGGTCGATTGCTGCGTGCGTCGCGCCAGTGCACGCACTTCATCGGCGACCACCGCGAATCCCCTGCCCTGCTCGCCCGCCCGCGCCGCTTCGATCGCCGCGTTCAGCGCCAGCAAATTGGTCTGCTCGGCCACGCTCTTGATCACCTCCAGCACCGTGCCGATATTCTGAATCTCGGCGCTGAGGCTCTCGATGCTGGAACTGGCGGATGTCGCCGAGTCCGCCAACTGCTCGATCCGCGCCATGCTCTGGCGCACCACTTGCTGGCCGCTCTCGACCTTGTCATCCGCCGTCTGCGCAGCCAGCGCTGCCTCTTCGGCATTGCGCGCGACGTCATGCACAGTGGCGGTCATCTGGTTCATGGCGGTGGCGACCTGCTCGGTTTCCTCCTTCTGGCTGTTGACCTCCAGATTGGTTTGCTCGGTCACCGCCGACAGCGATTGCGCGGAACCGGCCAAGCGCTCGATCCCCGCCTGCAAGCCACTGACAATGGTGCCCAGACCAGCGGCCATCTGCTGCATCGCCAACATCAGTTGCCCCATTTCATCTCGGCGCGTCACCTCGACCTTCGCCGTCAGATCACCCGCAGCAATCTGCTGCGCCACGCGAATCACACTACGCAGCGGTGCAACGATCAGGCGCGTGATAACCCATGCGGCGAGTAATCCGACCAACAAGGCCAGGGCCGAAGAGCCAATGATCAACACCGTGTTCTTTTTCAGCTCCGCCTGCATCGAAGCATCTTCGGCAACATAGGCTTGATTGACCCGATCCACCACTTGCGCGGCGCGCTGATGCAGTTGCTCGTAAACAGTTTTTTCCTGCGCCAGCAGGCCAGTGTATTCGGCGAGTTTTTCGTTGAACCCGACGATGTGTCCCGAGACTTCATTGAGCACGGTCAAATAGCCCTCGTCCTTGACCGTGGTTTTCAGCGCCTCGGCCTGCTCCTGTGCCTGCGCCGCCTGCTCGATGTTGCCTTGACCGGCATTGTCGGCATCGCCCTTGCGACTCTGATCCAGACGCACGCGCGCTTCGTTCATCGCCTGCAGCATCAGCCGCGAGACCTGACTGACCTGATTGGCCTGTTCGATGAACTGGGCGCCGTCCTTACCCTCGGTGTCTTTGAGCGTGTAGGCGCCATCATCGGCCAGCCCGCTCTGCAACACGTCGAGGTTATTGGCCACGCTGGACACCGACCAACTGGCCATCTCCAGCGCGAGGTCCTTGGCCTGGCTCAGCGAGACGAACTCATCGAAGGCCTTGCGATACGCGCCCAGCGCTTGCTCGACATCGCTCATCACCGGCACATTGGCCGGGGAATGTGCCTTCAGCTCGCCAGCCAGGACAACCAGCCCATCGACGCCTTCACGCACCGCATCGGCGGTTTTCGGATTGCCACGCAAAGCGTATTCCTGCTCCAGAAGGCGCACTTTGAGCAAACCGCTATTGAGTGCGGACATCTGCTTCAAGCCGTCGAAGCGCAGGCTGATGGTTTGCAGGGACCAAACGCCGATCGCCGCGACCAATGCCGTCAGCAGCAAGACCAGCACAAATCCGATACCCAGTTTTTTCGCCATACCGAGGTTGGCAAAACGTCCTTGCACGGCGGAAATCATTGCGCGTAGCCCCCTGCCAAAGTCTGTTGCCGAAGATTCGCAACGGGCTCGAACCAGCACAAGACTCTGGCGTCGGAATAATGGCAAAAAGCTACGCCCGCGTCGTTTTCAGAATGCTGAAGGTCGATCCGCGCAGGTATTGCGAAGAAACTGCCGGGCCCGTGGGTCGCAGGCACAAGCCACATTGATGCGATGCCAATCGCCCACCTCGCCGCTGGGACTGAAGGCATCCGCTGCCGATAACTCCAGCCCGCAACGCTGCGCCTGGCTGCGCACCAATGTTTGATCCTTCAATCGTGCCCGCGCCCAGATGAACAGTCCGCCAACCGGCTTGCCGAACACTTCCCACTCGGCATCTTCCAGGGCCTGCAAGGCCGCCGCGCGATCGGCATTCAAGCGCTGGCGCTGACGTTGCACCAGTTTGCGATAGGCGCCGGTCGCCATCAGCCTCGCCAGCACCGCTTCAGCCAGTCTCGAACAGCCCATGCTGCTGATCATCTTGACCTCGGCCAGGCGCGTCAGCAGTTTGCTGTCTGCCAGAACAAACCCGACCCGCAACGAACTGCTCAGTGTCTTGGAAAAGCTGCCCACGTAAATGACCCGGCCCTCATGATCCAGCGCCGCCAGCCGCGTACCGTTGCCGGTGTGCAGATCAGCGTAGACATCATCCTCAATCACCTGCAGATCGTAGCGCTTGCTCAACTGCACGATGCGCTGGGCCACGGCAGGCGTCAGGCAACTGCCGGTGGGATTGTGATGATGACTGCCGATGAACAGGGCGCCGGGACGAAACTGACGCAGTACCGATTCAAGCATTTCGATATCCGGCCCGTTCGATGTACGGCGCACTTCGAGCATACGTATGCCGTGCATGCGCAAGAGGTCAAACAACGGTGCATGACCGGGCGTTTCCACCACCACACAATCGCCGGCCTTGAACAGGGTGCGGACAATCAGATCCAGCGCATGGCTGGCACCGCTGGTACTCATCAGCCGGCTGCTGCAGGCAGCAATATTCAGCACTTTGAGGCGCCTGACAATTTGCTCGCGCAGCGCTGGCAGGCCCAGCGGCGAGCTGTAATTGAACAGGCTGTCCATATCGCTGCGCGCGACCTCACGCAACGCGTAGCTGAGGTCGTCGGGCTCGCGCCAGCTCGGCGGCAAGCTGCCCTGCCCCAGGTTCAAGCGACCGCTCACAGCACTGATCTCACCGCACCAGGCGTGGCGCCCCTCGAACCCGGCGAGTTCCGGATCTGCACCGTGCAGCGTCGGTGGCGCCGCAACGATAAAGCCGGAGCCCTGACGCGTGGTCAGGACACCCTGCGACACCAGGCGCTCGCAGGCCTCGACAACGCACGACTGGCTGAGCAGATTACCCCGGGCGATTTGCCGCACAGAGGGCAACCGCGTTGCAGGCGGGACGCCACTTTGCACAATCCAGTCCGTCAGACCGTCGACAACCTGCTGCACGACCGGCACCATTGCCTGTCGGTCAATTCTCAGTTCCATGAGCTCGCAAACTCCTGTCAGTTTTGCTGGCAGCAGTAAATCACAGCCGCGCCGCCGAGGCTGTGCGACAACGCCGCCAAATGCGGCAGTTCTAACGGTTTGATACACATTGTTTAACGGTATTCACACGGACCGACCGCGAGGCACAAAAAACCCGCACGCAGGCGGGTTCTTTGTATAAAGGCGACTTTCAGAACGCTGTCACGCCGCCATCCACCGCCAGCGAATGCCCAGTGGTGAACGCTGCGCCATCGCTGCACAGATACAGCACAGCGCTGGCGATTTCTTCGACCTTGCCGATGCGTCCGACCGGGTGCATGGCGTTGGCGAATTCGCCCTTCTTCGGATCGGCTTCATAGGCACGGCGGAACATGTCCGTATCGATCACCGCCGGGCACACTGCGTTGACGCGGATTTTCTTCTTCGCGTATTCGATCGCCGCCGATTTGGTCAGGCCGATCACCGCGTGTTTCGACGCTGCGTAGATACTCATTTTCGGCGCCGCGCCCAATCCGGCCACCGACGCTGTGTTGACGATCGCCCCGCCGCCCTGCGCCAGCAGCAGCGGCAACTGATACTTCATGCACAGCCAGACGCCTTTGACATTGACGCCCATGATCGCGTCGAACTCGTCCAGCGAGCCGTCGGCGAGTTTGCCTTTCTCGATCTCGATCCCGGCGTTGTTGAAGGCATAGTCGAGACGACCGTAGGTATTGATCACCTCGTCCATCAGATTTTTCACATCGCTTTCCAGCGTCACGTCGCAACGCACGAAGGACGCTTCGCCGCCCGCTGTACGAATCAGCGCCACCGTGCCTTCGCCGCCGGCCGCATCCAGGTCAGCCACCACCACTTTCAGACCCTCGGCGGCAAACGCCAGGGCTGTCGCGCGGCCGATGCCATGGGCGGCTCCCGTGATTACAACCACCTGCCCGGAAAACGTTATGCTCATGGGTATGTCCTCGAATGCAAAAAACTGGGAGATGTTGGCGTCGCAGCATAGCCAAGGGCAGCGAAATCGCGTCAGCACTATGCAATCGCTGTTTACCGGCGCATGCGCCGCAGTGATAAACCCCGCCCCATGACCATCACTGCACTGGATCGACCTGCATTCGCCGCATCAGCCAACCTTGCGACATCGACGTTGAACGGCTATCAACAAAGCTTCATTCCGTTCGAGTGCCCGTCATGACCAACCAGACCAATCGCCAGTTCCTGCTCGCCAAACGCCCGGTAGGTGCCGCAACCCGCGAGACCTTCACTTATCAGGAAGTACCGCTCGGCGAGCCACAGGCGGGACAGATCCTGGTGAAAAACGAATACCTGTCCCTCGACCCGGCCATGCGCGGCTGGATGAACGAAGGCAAGTCCTACATCCCGCCGGTCGGTCTCGGTGAGGTGATGCGCGCACTGGGTGTGGGAAAAGTCATCGCCTCGAACAATCCTGGCTTCGCCGTCGGCGATTACGTCAATGGCGCCCTTGGTGTGCAGGATTATTTCCTCGGCGAGCCGCGCGGTTTCTACAAGGTCGACCCGAAACTCGCGCCTTTGCCGCGTTATCTGTCCGCATTGGGCATGACCGGCATGACCGCCTACTTTGCCCTGCTCGATGTCGGCGCACCGAAAGCCGGTGACACTGTGGTGCTGTCCGGGGCGGCAGGCGCGGTGGGCAGCGTTGCCGGGCAGATTGCCAAAATCAAAGGCTGCCGCGTCGTCGGAATCGCCGGCGGTGCCGACAAATGCAAATTCCTCATCGACGAACTGGGCTTTGACGGCGCCATCGACTACAAGGCCGAAGACGTTGTGGCAGGACTCAAACGCGAATGCCCGAAAGGTGTGGACGTGTACTTCGACAACGTCGGCGGCGACATTCTCGACGCGGTGCTGAGCCGCTTGAACATGAAGGCGCGCGTGGTGATCTGCGGCGCGATCAGCCAGTACAACAATAAAGAGGCGGTCAAAGGCCCGGCCAATTACCTGTCACTGCTGGTCAATCGCGCGCGGATGGAAGGCTTTGTGGTGATGGACTACGCCGCGCAGTTCGCCAACGCCGCGCAGGAGATGGCCGGCTGGATGGCCAACGGGCAACTCAAGAGCAAGGAAGATGTGGTTGAAGGGCTGGAGACGTTCCCGGAGACGCTGATGAAACTCTTCAACGGCGAGAACTTTGGCAAGTTGGTATTGAAGGTTTAAGGCAAGCCTGAGACCAATGTGGGAGAGAGCCTGCTCGCGAAAGCGCTGGATCAGTCGGTAATGATGCCGACTGACACTCCCTCTTCGCGAGCAGGCTCGCTCCCACAGTTGGATCTTCAATAAGCTTTAGGCGATCTCGGCTACGACCGCCGCCAGCGCCTGCGCCGGGTCCGCCGCCTGGCTGATCGGGCGGCCGATCACCAGATAATCGGAACCGGCATCCAGCGCCTGACGCGGGGTCAGAATGCGGCGTTGATCGTCCTGCGCGCTGCCCGCCGGGCGGATTCCCGGGGTCACCAGTTGCAGCGACGGGTGCGCGGTTTTCAGCGCCGATGCCTCCAGCGCCGAACACACCAGACCGTCCATCCCGGCTTTCTCGGCCAGTGCCGCCAGACGCAGCACTTGTTCCTGCGGCTCGATATCCAGACCGATACCGGCCAGATCCTCGCGCTCCATACTGGTCAGCACGGTCACGCCGATCAACAACGGCTGCGGGCCGCTGCGCTTGTCGAGCTCTTCACGGCAGGCCGCCATCATGCGCAGGCCACCGGAGCAGTGCACGTTGACCATCCACACGCCCATCTCGGCAGCGGCTTTCACGGCCATCGCGGTGGTGTTGGGGATGTCGTGGAATTTCAGATCCAGAAACACTTCAAAACCCTTGTCACGCAGGGTGCCGACGATTTCCGCCGCGCAACTGGTGAACAGTTCCTTGCCCACTTTTACCCGGCACAGTTTCGGGTCCAACTGGTCGGCCAGCTTCAGTGCGGCGTCACGGGTGGGGAAATCCAGGGCGACGATGATAGGAGTCTGGCAGGCGGACATGGATGGGCTCTCAGGCTGGTCGAAAACGGCGCGCATTGTAGCGGAACCGGCGGCGGCGCGGCACCCGATGATCGGTAAATCGTCGCGCCGACCGTGATCAGCTTAGCCGGCGCGGCCATTGTGTCGACTCCGATACACAACCGACACGCCCGCAACACGCACCCGGGTTAGCCTCGCCGGCGCAACACGTCCTTACAACAGCACTTCCCGCCTCCCGGCCGGACGCCTATGCTGAAACCACCCCTGGTAGTGAACAGCCCCATGCCCAACGCCCCGACAACCGTGACGGATGAAAGCAAAGACGACAAGCGCTGGAGCATCCGCGCTTTGATTGTCGACGACGACGTGCCGATCCGCGAGCTGATGATCGATTACCTCGCCCGTTTCAACATTCACGCCAGCGGTGTCACCGACGGTGCGGCGATGCGCCAGGCGCTGCAGGGCGAACATTTCGACGTCATCGTCCTCGACCTGATGCTGCCCGGCGAAGACGGCCTGTCGCTGTGCCGCTGGCTGCGTGCCGAATCGGACATCCCGATCCTGATGCTCACCGCCCGCTGCGAACCCACCGACCGCATCATCGGCCTGGAACTGGGCGCCGACGATTACATGGCCAAACCGTTCGAACCGCGCGAACTGGTCGCCCGCATCCAGACCATCCTGCGCCGCGTGCGCGACGACCGCACTGACCAGCGCGCGAACATTCGCTTCGACAACTGGCGGCTGAACAGCGTGTTGCGCCAAGTGGTCGCCGACAATGGCCTGGTAGTGCCGTTGTCCAACGCCGAATTCCGCCTGCTCTGGGTCTTCATCGAGCGCCCGCGCCGCGTGCTCAGCCGCGAGCAATTGCTCGACGCCGCTCGCGGTCGGTCGATCGAAGCCTTCGACCGCAGCATCGACCTGCTGGTCTCGCGCCTGCGGCAAAAACTCGGCGACGACCCGAAAGCCCCACAACTGATCAAGACCGTCCGCGGCGAGGGTTACCTGTTCGACGCGCGGGACATCGGCTGATGAAGGCGCGCTTCGACACCCTGTTCGGTCGTCTGTTTGGCGTGCTGTTCGTGGCGATTGTCCTGGCACATCTGCTGGCTTTCGCCTGGTTCAGGCTCTACGGCCCTCCTCCGCCCCCACCGCCGCCCGAGTTCTCAACGAACACCGACGGCCATCCACCGATGCACGACGCCGCTTACCCACCGAGGCAGGCACGCCCCTGGTTCGGTGGCCCGGTCGTGCCGCTGACCTTTCAATTCATCACGCTGATGATCGCCGCATGGTACGGCGCCAAGCTGCTCAGCCGGCCGATCCAGCGCCTGAGCGACGCCGCCGAGCGCCTGAGCGAAAACCTCGACAGCGATCCCCTCGACGAATCCGGCCCGCGCGAAGCCCGGCAAGCGGCGTACACCTTCAACCTCATGCAACGGCGCATCCGCGAACAGGTCCAGCAACGCGCGCGCATGCTCGGCGCCGTCTCCCACGACCTGCGCACGCCATTGTCACGGCTGAAACTACGCCTGGAAAACATCAGCGACGACAAGCTGCAAAGCCAGATGCGCCAGGATCTGGACGACATGATCGGCATGCTCGACGCCACCCTCACCTATCTGCACGAACAACGCACCAGCGAAGCCTTGCAACTGCTCGACGTACAAGCGCTGGTCGAATCGCTGTGCGAAAACGCCCAGGACCAGGGCGCCGATGTACAGGTCAGCGGCCACTGCTCGCCTTTGCCAGTGCAACCGATGGCGCTGCGTTCGTGCATCAACAACCTGCTGGACAACGCCCTGCGATACGCCGGACAGGCGCGGATAGAACTGCTGCAACAGCGCGGGGAATTGCTGATTCGGGTGATAGATCACGGGCCGGGAATAGCTGAAGACCAGCGGGAAGCGGTGTTCGAGCCGTTTTACCGACTGGAAGGCTCGCGCAACCGCAACTCCGGCGGCGTGGGGCTGGGCATGACCATTGCCCGCGAAGCCGCGCAACGATTGGGTGGGCGGTTGGATCTGCAAGAAACCCCGGGGGGCGGGCTGACTGCCATTGTCCGGTTGCCACTGGGCTGAGCCTCAGCCGACTCTCAGTGGGAGCGAGCCTGCTCGCGAAAGCATCTGTTGATTCAATGTCTTGGTTGAATGTAGCGGCCTCTTCGCGAGCAGGCTCGCTCCCACAATGAAACTGAGTTTATTCGCTAGATATTGGTTGGATGTGAGGGCGCTATCGCTGGCAAGCCAGCTCCCACAAAAGCAAAGCAGCGCAGCTGCCCGCGGCGAAGCCGCCCCACTCAACAATGAGCGTTAGCTCGAGTGCTTTTGATCCACGGGCGACGTCGGAAGGCTGAGTGGAGGGATTGATCCGGGCGTGGGAGCGCAGCGACCGTCTGGCGCAGCCAGACACAGCGGAAGGAGGTGCAGCGAAGCAAACCGTAGCCGCTGCGCCCGGATCGATCCCGGAGCGAAGGAACCCGAGCCTGCGAGGGCCGAACGCAGGAGCAAAGCGTTTTGGTTACTTTTGGGCGTCTGCAAAAGTGACCCGCCGTAAGGGCGGAACCGTAATCCGCAACACCCGCAGAAACGGATATACACCCAAAACCCCAAGAGACTGGTCGGCCCAAAGGCCGCAAAGCCCCCCCTAGACCCGAGCCTGACTCTTACTCCAATCCGTCAACAGACTATAAGCCACCGCCAATAACGTAGGCCCAATAAACAACCCGATAAAGCCAAACGCAATCAACCCGCCAAACACCCCGAGCAGCACAATCACCAACGGCAGATTGCCGCCACGGCTGATCAGATACGGCTTGAGCACGTTGTCCACGCCACTGATGATGAACGTCCCCCAGATCCCGAGAAACACCGCCATCCCGTATTCGCCCTTCCACGCCAGCCAAGCCGTGGCCGGCACCCACACCAGCGGTGGCCCCATCGGAATCAGACTGAGCAGAAACGTAACGATCCCCAGCACCAGCGCCCCCGGAACCCCGGCAATCAGGAAGCCGATCAACGCCAGCACCGCCTGGGCTGCCGCTGTACCAATCACACCGTTGACCACCCGCTGCACAGTACCCGCCACCAGCTCGATGTAATAGCCGGCACGATCACCAATCAGGCGCTCCAGCAGACTGTGCACAAACGCCGCCAGTCGCGGCCCGTCACGGTAGAAAAAGAATACGAAGACCAGGCTCAGCGTCAGCTCGAGAATCCCCCCGCCGATCTGCGCACTGCGTGCCAGCAGCCAGTTGCCGACCTGGCCCAGATACGGCTTGATCGAGACCATCAACGCCGCACCCTGCTGATCGATGCTGTCCCACATTGCCACCAGCCGCTCACCGACCAGAGGCACGCTGCCGAGCCAGGTCGGCGCTTCCGGCAGACCGTCGACCTGCACGTCCTTGATGAATGCCGTGGCATCGCGCACATGATCGGCAAGGTTGAAACCCAGCCACACCAGCGGCGCCGCCACCAGCAACATCCAGCCCAGTGTCAGGATCAACGCGGCCAGCGATTCGCGGCCATTGAGCGCGCGGGTCAGCAAACGCATCAGCGGCCAACTGGCGAACGCCAGCACCGCGCCCCAGAACAGCGCCGACCAGAACGGCGCCATCACCCACAGGCTGGCACCAAACAACACCAGCAGCAGAATCTGCACCAGCAGGCGATCGTTATTGAGCATGGAAAGTCCCGGCAAAGTCAGTCAGCGAAAGAGTAGGCGAACACTGTGTTCGTGCTCGCCCGGCACAGCTTATCGCAACAAATCGATGCGCAGACCAGAGCCGTCAGGATTGCCGGTTTCCAACCGTGCCGCCCGCACACCCTGAGTGATCAACGCCTGGCGCCAGGCTTCGGCCTTGGGCCCGGAAACCGTGACCCGCAAGGTCGTGTCGAGATTCAGGCCACGGGAAATCAGGCGCAGCCAGGTCGCATCCGGCTCATCGACCAGTTTCGGAAAATCCAGCTCGCCGGTGCTTTTCAATTGGCGCAGCAGGGTCGCCGAGGTCGGCAGCAACTCGCCCAACGGCGCAGCCGCCTCGAATTGCTCGACATGCAGATAGGCTTTGCGATTGCCGCGAGTGATGCTGTAGAGCGCCACCAGCGTGTTGTCCTTCGGCGCCGCCAGCCTGAGCAACAGATAGGCCTGTTGCTCGTCAGAGCCATACAGCTTGGCGTTTCCGAAGACCTCGTTGGCCCACAGGCTGCTTTCGCCGCAATCGCGGGCCTGGCACCAGAACAGCAATTCGGCATCCTGCTGTTGCAGGGCTTCGCGGGCGGCGGTAAAGGCTTCGGTGGCGGAATGTTCCGGCGGCAACTCGTAGGTTACCGAGGTGGTCTGGCCGCGCGCGGTGACCTGACCGTCGAAGCGCAACTGGCCGCTGATCTTGCGGATCGAGCCCAGCGGGTAGATGCGCTCCAGCTCGGCGGCCGGGCGATAGTCGACGATCTGCGCGTCGGCCAGACGCGGCACAATTTGCAGATCCTGGCCGCCCGGCACATCGGCAGCAAAGGACAAGGAGCTGAAGCAGCACAGCGCGAAGAGACTGAGTGACCGCATAGTCAGCCTCACCGGACGGTCATGGCTGGGCGGGTCGGGGTCGCAGCGGTATAGAAATCCATCAAGTTTGTCTCCTGTTTCAACCCGCCCAGCCTCGGCAGTTGCCCGCAGCAAGTCAAGGCATGGCGAAGAAGCGATTGAAACAGTCTGCTACAAGACCTGCGCCAGCCTCATCATTCAGGTGCAGATGATGCCCGCCCGGCAACTGTTCGTGGCTGAAGGGCAGACGCTCCAGCAGCTCAGAATGCCTCGCCAACATGCCATCCGCCGCGACCACCAGATGAGCCGGGCAACTCACGCGCGAGGCAAATGCCATCGCCTGTTCTTCCGTCAGGCGCAGCGGCGATGGCAGGGTCAGGCGATTGTCGGTGCGCCAGGTGTAACCCCCGGGCACCGGCATCAAACCGCGCTGGGCCAACAGTTCAGCGGCTTCGCGACTGACCGCCACCAGGCCTTTCATCCGCGCCTCGATGGCACGCTCGAGATTGGTGTAGACCGGTTTGCGCTTTTCCCGCAGATCGAGTTGCGCCTGCAGGGCCATGCCCATGCGCTCGGCGGCGTTTTCGCCTTTGTCTGTCGGAGGAATCACTCCATCGATGAGCGCCAGGTGGCTGATGCGCTCCGGCAGCGAACCGGCGAGGACCATCGAGACAATCGCGCCCATCGAGTGCCCGAGCAAACCGAAACGCTTCCAGCCCAGTTGCTCAGCCACTTGCAAAACATCATGGGCGTAGTCCCACAGGGCATAACCCGCACCGCTCGGCCGATGCCCGGAATGGCCGTGGCCAGCCATGTCCAGGGCAACGATGCGCAAGCCGTCAAGCTTGGGCGCCAACCGGGCGAAGCTGTTGGCGTTGTCGAGCCAGCCGTGCAACGCGATCACCGGCAAGCCGTCCTCGGGACCGAACAGATGCGCGGCCAACTCGATGTGCGGCAGGTTCAGGCGCACTTCTTCGCAAGTCGCGCTCATGCGCAATCCTTGTTCTGCCGCTGCTCCCAGCGGCTGAACAGGCTCTTGAGCAGTCGCGCCGTATCTTGCGGACGCTCCAGCGGAAACATGTGCCCGCCCGGCATGCTCAGCGCCTCGCCCTGCGGCAGGCGCGAGACGAAACGGCTGTGATGGCGCATGACCACGCGGCTCTTGTGCCCGCGCACCATGGCCAGTGGCACCTGCAAATGCCGGGTGCGCCCCGGACTGGTGTGCGGCACGCCGCGATAAATGCTGATTTCGGTAGCTGGGTCAAAACGCAGGCGCAGCTTGTCGTCGACCTGATGCAAACCGTGTTGCAGGTAAGCATCGAAGCATTCCGGATCGAAGCCGCGAAACAGGGTTTTGCCAGAAAAATAACTGCGCGCGCTGTCGAGATCGGCGAATTCTTCACGGCGCCCGAGGGTGCGCCCGGCCGGGGTGAGCCGGTCGATGAAACCAAAGCGCTTGGCCGCGCGGATCACCCACTGATCGGTGCGGGTCAGCACCGGCGAATCGAGCATGACCACGCCGCGATACAACTCGGGACAACGCAACGCCGCGTGCAGGTGCAGCAGACCGCCAAAGGAATGGCCGACGCCCCATACCGGCTGCTCCTGCTGCTCCAGGTGATGGATCAGTTCGTCGACGAGGTTGTACCAGTTGTCGTCCGCCGGAAAACGCGGGTCATGGGCGTGCTGCTCCAGATGCGCGACCCGATACTCCGGCGCCAGCGCCGCAAACAACTTGCCATAGGTCCCCGAAGGGAAGCCGTTGGCGTGGGCGAAAAAGATCGGTTGCGACATGCGGGCAAATCCATGAGCGGGAAACGTGACGTTGATTGTCCGCAAGACCCGCGTCGACAGCAATGACCGTAACGGCCACGAATAGTGGCGATGACGTTTTATCCATACAGACGTTGAACCGGTCGTCGCAATCTACGCTCACCTGTAATTTCTGACAGTTGACCGCTGGCCGCTCCTGTCCGATAAACGAATCAGGTTCAGCACTCGGATGCGTCATGCACACTCATACGCCGACACTCGCCGTGATGGATTCACGAGGACTGAACGTTGCCACGGTGTCCTATTGTCGTGAAGCGCCCGGTGGGCCGATCGACCCCCGTATCTATCGCCAACGTTACAACGCTTCAGGTCAATTGACTGAAGCCTGCGATCCACGCCTGGGTGCGCTGCATCAGCGCGAACCCGACGCCCGCCCCAACCTGACCGTGATTTCCAGCCTCACAGGCGTATCGCTTTCCAGCGACAGCGTCGATGGCGCGCTTCGCCTGACATTGCCGGGCGCAGCAGGACAACGCCTCATCGCCTGGGACGGGCTGATGACGCAGACGTTGACCGCCTACGATTTGCTGCTGCGCCCGGTCAGTATCGTCGAACACGTACAGGGCATGAGCGCCAGAAACAGTGGCTTTTTCAGTTACGGCGACAGCTCGCCGTCGTGCGCAGCGCGCAACCAATGCGGCCGGATTGTTCGCCATGACGATAATGCTGGCAGCGAATTTTTTCCTGAATATTCCCTCAAGGGTGAACAGCTCAGGGGGGTGCGGCATTTTCTCAGCGAACTCGACGAGCCAGACTGGCCGCAAGCCTTGGCAGACAGAGACCTGCTGCACGAACACGGGAGCGGTGCAGCAACCCATATCGGCTATAACGCGCTGAATGAAACCATCAGCCAGCAAGATGCCACGGGCAATCAGAAGCAGCTCCATTTTGACGTAGGCGGGCAACTCAAGCAGATCAGTGTCAAAGCTGCCCAGGATTCTCAGCCCAGACTGTTACTGCACGACATCCAGTACAGCGCGGGGGATCAGGTTTTGCGTCAGGCAGCCGCCAACGGCGTGATCAGCCAGAATATCTACGATCCACAGAGCGGCCGGCTCCTGCAGATCATTGCCGGAAAAGACGGGCGCCCTGCCCTGCAACACCTGGTCTATTGCTACGATCCGGTCGGCAACATTCTCAGTGTCGAGGACATGGCGCAGCCCCCGCGCTTTTTTCGCAACCAGACCATCAATCCTGTCTCCTCGTTTATCTACGACAGCCTCTACCAATTGATCTGTGCCACGGGCTGGCAACGCAGCTGCACGGTCAATGGTCCTCAGGAGCCGGTCTTCAGCTCTCCACCAGATTCGGCGCAGCTCGAAAACTACCGCCAGACCTACACGTATGATGCAGCCGGCAACCTCATCGCCCTGGTCCACAGTGCCGCAAGCAAGAGCTGGACGCAGCGCACGGCGATTTCCAAATACAGCAATCGCGGCCTTGAGCAAACTGCCAGCGGCACGCTGCCCGATGAACTGGAGATCGCCGCCGGGTTCGATCTCAACGGCAACCGGAAAATGCTCCAGTCCGGTCAGCCTTTGCTGTGGAGTGCTGGCGGACGATTGCGCCAGGTCGATCAGGTCATGCGCAAGGATGCTACGAACGACTGCGAACGCTATGTGTACGACGGCGCGGGTCAGCGCAAGCGCAAAATCCGCCTCATACAATCGCCAGCACGCGCGCATTTGCATGAAACACGCTATCTGCCATCGCTGGAAATACGCCATCGGCCCGATGAAACCGTCCACGTCATTTCCGTGCAGGCAGGACGCTGTGCTGTGGAAATCCTGCACTGGACCACAAAGGACAGCGTCGCCGATCAATATCGCTATCAGTTCAGCAACCAGCTTGGCTCGAACATGCTGGTCCTCGACGATCAGGGCAATACTATTTGCGAGGAGAACTATTTTCCCTACGGCGGTACCTCATGGTGGGCAGGCCCGGATCAGCTCCAGGCCCGCTACAAGACCCGCCGCTACGCAGGCCAGGAGCTTGATGCCACCGGCCTTTATTATTATGGCCAACGCTTCTATGCGCCTTGGTTGATGCGTTGGATAAGCCCGGATCCGGTGGGTATCACCGATGGTATGAATCAGTATTTGATGGTGCGCGGCAATCCCGTCAGGTTTGTCGACCGCCAGGGGCTGACAGGATGGGATACCGCCAGGGCAGCGGGCGCGACGGCCACGCGAGAGTTCGTTAGCGCAGCCTTCGCCACTGCCGCACAAGCGGCTTTCGTCGGTTTCCTGCCGCCGGCCAACGTTGCGGTAAGCATCGGAGGTGCGTTGGCGGGCGCCGTAACAGGTGGCATAAGCGGCTATGCCGGTGCCAACTGGGCGCAAAGCTCTATGCAGATCAGTTCCCCGGCCGATTGGGGACCTTTGGCTGCGAAAATCGGCGGTGCCGTAATAGGTGCGGCCTTGGGCGCCGCGCCTTCGCTGCTTGGCATGCTCGATCCACGCGGCAATCCGGCAGCGGCGGGCCAGATCGGCAGCGCCTTCGGTACGCTGTTTCGTGAGATATCGGCGCAGTATCTCGCCAATGCCGGTCCGAGCAACCCGGCTGTGGGCCGTGTCGATCCGCTCACGGGAGCGGCCAGCGCGGTTGGGGCAGGATTGGCGGCGGGCGCCACCGGACTCGGTGGCTCCATGCTGTTCGGCAGCGACGTAACCGGTAATGTGTTGCAGTCGGTGCTTGCCGTCTCGGCAGTCACGGCTGCCAGTGCTGCCGGTGCCTCGGCCGCAAGGGGATTGCGCGGAACGCCGACCCTACCGTCGAACAATCGCGAACCGAGCTTCAACCAGGAGAACGCGGTGGTCGGCTACAGCAGCCGTCATTTCTTCTTGTCTCTGGGGCAAATCGCCAATCTGGCCGTGTCACAGATCCCTGGCTACGACGCGCTGGACGTACATACCCGAACGGCGATCAGCCGTGCAGTCGTGAGCGCAGTCGCCGACATACGCTCGACGTTTGTCACGATCGCCAAGCCGGGCCTGAGCGCTGAGCTGGGCACAACTTCCTGGGACCTTGAAAAAAACCAGGTCGGCGCCGGCATCAGTCGTGAAAGCCCGCCGATTTCAAGCAATACAGCCTTTGATCCGGCTGCCACCGAATTATTGACTTTCGTCAGCGAGACGGCCCCCGGCCAAAGGAAATACTCCCGCTCGGAATTGAATTTCTGAGCGGGCTTGCGTGCCCAAGAGCTGCCGTCATCATCCGCGCAGCGGCGGCTGTTCTCCCAGCGGCACCACCGCCATGGTCAGGCGCGACACGCAACTGGCCTTGCCTTCGTCGCTGGTCAGGCGGATGTCCCATACGTGCGTGGTGCGGCCGATATGAATCGGCGTGGCCACCGCCGTCACCCGCCCGCTACGCAAGCCGCGCAAATGGTTGGCGTTGATCTCCAGGCCGACGCAATAGAACTTGCTGGCATCGATGCACAGGTAACTGGCCATCGAGCCGACGGTCTCCGCCAGCACTACCGATGCGCCGCCATGCAGCAAACCGTAGGGCTGGTGAGTGCGATGGTCGATGACCATGCTCGCGGTCAGCGATTGTTCATCGAAGGCTTCGAAGCGAATGTCCAGCACTTCGCCGATGGTGTTTTTCTGTATCGCATTCAGCTTCTCGATGTCGGGAGTAGTACGCCACAAGCTCATCGCAGACTTCCTTTGTTGTTTTGATCGACGCTCAATCCTGCCACAGCACCGCCTCGCTGCGCGCGCTCCATTCTTCGAAGCGCGGCCCGTAGCGATCCTCGATGACGTTGCGTTTGATCTTCAGGGTTGGCGTGAGGAAGCCGTTATCGACCGCCCAGTTGTCCTTGACCACCACCAGCCGGCGCAGGCGTTCGTGTTTGTCGAGAGCGGCGTTGACCTCTTCGAGGAGTTTTTCCAGGCTCGCGTGCAGGCTGGCACGAGGCTCTTGCTGATTGACCGTCGACAGCACGCACAACCCCAGCGGCGCACTCAGGCCATCGCCGACCACACACACTTGCTCGATGCGCGAATGCACGGCCAGGCGGTTTTCGATCGGCGCCGGCGCGACATATTTGCCTTTACTGGTCTTGAAGATTTCCTTCAGTCGCCCGGTCAGGCGCAGGCGCCCTTCGCTGTCCTGCTCACCCTTGTCGCCCGTGCGCAGAAAGCCGTCTGCGGTGAGCGTCTCCGCAGTCTTCTGCGGCTCCTTGAAATAGCCAAGCATGTTGGCCTGGCTGCGCACCTGCACTTCGCCGGACTCATCGATGCGCACTTCCACTTCCGGGCACGGCTGACCAATCCAACCCTGCTTGTACTGCCCCGGCAGGCAGATATGCGAGTAACCGCAGCCCTCGGTCATGCCGTAGACCTCCAGCACATCGAGGCCGAGTTTCTGATACCAGGCGAGCAAGGTCTGCGGCACTGGCGCGGCGCCGGACAACGCTACGCGCAAGGCATCCAGGCCGAGCCCGGCCAGCACTTTGCGCCCGACCCGCTTGCCGATGAAGGGCAGCCCGAGGAGAAAGTCCAGACGCTGCGCCGGGATCTTGCCGTACACGCCCATCTGGAACTTGGTCCAGATACGCGGCACACCGAACATGGCGGTCGGCCGCGCGCGCTGCAGATCGGTGATGAAGGTGTCGAGGCTCTCGGCGAAAAACACGGTCTGGCCGGTATAGATCGAGGCCAATTCGACAAACATGCGCTCGGCAACGTGGCACAACGGCAGGTACGACAACAGCCGATCGTTCTCGTTAAGCCCGAACAGCTGCGTGCCACGACTGGTGGCGAAACCAAGATTGGCGAAACTGTGCATCACGCCTTTGGGCAGGCCGGTGGTGCCGGAGGTATAGATGATCGTCGCCAATTGTTCGGCGGCGGGACGTGGGTCGTCCTGGATTGGCGAACAGCTCTGCAGGTCCGCCCAGCTGTAATCGAACTCGCCAGGCGGATGCAGTGGCAGGCTGATGGTCGGCAGGCCCGCCGGCACGCCTTGTGACATGCCTGCCCAGTCATCGAGCTTGCCAATGAACGCCAGCGCACTTTCCGAGTGAGTCAGCACCTGCGCCACGGACTCGGCGGTGAGATTGGGGTACAGCGGCACGGACACATGGCCGGCCATCCAGATCGCCAGGTCGGCGATGATCCAGTGCGCGCAGTTTTTCGAGATCAGCGCGATGTGGCTGCCGGGTGGCAGCTCCCGCGCCCGCAGCCAGTGCGCGGCGCAGCGGGCCTGATGGCCGACATCGGCCCAAGTCAGTGTCTCGACCTGGCCGCCGCCGATCGGCTGCACCAGAAAGCGCTGGCGCGGATGCCGGGCTTCCCGTTCGTAGAACACGTCCAGCGGCAAACGGAAGGCGGCAGACATGCGACTCGCTCCTGTTTTTTTGGTCTGGAGCAAGCGTAGTCAACCAAGCAAGTGCTTGGTTGAAATTTTCAAACAAATAATTTCCTAAGAATTGCGCCGCTCAAATGTGGGAGCGGGCTTGCTCGCGAATGCGGTGTATCAGACACATCAACCGTGAATGACACACCGCATTCGCGAGCAAGCCCGCTCCCACAAGGTACCGGCGTTAAGGGTGTTTGAGGCTATTGAGCTTCATCGAGCCAATCAGCAGTTCGCTGTGCTCAAGCTCGGCCAGCCCCGCTGTACTCACCCGCTCCGGCGGATGCCCGGCGCCATGCTGCAGATAGCTGAGCAGATTGCCCACCAACGGGTTATGGCTGACCAGCAGAACATTACTGACCGACACCAATTGCTCGGCGACCTTGTCCGGATCACTCTCCGGCGTCAGCCAGTCGACCGTACGGATCTCCGGCTCGAACCCCAGCGCCTCGCGGACAATCTGCGCGGTCTGCTGCGCGCGCAGATAAGGGCTGGCGTAGATCGCCGTCAGCGGCTGGCCCATCAGATGCGCCGCGCTGCGCAGGACTTCGTTACGACCATGCTCGGTCAACTCGCGCTCGGAATCGATTTTCGAGCCGTGAGGCACCGCCTCACCATGACGCAATATCCACAGTTTCATAGCTTGGGCTCCTCATCGCGCACCGGATGCGCGGCTGGGGCGACGGTGTGTGGCGCTTCCCCTTCCGGGGTGCGCGGCGCCGGCCAGTCGGCGAACGGCCAGGGCTTCTGGTCACTGTGGAATGTGCCGAAGCGGCCGATCTGCGCGAGAAACTGGCTGAGGCTGTCGCCAAAATTCATCAGGCTGGCGCTCGGTGCGCCGTAGATCAGGCGGTAGATCAGTTGCACCAAGACCACCGCGCCGAGGATGAACTGCGCGACTTGCCAGACCAGCAGATAAACGATCATCCACAACACCCGCAGGAGGATGGATTCGTACTGGGTTTCGCTTTTCGGATCGTTCATGGCTTGCTTCCTGTCCGTGTAACAGCTGAATCAGTTGAAACCGCTGGTGGAAATAAAGTCGACGTCGGTTTTCGGCTCGGCACGCATCAGTAGACCGATCACCTGCTCCAGCGTGCGTCCTTCGAACAGGATCGCGTGCAACCCGGCGACCAGCGGCATGTACACACCGACTTCCTGGGACTTGGCCTTGAGCACCTTGAGGGTGTTGACCCCTTCGGCGACCTCGCCAAGTCGCGACACCGCTTCGTCGAGGCTCAAGCCCTGGCCGAGAGCGAAGCCGACCTGGTAGTTGCGGCTCTTGGGCGATGAACAGGTGACGATCAGATCACCGACCCCGGCCAGGCCGAGGAAGGTCATCGGGTTGGCGCCCTGATTCACCGCAAAGCGGGTCATCTCGGCCAAGGCGCGAGTGATCAGCATGCTCTTGGTGTTCTCGCCCATCTCCAGCGCCACCGCCATGCCGGCGATGATCGCGTAAACGTTTTTCAACGCCCCGCCCAGCTCGACACCGAAACGGTCGGCGCTGGCGTAAACGCGGAAGGTACGACCGTGCAGGGCGGCTTGCACCGCTTTGCACAGTTCTTCGTCTTCACTGGCGACCACAGTGGCGGTCAGCGCGTGCTCGGCGATTTCCCGCGCCAGGTTCGGCCCGGACAACACGCCGATGCGCGCCTGCGGGGCGATCTCTTCGAGAATCTGGCTCATCAGCTTGAAGGTCTGCGCTTCGATGCCTTTGGTCAGGCTGACCAGCATCTTGCCGCTCAAGCGCTCGGCGTGGGCGGCGAGTACCGTGCGCAAGGCGCTGGATGGCAGCGCGACGAAGCACAGATCGCAGGCGTCGAGGGTGGCTTGCAGGTCGGTGACGGCGGTCACGCCCGGCAGAATCTTGATGCCTTTGAGGTAACGCGGGTTTTCGCGATTGACCCGGATGGCCTCGGCCTGCTCTGGGTCCCGCATCCACTGAAGGACTTGATGGCCGTTCTCGGCCAGCAGATTGGCCACGGCGGTACCAAAACTTCCGCCTCCCAGGACCGCAATCGGGCGCTGTTCAGTCATATGCAATCCGTTATTCCATACCAGTGGCGATGCCGGGCATTATACGGGGCGCCCCGGTGGCGGCCAGCCCCAGCAACAATTACCGACATTTGTAGGAAGAATACCAATAAAACCTAGGAAAATGCCTGTAACGTCACTGGAAAAGTCGCTGCCCTCGGTTAACATGCGCGCCAATTCTTTTCTCTGCAGGCTGTGTCGTGTTTTCTGGCCCTCCTCCCCCGCGCTCGCCCGTGCTACTGGCGCTGCTGTTCAGCCCGCTGGTGCTGGCGGACGACCTGTTCGTCGACAGCCAGACGCTGCCGCCGGTGCTCACGGCCACGCGCCTGAAGCAGACGCCGGCGGAAGTGCCGGGAAGCATGACCGTTCTCGACAGCGAATTGATCAGCGCCAGCGGTGCCCGGGACATCAGCGAATTGCTGCGACTGGTACCCGGGATGATGGTCGGCAGCATCAACGGCAATCAACCGGCGGTGAATTACCACGGTACCAACGCCAGCGAAGCACGGCGCATGCAGGTGTTGATCGATGGCCGCTCGGTGTATCGCGCCGGCCTGGCGACGGTGGACTGGAGCGATATTCCGGTAGCGATGGAAGACATCGACCGGATCGAGGTGTTTCGCGGCCCGAACACAGTCAGCTACGGCGCCAACGCGCTGATGGCGGTGATCAACATCATCACCCGCCACCCGGCCGACAGCCACGGCACGCGCCTGAAAATCACCCGTGGTCAGCGTGGCATCAACGACTTTTATGCCAGTCAAGGCACCGGTTGGGATGGCGGTGATCTGCGCCTGTCGCTATCCGGCCAGGAAGACGACGGTTTCGACAGCGACCGCAACGGCGCCGATTATCGCGACAGTCGACGCTTGAATCGTCTGAGCCTGGCGGTCAGCCACGACCTCAATGAAGGGCAAAGCCTCGACTGGCAGCTCAACGCCAAGGACGGCAGCAATCAGCGGCCTTATACCTACCGCCCGGTGTTCTCGGGGATTACCGACGCCGGGAACAATTCCGACGTAGTGGCCAAGGATTACGCCGGCTCGGTGCGCTGGAACCTCGATATCAACCCCGAACACAGCCTTTATGTGCAAGGTTCGGCGCAGCACTGGGATCGCCAGCAGGTCTGGCGCGCCTGCGATGCCGAGGTGTCGTTCAGCCCCGAGCTGGCGCAGCTGTGGCAGCTCAACCCGAATTACACCGAACGGCTGGCGCGCAACATCACCCAGTTCACCGGCCCCGGCGCGGCGCCCGGCACGCCGCAGGAAATGGCGCTGGCCAATCAAGTGCTCGAACAGTGGCGCAACGGCGCCAGCCAGACCCTGTGCGGCGACATCGACCAGAGCGCCCGCGAATCGCGCTACGACCTCGAACTGCAGGACACCCTCAGTCTGTCCGACAGCCTGCGTCTGGTCAGCGGCCTCAACTACCGCTACGACCGCGCCGATTCCGAGACCTATTTCAACGGCACCCTCGACGACACCACCTGGCGCGCCTTCGGCCAACTGGAATGGCGCGCTACCGAGCACTGGCTGGTGCAGGGCGGTGCGATGTTCGAAGACACGCAACTGATCGGCAGTTCGCTGACCCCGCGCTTCGCGGTCAACTACCTGATCAACCCGCGTCATGGCCTGCGCGCGGTGTACTCGGAGGCGATCCGCTCGCCGGACATGTTCGAGAACAACGTCAACTGGAGCTATCAGGTCAGCAACCTGCGGCCCTCGGCCTACGGCCAGTCGTCGGCGCGTTATTTCGTCAAGACCCGTGGCCCCGGCGATCTCGATCAGGAGCACATGCGCTCGCGGGAATTGGGGTACAACGGTTATTTCGCCGAACTCGGTCTGGCGGTGGACGTGAAGCTGTTCTACGACGAAATCACCGGCATGATCAGCGAGCCTTTGCGCAATAACCAATACATCGCCAGCAACGCCAACAGCTCGCGCTTTCGCGGCAGCGAAACGCAACTCGACTGGCGCGTGAGCAGCGCTGACCGCTTGCGCTTCACTTATGCCTTCGTCGATGCCGAGGCGAGCAATCCGCTGGACCAGCAGTTCACTTCGCGCCACAGCGGTTCCGCCGGTTGGCTGCGCAACTGGGGGCATGGCTGGAACAGCGCCCTCTTCTATTACGGCGACAACGCGCTCAACGGCTATCGCTTCGAGCGCATCGACACGCGCATCGCCAAACGCATCGCCATTGGCAAAGCTCAGCTGCAATTGGCCGGTGTGCTGCAACAGCGCCTCGACCATCAGCCGAACACCTTCGTCGACAATAATTACGATGAACGCCAGGTGATGTATTTCAGCGCCGAGCTGGAGTTCTAGGATGCGCAACGGCCCGTCACGGAAGACGCCAACCCTTGGCCACTGGCTGGCCGGGCTCTGCCTGTTCATGACCGCGTGGCTGCACGGCGTCGCGGTGCAGGCGGCGGATATTCTGTTGACCGGCGCCGAGGAAAGCCCCGGCGTGCAGGCCTTCGTCCAGGCACTGAGTGAACTGCGCCCGACCGACAATGTGCGATTCCAGCCGCTGGCCAGCCTGCCGGCACCGGGCAAACTGCCGGCCAGTCTGCGCTTGATCCTGCTCGATCTGCCCAGCCTCGACTGGCGCCTGCAAGACTCGCAAGGTCCGTCGACGCTGGTGTTGCGCATCAGCCGCTTGCAGGCGCGCCAGCGTTTCGCCGATGCCCAACCGGCGCGCCTGAGTCTGCTCTGGAGCGACCCGCCGCTGAGCCGGCAATTGCAACTGATCCGGCGGATCTTGCCGCAGGCCCGGCGCGTCGGCGTGCTGTTCGATGAGCACGGCGAGTTCCTCCTCGACGAATTGCGTGTGGCTGCGCGGCCATTGAATCTGCAGATCGTCAGCCAGCGCTGGGACAACATTCACGACAGCCGTCCACTGCAAGCGGTGCTGAAAAACAGTGACGTATTGCTCGGCCTCGACGACCCCGATCTGTACAACTCGCAGACGGCGAAAAATCTCTTGCTCAGCAGCTACTCGCGGCAGGTCGCACTGATCGGCCCCAACATTGCGTTCGTTCGCGCGGGCAGCCTCGCGAGCACCTACAGCGACCAGAGTGACTGGCTGGCGATTCTCGACCATCTGCTTGATCAGCCGACCAGCGCATGGCCGCGAACGCTTTACCCCGCTCGTTTCAAAGTCTCAAGTAATGCGCAGGTGGCTCGTTCCTTAGGCATCGAACCGCTGAATGAAGCATCTGTCGCCAATGCCTTGGCCGAAGGAGAGCGCCGCCCATGAGTTTTCGTCGCCGTTGGGACATCAACACCCGCACGCAGCTGATCAGCCTCGGGCCGGCGCTGTTGCTGACATTGCTGTTGATCAGTTTCTTCACCTTCGTGCGTATCCAGGATTTGCGTCAGGAGCTGAACCACACCGGCCAGTTGATCGCCAACCAGCTCGCCCCGGCCACGGAATACGGGGTGATCTCCGGCAACAACGAAGTGCTGGAAAGCCTGCTCAAGGCGACACTGGCCACGCCCAATGTGCGTTTCCTCGAAGTGCAGGACAGCGCCAACCGGATTCTGGTGTACGTCGAACAACCGGCCGATAGCCACAGCCGCCCGCATCAGGTCGAAGTCTTTCAGGCACCGGTGCGTTTGCAGCGGATCGCCTTGCACAATGATTTTTTCCAGGACGGCAAGGTCAGCAACAGCGCCACCGGCGAGGATTATCTGGGGCGAGTGATCGTCGGACTGTCCAATGACGCTTTCAGTCAGCGCCAGCAGGAGATCCTGTTCAAGGCCGGGATTCTCGCGCTGTTCGCACTGCTCTTCACCTTTGTCGTGGCGCGGCGCCTGGCCGGCAGTCTGTCGCAGCCGATCCGTGACATCGGCGATGCGGTCAAGGCGATTCAGGAAGGCGACTACAAAACCCCGCTGCCGATTGTCGATGACACCGAGTTGGGCGCGCTGTCACAACATATCAACAACCTTGCCCAAGCGCTGGAGCAGGCCAGCCGCGAACAGCAGCAGGCGATGGCGCAATTGATCCAGACCCGCGAAGAAGCGGAAAAGGCCAACAACGCCAAATCCGACTTTCTGGCAATGATGAGCCATGAATTGCGCACGCCCATGAACGGCGTGCTGGGCATGTTGCAGTTGCTCGAAACCACCGAGATGACCGGCGAGCAGACCGAATATGCCGCTCTTGCTTCGGAGTCGACCGAGCATTTGCTCAAGGTCATCAACGACATTCTCGACTTCTCGCGAATCGAGCGTTCGGAGCTGGAGCTTGAGCACATCCCGTTCAACCTCGCCGAGTTGATCGGCGCCTGCGCGCAGTCGTTCCAGCACAGCGCGGTGCAGCGCGGCCTGGCACTTAATCTGCGCATTCCCGATGACATGCGTGGTTTGCAGGTTCAGGGCGATCCGACGCGGATCCGGCAGATTCTGGTCAATCTGGTCGGCAATGCCTTGAAATTCACTGAGCAGGGCCGGGTCAGCATCGAGGCGCAATGGCAATCGCTGGATCATGAACTGCTGTGGTTCACCTGTTCGGTACGCGACAGTGGCATCGGCATCTCCTCGGAGAGTCTGGAGCTGATGTTCAACGCCTTCCAGCAAGCCGACAGCTCGATCTCTCGCCGTTACGGTGGTACCGGTCTTGGTCTGCCGATCGCGCGGACCCTGGCCGAACGCATGGGCGGCACCTTGCGCGCGCAGAGCGAAGAAGGTCGTGGCTCGGTATTCACCCTGGAAATCCCGCTGGCACTGTATAAACAAGCGCTGCCAACGCTGGCCGCGCCGCGCGCCCCGAACGGCAGTGGTCAGGGCGAAGGACGCCATGTGTTGCTGGTCGAAGACAACCCGGTCAACCAGACCGTGATCGAAGCGATGTTGCGCAGCCTCGGGTTTGCCGTCAGCGTGGCGACCGATGGCGCGCAAGCGGTGCGCAGCGCCGAGGGCGGCGAGTTCGAAGTGATTCTGATGGACTGCCGGCTGCCGATCATCGACGGCTACGAGGCCACGCGGCAGATCCGCGACCTGCCCGGCCGCCGCGATGTGCCGATTATCGCGCTGACCGCCAACGCCTTGCAGGGCGACCGCGAAACCTGTCTGGCGGCGGGTATGAACGATTACCTGGCCAAGCCGTTCAAACGCAATGACCTGCAGCAGATTTTGCAGCGATGGGTGTCGTAGTGTGGGCCTTTCGACCATCTGCGACTGGCGTGAAAAGCGAAAGTGCGGCAGTCTTAGGCACCCGAACGAGCCCTAAAAGGGGCTTGATTAAAAATTTCAGTGCACAAGTGTACATTCATGTCCTTGGTGCTGTGACTTTCACCACAACGCAATAGTCTATGAGTAGGCTGCCGGTTCGAGGCATGAACGCCTTGAACGGTCGGGAAGATCTGCCCCACCTGCCGCATGGGATTATTGAGGAGCTCGCATGACCAAACAAAACGCCTTTACTCGGGAAGACCTGCTGCGCTGCAGTCGCGGTGAGCTGTTCGGCCCAGGTAACGCGCAACTGCCCGCCCCGAACATGCTGATGGTGGATCGCATTACCCATATCAGCGAAGAAGGCGGCAAGTACGGCAAAGGTGAATTGGTCGCCGAGCTGGATATCAACCCTGACCTGTGGTTCTTCGCCTGCCATTTCGAAGGCGATCCGGTGATGCCGGGCTGCCTGGGTCTAGATGCCATGTGGCAACTGGTCGGTTTCTTCCTGGGCTGGCAAGGCCTGCCGGGCCGCGGCCGTGCGCTGGGTTCGGGCGAGGTGAAATTCTTCGGTCAGGTGCTGCCGACCGCCAAGAAAGTCACTTACAACATTCATATCAAACGCGTCCTCAAGGGCAAGCTGAACATGGCCATCGCCGATGGTTCGGTCAGTGTCGACGGACGCGAAATCTACACCGCCGAAGGCCTGCGCGTCGGCGTGTTCACCTCCACTGACAACTTCTAAGGGTTATTCGCATGCGCCGCGTCGTTATCACTGGTCTGGGCATCGTTTCGTGCCTGGGCAATGACAAAGAGACCGTCTCCGCTAACCTGCGTGCAAGCCGCCCTGGCATCCGGTTCAACCCGGAATATGCTGAAATGGGTCTGCGTAGCCAGGTTTCCGGCTCCATCGACCTCAACCTTGAAGAGCTGATCGATCGCAAGATCTATCGCTTCGTCGGTCATGCAGCGGCTTACGCCTACCTGGCCATGAAAGACGCCATCACTGATTCCGGCCTGACCGAAGAGCAAGTGTCCAACCCGCGTACCGGCCTGATCGCCGGCTCCGGCGGTGCTTCCACGCTGAACCAGATGGAAGCGCTGGACATTCTGCGCGAGAAAGGCGTGAAGCGCGTCGGCCCATACCGCGTCACGCGGACCATGAGCAGCACCGTTTCCGCTTGCCTGGCCACACCGTTCAAGATCAAGGGCCTGAACTACTCCATCGCTTCTGCCTGCGCCACCAGTGCTCACTGCATCGGTACCGCCATGGAACAGATCCAGATGGGCAAGCAGGACATCGTCTTCGCCGGTGGCGGTGAAGAAGAGCACTGGAGCCAGTCGTTCCTGTTCGACGCGATGGGTGCTCTGTCCAGCAAGCGCAACGATACCCCGGAACAAGCTTCCCGCGCGTACGACAAGGACCGTGACGGTTTCGTCATCGCTGGCGGCGGCGGCATGGTTGTCGTCGAAGAGCTGGAACACGCTCTGGCCCGTGGCGCGAAGATCTACGCCGAGATCGTTGGCTACGGCGCGACCTCCGACGGCTACGACATGGTTGCCCCGAGCGGCGAAGGCGCGATCCGCTGCATGCAGCAGGCGCTGTCCACTGTCGACACCCCGATCGACTACCTGAACACCCACGGCACTTCGACTCCGGTCGGCGACGTCGCGGAAATGAAAGGTGTGCGTGAAGTGTTCGGCGACAAGGCTCCAGCGATCAGCTCGACCAAGAGCCTGTCCGGTCACTCCCTGGGCGCCGCCGGCGTGCACGAAGCGATCTACTGCATGCTGATGATGGAAGGCAACTTCATTGCCGGCTCTGCCAACATCGACGAGCTCGACCCGGAAGTGGCCGATCTGCCGGTGCTGACCAAGACCCGCGAGAACGCCACCATCAATACCGTGATGAGCAACAGCTTCGGCTTCGGCGGCACCAACGCCACGCTGGTACTGAAGCGCTGGGAAGGCAAGTAATTCCCCGCTGCTGAGCCACACATGAAAACGCCCCGACTGGTTCGGGGCGTTTTTTTTGCGTCTGCAGAAAATAGCAGGTTCACCGCAAAACTCTGTGGGAGCGAGCCTGCTCGCGAAGGCGATATTCCAGTCACCCTATCGTCGTCTGACCCACCAAATTCGCGAGCCGGCTCGCTCCCACAGTGGGTTTGCGGGGTGTCAGGAGATGAAACTTATGTCATGAAACTTACGGCCCTGCGACCGAATGTCGCGGTTTACGCGGCCTGCAGCTTTGTTGCGAAATTCGCAACAACACCTTGCGCCAATCGACGGTTTACTTAGCAGCCTAACAAAATCTATAACAGAGTCCTGCACACGCCTTGGTGCAGTAACTTGAGATCTGGAGCTAGCAGATGACTGTAAAAGTAACTGAACGCGACGATTCACACATGTCCCACGAAGGCCTGGCCGCCGGCATCCGTATCTGGGATGTGCATCAACAGGATTTGCTGGTTGGCATGTTCCACAACGAAATAGATGCCCATAACTACAAGGCCGAACTGGAAGTGCAGGAACAGCAACGAGAACTGAAGTCCGCCTGAGGCAACCACAGCATTGAAAACGACAAACCCCGCCATGAGCGGGGTTCGTCGTTGTTACAGCCGTGGATTTACCACATCAGATCGTCAGGGATCTGATAGGCCGCGTACGGATCGTCCTCGGCGTTGACCTCTTCGGTCTGCACGTTGAGCTGGACGATGCGCTGCGGATCGCGCTCCTGGATCTTCAGTGCCGCTTCACGGGGGATCACTTCATAGCCGCCGTTGTGGTGCACGATCGCCAGCGAACCGCTGCTGAGCTTGTTGCGCATCAGCGTGTTGACCGAGATGCGCTTGACCTTCTTGTCGTCGACGAAGTTGTAGTAGTCCTCGGTGGTCAGCTTGGGCAGACGCGAGACTTCGATCAACTGCTTGACCTGTGCAGCACGGGCCTTGGCCTCGGCCTTCTCCTGCTGCTGACGGTTCAGCTCCTGGTCGCGCTTGACCTTCTCGGCCATGGCTTCCTGGGCGGCGCGCTGCTGCGAATCGTCCAGCTCGGCCTGGCCTTTGTGGGCCAGACGCTGTTGCTTCTGCTTGTCTTTGCTGACCTGCTTGGCCTGCTTTTGGTTGACCAGGCCTGCTTTGAGCAACTGGTCGCGAAGGGAAAGGCTCATCAATGCTTACTCACTTGGGCAACGGCTCAGCCGCAGCTGGGCTCATTCTTTTCCTGGCGTTTGGCTTCGCCCCACAGGGCGTCCAACTCTTCGAGGGTGCAATCTTCCATGGGACGGTGGGTGTCGCGCAATGCCTGTTCGATAAAACGGAAACGTCTTTCAAACTTGCCGTTGGCGCCGCGCAAGGCGGTTTCCGGATCGACCTTCAGATGCCGGGCCAGATTGACCACGGAAAACAGCAAGTCGCCGATCTCATCGGCCACCGCCACAGGATCATTTTCCGACATGGCTTCGAGCACTTCATCAAGCTCTTCGCGCACCTTGTCGAGCACCGGCAAAGCATCCGGCCAGTCGAAACCGACCTGCCCGGCGCGCTTCTGCAACTTGGCTGAGCGCGACAGTGCCGGCAACGTGGCCGGCACGTCGTCGAGCAAGGACAGCTGCTCGGGTGCCGACGCTTTCTCGGCGCGCTCTTCGGCCTTGATCTCTTCCCAGCGCTGCTTGACCTGCTCTTCGCTCAAGCGCGGTACGTTGAGCGGCGCGTACAGATCGCCCGTCGGGAACACATGGGGATGACGACGGATCAGTTTGCGCGTGATGCTGTCGATCACCCCGGCGAATTCGAATCGCCCTTCTTCCTTGGCCAACTGGCTGTAATACACCACCTGAAACAACAGATCGCCCAACTCGCCCTGCAAATGGTCAAGATCGCCGCGCTCGATGGCATCGGCCACTTCGTAGGCTTCTTCGAGCGTGTGCGGGACGATGGTCGCGTAGGTCTGCTTGATGTCCCACGGACAGCCGAACTGCGGATCACGCAGGCGGGACATCAGGTGGAGCAGGTCTTCGAGGCTGTAGATCATTTTTCTGTCTCACCACAAAACCATTGTGGGAGCGAGCCTGCTCGCGAAAGCGCTGTGTCTGCAACAAAGATGTCGACTGACACGCCCTCTTCGCGAGCAGGCTCGCTCCCACAGGGAACAATCAATGGCATCACGGGGTACGGTTACGCCGCGTTTCGATGATGTTCGGCAATTGCGAAATCCGCCCCAACAGCCGCCCGAGCGCATCCAGACCGGGGATCTCGATGGTCAGCGACATCAGCGCAGTGTTGTCTTCCTTGTTCGAGCGGGTGTTGACCGCCAGCACGTTGATGCGCTCGTTGAGCAGCACCTGCGAGACGTCACGCAGCAGCCCGGAACGGTCGTAGGCGCGGATGATGATGTCCACCGGATAGGTGAGCACCGGCACCGGGCCCCAGCTGACCTGAATGATCCGCTCCGGCTCGCGCCCGCCCAGTTGCAGCACCGAGGCGCAGTCCTGGCGGTGAATGCTCACACCGCGGCCCTGGGTGATGTAACCGACAATCGCATCGCCCGGCAGTGGCTGGCAGCAGCCAGCCATTTGCGTCATCAGGTTGCCGACGCCCTGGATCTGGATATCGCCGCGCTTGCCTGGTTTGTAACCGGTGGCCTTGCGCGGGATCAGTTCCAGCTGTTCGTTGCCGCGCTCCGGTTCGACCAGTTGCTGCGCTAGGTTGACCAGATGCGCCTGACGCAGGTCGCCGGCACCGAGGGCGGCGAACATGTCTTCGGCGGTTTTCATGTTGGCCTTTTCGGCCAGCTTGTCGAAATCCACCGCCGGCAGGCCGAGGCGATTGAGTTCGCGCTCGATCAGGGTTTTACCAGCCGCAACGTTCTGATCGCGAGCCTGCAACTTGAACCAGTGGACGATCTTCGCCCGCGCCCGCGAGGTGGTGACGTAACCGAGGTTCGGGTTCAGCCAGTCGCGGCTCGGCGTGCCGTGCTTGCTGGTGATGATCTCGACCTGCTCGCCGGTTTGCAGGCTGTAGTTCAGCGGCACGATACGCCCGTTGATCTTCGCGCCCCGGCAGTTGTGGCCGATTTCGGTGTGCACCCGATAGGCGAAATCCAGCGGCGTCGCGCCTTTCGGCAAGTCGATGGCGTGACCGTCGGGAGTGAAGATGTAAACCCGATCGGGCTCGATGTCGACGCGCAGTTGCTCGGCCAGACCGCCGATATCACCGAGCTCTTCGTGCCATTCGAGGACCTGACGCAGCCAGGAGATTTTCTCTTCGTAATGGTTCGAGCCGGATTTGACGTCGGTGCCCTTGTAGCGCCAGTGCGCGCAAACGCCGAGTTCGGCCTCTTCGTGCATCGAATGGGTGCGGATCTGCACCTCGAGGACCTTGCCTTCCGGGCCGATCACCGCCGTGTGCAGCGAGCGGTAGCCGTTCTCTTTCGGGTTGGCGATGTAGTCGTCGAATTCTTTCGGGATGTGCCGCCACAGGGTGTGGACGATACCCAGCGCGGTGTAGCAGTCGCGCATTTCCGGCACCAGCACGCGCACCGCGCGAACGTCGTAGATCTGGCTGAACTCCAGACCCTTGCGCTGCATTTTGCGCCAGATCGAATAGATGTGTTTGGCCCGGCCGCTGATGTCGGCGTCGACGCCGGTGGCCTGCAGTTCGTCCTTTAGCTGGGTCATCACGTCGCTGATGAAGCGCTCGCGGTCCAGCCGCCGCTCGTGGAGCAACTTGGCGATCTGCTTGTATTGATCGGGTTCGAGATAGCGGAAGGACAAGTCCTCCAGCTCCCATTTGATGTGACCGATGCCGAGGCGATGCGCCAGCGGTGCATAGATGTCGAAGACTTCGCGAGCAACGCGGTTGCGCTTTTCATCGTCGGCGGTTTTCACCGCACGAATGGCGCAGGTGCGTTCGGCCAGTTTGATCAGTGCAACGCGTACATCATCGACCATGGCCACGAGCATCTTGCGCAGGTTCTCGACCTGCCCTTGCGTGCCCATGACCATCGACTGCCGTGGGCTGAGGCTGGCGCTGATGGCCGCCATGCGCTGCACGCCGTCGATCAGCTTGGCCACTACCGGACCGAAGCGCTGGCCGACTGCGGCCAGCTCGATCTGGCCTTCGCGCACGCCGCGATACAACACGGCGGCGACCAGCGAGTCCTGATCGAGCTTGAGGTCGGCGAGAATCTCGGCGATCTCAAGGCCAGTACTGAAACTGCCGGAACCTTCGGCCCACAGGTTCTTCTTCGCATTGGACTGCTGTTCGGCCTCGCGAGCGAACTCGCAGGCTTCTTTCAAGGCCTCGCGATCCAGTGCCAGATCGACACTGACCGCGTGATCGAGCCAGGCCTCGAGATTGATACTGCCGTCGGTGTTGATCGGCTGGTGTGCTCTCACCTGTACCATGCTGCTTTACCTTCCCTACGACGCAGATTCAATGCGTCAAATCGCTGATCCTCAGTGTCCGTTCGCGCTCGCGGGGCTCAGGCGAGCGCTGCGCGGACAGATCAGACGGATTCAGACGAGCCGTCCTGGCTCGCTTCAAATAACGCCATGGCCTCGACATGTGCCGTCTGAGGAAACATATCGAGAATCCCGGCACGTTTTAACCGGTAGCCCTGCTTGATCAATTCCTGCGTGTCGCGCGCCAGCGTGGCCGGGTTGCACGACACGTATACCAACCGTGTGGCACCCAGGGTCGCGAGCTTGCGCACCACCTCGAAAGCACCGTCACGCGGTGGGTCCAAGAGTACCGCAGAAAAGCCGTTTCCGATCCACTGGGCATCGCTCAAAGGCTGGGATAAATCGGCTTGAAAAAACTTTGTGTTATGCAAATTGTTACCGACGGCGTTGGCAGCGGCCCGCTCGACCATGGTCTGCACGCCCTCCACCGCCACCACTTCACGGACGCTTTTGGCCAGCGGCAGCGCAAAATTTCCCAACCCACAAAACAGGTCAAGCACGCGTTCGTCAGCCGTCGGTTTCAGCCAGTCCAGTGCCTGCGCGATCATCGCTTCGTTGACCCCGGCGTTGACCTGAACGAAATCTCCCGGCCGATAAGCCAGCTCGAGATCCCACTGTTCCAGGCGGTAACCGAGGCTCTGACCGGCCTCGACCGGTTGCGGTTCACCCTCGCCATGCAGCCACAACTGCGCCTCGTGGAACTGGCAGAAATCCTTGAGGATGCTCAGATCCGCTTCGGACAACGGCGCCATGTGCCGCAGCAATACCGCCAGTGATGAGCCGCTGAACAGCTCGACATGGCCCAGCGCCTGCGGTTTGCTCAGGCGCCGCAGCATCTCCGGCAAGCGGGTCATGATCGGCTGCAAGGGCTGTACCAGCACCGGGCATTCGCTGATCGCGACGATGTCCTGACTGCCGGCAGCGCGGAAACCCACTTCGAGTTTTTTTGCCTTCATGTCCCAGCGCACGGCGATCCGCGCGCGCCGACGGTAACCGAATTCCGGGCCGGTCAGCGGCGCTGCCCACTCTTCGGGTTCGACACCGGCAACGCGCGACAATTGCTCGGCGAGCATGCGCTGTTTCAGGGCGAGTTGTTCAGCGTGGGGCAAGTGCTGGACGCTGCAACCGCCACAGCGGCCAAAGTGCGGGCATGCTGCCGGACGACGCAATTGGCTGGCAGTGAACACGCGTTCGGTGCGCGCTTCGACCACTTTGCCGTGGGCGCCGAGCACCCGTGCTTCGACCTCTTCACCGGCAAGGGCGCCGAGGACGAACCAGGTTTTGCCTTCGAAAAACGCGATACCGCGACCGTCATTGGCCAGGCGCTCGATGTTCAAGCGCTGCTTCTTGCCGGTCGGGATCTGTGGCGCCTTGCTCCCGCCGGCAGGCTGGAAGCGCAGGCCTCTCTCGTGTTTGGCCATCAGTTCGGCGCGTCGAAAATGCCGGTCGACAGGTAACGGTCGCCACGGTCGCAGATGATCGCGACGATCACCGCGTTTTCAACTTCTCTGGACAAGCGCAGCATCGCTGCCACCGCACCGCCAGAGGACACGCCGCAGAAGATGCCTTCTTCGCGGGCAAGGCGCCGGGTAACGTCTTCGGCTTCGCTTTGCGCCATGTCGACGATGCGGTCGACGCGGTCAGCCTGATAGATCTTCGGCAGGTATTCCTGCGGCCAGCGGCGGATGCCGGGAATGGCCGAGCCTTCCATCGGTTGCAGGCCGACGATCTGTACGCTGTCGCTCTGCTCTTTGAGGTAGCGCGAAACGCCCATGATGGTGCCGGTGGTGCCCATCGAACTGACGAAATGGGTGATGCTGCCCTGGGTCTGACGCCAGATTTCCGGACCGGTGGTGGTGTAGTGCGCTTCCGGGTTGTCGCCATTGGCGAACTGGTCGAGCACCTTGCCACGGCCTTCGGCTTCCATACGCTGGGCCAGATCGCGGGCGCCTTCCATGCCCTCTTCCTGAGTCACCAGGATCAGCTCGGCGCCATACGCGGTCATCGCCGCTTTACGCTCGGCGCTGGAGTTGTCCGGCATGATCAGGATCATCTTGTAACCCTTGATCGCAGCGGCCATCGCTAGAGCGATACCGGTGTTGCCGGAGGTCGCCTCGATCAGCGTATCGCCGGGATTGATCTGCCCGCGCAACTCGGCGCGAGTGATCATCGACAACGCCGGGCGGTCCTTGACCGAACCCGCCGGGTTGTTCCCTTCGAGCTTGAGCAAAAGGGTGTTGCTGGTGGCGCCGGGCAGGCGCTGCAAACGCACCAGCGGCGTGTTGCCGACGCAATCGGCGATGGTTGGGTACTGCAGGGTCATGGCGTATTCGCAATCCAGACGTGCGGGGGCGCCTATCATACCGGCAAACCCGCGCAGGCCATATCACGCAAAGTGCGGTGCTTATGGTTTATGGGAATAAGCAAATAAAAGTCGCGCCAGTGGTGCGACTTTTATTTGCGCAACACTCAGTTCTCGTGGTGATGCTTGGAATTCGCGAGCAGGCTCGCTCCCACAGGATTTAGTGTCAGCAGTGATGACACTATTAACGGTAGATCACACAGCCTGCGGCGAACCGAGCTCCATTGTGGGAGCGAGCCTGCTCGCGAAGGCGTCCGCATGGGCAACACCATCATCCGCCACCAAGCGCAAATTCAACCGCAGCCCCGCCCCGGTATTTTCCGCCCAGAGCAACCCGCCCTGGCGCTGCACCGCGTTGCGCGCAATGCTCAAGCCCAGGCCAAAGCCACCGTCCCCGGGTCTCGATCCGTCCAATCGAATGAACGGCGAAAAGATCCGCTGCAGATCTTCGTCAGCCACGCCGCCGCCCTGATCCTCCAGCCACAAATGCCAATACTCGCCATCGCGCCGGCCATCGAGCCGCACAATCCCGCCCTCGGGCGAGTGACGAATGGCGTTGCGCAAAATGTTCTCCAGCGCTTGAGCGAGGGTGTTGAGATTGCCGCGCACCCAGCACGATGCTTCGACCGAGCATTGCAGTTGCAGACTCGGCCAGCCGCTTTCATAACAGGCGTTGTCGGTGAGCATTTCCCACAGCGCCTGAATCTGGATCGCTTCATCCGGCAGCGGCGAGCGGTCGGTGTCGAGCCAGGCCAGTTGCAGGGTGTCTTCGACCAAACGTTGCATGCCATCGACTTCGCGGCCGATGCGTTCGCGCAGTTGCGGCAAGCCCTGTTCGCTTTCGCTGGCCACGCGCAGGCGGCTCAGCGGCGTGCGCAGTTCGTGGGACAAGTCGCGCAATAGCTGCTGCTGCAAGGCGACCGTAGTTTGCAGGCGCTCGGACATGGAATCAAAGGCCCGCGCCAGCTCACCGAGTTCATCCGGGCGCTGGGTAATGCCGCTCGACAGGCGCACATTCAATTGATCGGCGCGCCAGGCGTTGGCCTGTTCGCGCAGGTTGTTCAGCGGCACGACCAACAGGCGATACAGGCCGACGCACAGCAACAGGGTGAACAGCCCGGGAATCACGCCGTTAGTGATCACCCGCCAGAACACCCGGTACTTGCCTGGCACAAAACGTTCAGGCAGCTCGATGACGAGGATGCCGGCGGCCGGATCCTGCGGGAACGGTACCCGCAGCCACGGCCGGCCCTTCTTGTGGATCGGCCAGTCGAGGCCGCGCAGGAAGGTCAGGTGCTGCACCTCCGCCGCCTTCAAGGGTTCGCTGCTCAGCGACTGCAAATCAGCGCCGATCACGCCGACCCAACTGGCCTCGCGCAATTCCATGCTCTGCAACCAGTCATCGACGCCATTGCGCCCGCCGCGCTGCCACGCCTGTTCGGCTTGCGCGGCATAACGGCTGAGCGTGCTGCGCGCGTCACTGGAGAGGAACTGATTGCGCTCCTCCATGTAGCGGCCCCACGACCAGCTCAGCCAGATCATCAGCAGACAGAACGCCACCAGCAGGCACGCCAGTTTCCAGAACAGTGAATGCCGACCCGGCAGCTCAGACAGTTTCATCGGCGCCGCTCAAGACATAGCCCTTGCCCCACACCGTGCGCACTTCGCGCTCGGTGTAACCGATGGCTTTGAGTTTGCGGCGGATCTGGCTGATGTGCATGTCGAGGCTGCGGTCGTGCGCCGCAAAGCCGCGTTGCAGGACGTGCTGATAAAGGAAGGCCTTGCTCAGCACTTCCTCGTTGTTGCGGTGCAGTGTTTCCAGCAGACGGAATTCGCTGCGGGTCAAGCCGGCCGCTTGCTCGCGGAAAAACACGTCGCACTGTTCGTCATCGAAACGCAGGGTGCCGCTGACCACCGCAGCGGTAACCGCAGGCGGGCGCCGATCCAGCGCCACGCGGCGCAGGATCGCTTCGATGCGCACATGCAACTCGGCCATGCTGAACGGCTTGGGCAAATAGTCATCGGCGCCGAGGCGGAAACCGCTGATGCGATCGGCCTCGGCACCCAGCGCCGACATTAGCAACACCGGCGTCGAATGGCTCTGACGCAATTGCGTCAACAACTGCAGACCATCGAGCCCCGGCAGCAGAATATCCATCAGCACCACGTCGAAAGGCTGGCGCTGGGCGATGTTCAGACCTTCCTGGCCGTTCTGGCACCAGGTCACCTGAAAACCGCTGCGGCCCAGATGCTCGTGCACATACGCGCCTAGGATCGGATCGTCTTCAATGGAAAGGATGCGTGGGCCAACGGAAACAGGAGTCATGAGTATCTGCAAGTAATTCTCAGTTGGCGGATTATTCAAGATTGTCCGACAGCGGGCAACACAAGCTTGGCCTGTCGGACGAACGAGTGCCTGGGCGGCGCTGCATTTTCCGCAAGATTGCCCGCCTGCAAATCGCTACACTGCGCCCATGTCGCGTGCCGGATGCACGCATGTGTCAACAGATCAGCGGGATGCGGGAGATAGGCGTGCTCAAGAAACTGGGAATCAAAGGTCGCGTGCTGTTGCTGACCTTGTTGCCGACCAGCCTGATGGCGCTGGTGCTGGGTGGCTATTTCACCTGGACGCAGCAGACCGACCTGCAGAGCCAATTGATGCAGCGCGGCGAAATGATCGCCGAGCAACTGGCGCCGCTGGTGGCGCCGGCAATGGGTCACGGCGACGCCGATCTGCTCGAACGCATTGCTACCCAATCCCTTGAACAACCCGACGTGCGCGCGGTGACTTTCCTCGCGGCGGACCGCTCGCCATTGGCCCACGCCGGCCCGACCATGCTCAATCAGGCGCCGAGCGGTGACAGCGCGCTGCTGCAACGACGCAGCGGCAATGACGCGACGCGCTACCTGATGCCGGTGTTCGGCAAGCACCGCAACCTCGCCGGTGAAATCATTCCCGAAGAATCCGAACGGCTGCTCGGCTGGGTCGAGCTGGAGCTGTCGCACAACGGCATGTTGCTGCGCGGCTATCGCAGCCTGTTCGCCAGCCTGCTGCTGATCGCCGCCGGACTTGCCGGCGCCGCCCTCCTCGCATTGCGCATGGGCCGCACCATCAACCGTCCGCTGAGCCAGATCAAACAAGCGGTCGCGCAGCTCAAGGACGGTCATCTGGAAACCCGCTTGCCGCCCCTCGGCAGCCAGGAACTGGACGAACTGGCCTCGGGCATCAACCGCATGGCCGGCACCCTGCAGAATGCTCGCGAAGAATTGCAGCACAGCGTCGATCAGGCCACCGAGGACGTTCGGCAGAATCTGGAAACCATCGAGATCCAGAACATCGAACTGGACCTGGCGCGCAAAGAGGCGCTGGAAGCCAGCCGCATCAAATCCGAATTTCTCGCCAACATGAGCCACGAGATCCGCACGCCGCTCAACGGCATTCTCGGCTTCACTCACCTGTTGCAGAAAAGCGAACTGACCCCGCGCCAGCTCGACTATCTGGGCACCATCGAAAAGTCCGCCGACAGCCTGTTGGGAATCATCAACGAAATTCTCGACTTCTCGAAAATCGAGGCCGGCAAACTGGTGCTCGATCACATTCCGTTCAACCTGCGTGATCTGTTGCAGGACACCCTGACCATCCTCGCCCCGGCCGCGCACGCCAAGCAGCTCGAGCTGGTCAGCCTGGTCTATCGCGATACGCCGCTGTCGCTGGTCGGCGATCCGCTGCGCCTCAAGCAGATTCTCACCAATCTTGTCAGCAACGCGATCAAGTTCACTCGCGAAGGCACCATCGTCGCCCGGGCGATGCTCGAAGACGAACACGAAGACAGCGTGCAACTGCGCATCAGCATTCAGGACACCGGTATCGGTCTGTCGAGTCAGGATGTCCGCGCGCTGTTCCAGGCCTTCAGTCAGGCCGACAATTCACTGTCGCGCCAACCCGGCGGCACCGGGCTGGGACTGGTGATTTCCAAGCGTCTGATCGAACAGATGGGCGGCGAGATCGGCGTCGACAGCACGCCGGGCGAAGGTTCGGAATTCTGGATCAGCCTGAGCCTGCCCAAGACTCGCGACGACGCCGAAGACCTGCCCGCCGCGCCGCTGCTCGGGCGCCGCGTGGCGGTGCTGGAGAACCACGAACTGGCGCGTCAGGCCTTGCAGCATCAACTGGAAGACTGCGGCCTCGAAGTCACCCCGTTCAATACCCTGGAAAGCCTGAGCAATGGCGTTACCGGCGCGCATCAGACCGATCAGGCGATTGATCTGGCGGTGATCGGCATCACCAGCAACGACATGCTCCCGGAACGCTTGAACCAGCACATCTGGGACCTCGAACATCTGGGCTGCAAAGTGCTGGTGCTGTGCCCGACCACCGAACAGACGCTGTTTCACCTGTCTGTACCCAACCCGCACAGCCAGCTTCAAGCCAAACCGGCGTGTACCCGCAAACTGCGCCGGGCCTTGGCCGATCTGGTCAATCCGCGCCAGACCCGCAGCGAACCGGGCGAACCGCTGTCGAGTCGTGCGCCGCGCGTACTGTGTGTCGACGACAACCCGGCGAATTTACTGCTGGTGCAAACCCTGCTCGAAGACATGGGCGCTCGCGTACTCGCAGTGGAAAGCGGTTACGCGGCAGTCAAAGCGGTGCAAACCGAATCTTTCGATCTGGTGTTGATGGACGTGCAGATGCCAGGCATGGACGGTCGCCAGACCACCGAAACCATTCGCCAGTGGGAAAGCGAGCGGCATTGCACGCCGCTGCCGATCGTCGCCCTCACCGCCCACGCCATGGCCAACGAAAAACGTGCGCTGCTGCAAAGCGGCATGGATGACTACCTGACCAAACCGATCAGCGAGCGGCAACTGGCGCAGGTGGTGTTGAAGTGGACCGGACTGGCCCTGCGCAATCAGGCATCGGAGCGCAGCGGCGACAGCACGGCAAATCAGCAGGAGCTGCCGGTGCTCGATCATGAAGAAGGTTTGCGCCTGGCGGCGGGCAAGGCGGATCTGGCGGCGGACATGCTCGCCATGCTGCTGGCGTCGCTGGAAGCCGACCGCGAAGCGATTCGCGCCGCGCGTGACAGTCACGACCAGAATGCCCTGCTCGAACGCGTGCACCGCTTGCATGGCGCGACCCGTTATTGCGGCGTGCCACAACTGCGCGCCGCCTGCCAGCGCAGCGAAACCCTGCTCAAGCAGGACGATCCGAAAGCCGCCGCCGCGCTGGACGAACTGGAGCGCTCGATCAATCGACTCGCTGCGCAGGCACGCATCAGCGCCTGATCCACGGCAAGGCATGGCGCGCGCAAGGCGCTACAGTTGTCGCGGGTCATTGCGGCCCGCGTCGATGCTCCAGGAGGATTCATGCGCACGATCATTTTCAGCAGCCAGACCTACGACCGCGACAGCTTCCTCGCCGCCGACTGCCCGGCCGGGCTCGAACTGCACTTTCAAGCGGCGCGACTGAGCCTCGATACGACGGCGTTGGCCGAGCAGCACGAAGTGGTCTGCGCGTTCATCAATGACGACCTCAGCGCGCCGGTGCTGGAACGCCTCGCTGCCGGTGGCACGCGGCTGATTGCCCTGCGTTCGGCGGGTTACAACCATGTCGACCTGCCGGCGGCGAAACGCCTCGGCCTGGCCGTCGTGCGTGTGCCGGCCTACTCGCCGCACGCCGTGGCCGAACATGCGGTGGCACTGATCCTCGCCCTCAATCGTCGTTTGCACCGTGCCTACAACCGCACCCGCGAAGGCGATTTCAGTCTGCATGGCCTGACCGGTTTCGATCTGGTCGGCAAGACTGTCGGCATCGTCGGCACCGGGCAGATCGGCGCAACGTTCGCGAAAATCATGCACGGCTTCGGCTGTGAATTGCTGGCCTACGATCCGTATCCCAATCCCGAAGTGCTGGCGCTGGGCGCACGTTATCTGAGCCTGCCGGAGTTGCTCGCGCAGTCGCGGATCATAAGCCTGCATTGCCCGCTCAACGAGCAGAGCAAGCACCTGATCAATCGCGACTCACTGGCGCACATGCAGGCCGGGGCGATGCTGATCAACACCGGGCGTGGCGGGCTGGTGGACACGCCGGCACTGATCGACGCGCTGAAGGACGGCCAACTCGGTTATCTGGGGCTGGATGTTTATGAGGAAGAGGCGCAGCTGTTTTTCGAGGATCGCTCCGACCTGCCGTTGCAGGACGATGTGCTGGCGCGTCTGCTGACGTTTCCCAACGTGATCATCACCGCGCATCAGGCGTTTCTGACCCGCGAGGCGCTGGGCGCGATTGCCGCGACCACCCTGCACAACATCGCGACCTGGGCGGCAGGTGCGCCGCAGAACCAGGTCGAGGGTTGAACCGTTTTACTTGGACAGCGAAGACGCCAGGATCAGCAAGCCCAGCCAGCCGAAACCGAGCAGGCGCTGCTTGCTCGAATGGCCGCTGCGCAGCAGGAACCAGACAAAAAACGCCGGTAACAGAAACACCATGATTTTCAGCCAGCCCTCCACCGGGCGGCTGCCATCGGCGTTGAGCGGTTGTTGTTCCTGGCGTGCCTGTTCCGCAGCCTGCTGACGACGTCGGCGCCCTGCTGCTGCCGGCATCACTTTGGGTAAAGGCTCGGACACTGGCAGCGCAACCGCCTCTGGCACTGCGTTGTTGCGTGGCAGGCTGCCGAAGGAAATCGTCGAAGCTTGCACCGAGGCCGCCGTCGATTGCGCCTGCATGGCGGCGTGTTCGGCCATCGGGGCGCCGCAGTGAATGCACACCAGCGCTTCGGAACTGATGCTCCGCTTGCATTCATAACATTCGATCAGCGCCATGTTCCGTTCCTTCAGATTCGGGGGCCGGCAGTTTGCCATGACTGTGCTCTCAATTGAACCGGATCGAAGGTCGCACGCGTGCATCATTCTGCAATCGAGCCCGTGCTAGCATGTCGCGCATATTTGGAGGACCCATGGTCGAACACGATTTCCGCTACACCCTGATGAACCCGCAACACACCCTCACCGAATGCCGCGCCCTCGTCCCGGGCCGCTATCAGGTGACCGGCAACGGTGGCTCGATCCGCATCGGCGATGCGCTTTTGGTCACCCTCAAAGGCAGCAAGGATTTGTCCATGCGCCTGACCGTCGATACCGTCCGCCACCTGATCAATCCGCCGGGCCAATGGACCGCGATGACCACAGGCCCGGTGTTCGGCGAACTGGCCATTCACACCTGGCAGGTCAACTGCGACAGCTGCGCGAAAGAGCTGAGTTTCGAATTCGCCGTGGATGCCAAACTCGGCAAGACCGCCGAGAAACCCGCCGCCACCGCGCGCATCGCCGAGCTGGGCTGGAAAGCCGTCGGCGACAAGCACCTGTGCCCGAAATGCCAGGAGCCTGCGTGATGAAACGGTTCGCCCTGACCGCACTGTTCGGTGTCGGCCTGGCTGGTTGCGCCGCAGAGCCGGTGCAACTGCAGCACAACCGCAGCTACATTCTGGAATGGATCGGCGAGCGGCCACTGATGGATTACAGCCACCTGACCGTGACCCTCGGCGATGACGGCCGCGCCTACGGCAACGGCGGCTGCAACCATTGGTTCGCGCCGTACACGCAGGACGGCGACAAGCTGAGCTTTGGCAAGATCGGCAAGACCCGCAAGCTCTGCGCCCCGGCGTTGATGGAACAGGAACAGCGATTCCTGCAGGCGCTGGAAAAAGTCGAGCGCTGGGACATTTCGCCGATCGAGCAGGTGCGCTTCTGGCCGGCTCAGGGCAAGCCATTGCGCTGGTGGCTGGAAGAGGGTTGATCTTTCAACCATAAAAAAGATCGCAGCCTTCGGCAGCTCCTGCAAGGACCGCTTACACCCTGCAGGAGCTGACGAAGGCTGCGATCTTTTCTTTGGGTCGACGACTTATTTGCTGGACTGTAAAGCCTCCAGCTTCGCCATCACTCCCGCCGCCGTCTGCTCACCCAGCAACTGTTCACGCACTTTGCCCTTGTCATCGATGATGAACGTCACGGGCAGCGCTTCACTGCGCGGCAGGTCGAACAGCTCGGCCGGATCCTGCGCGAGCACGGTGAACTTGATGCCGAGTTTTTCGCTCGCCTCTTTCAGCTCTGCGCCCTGCACATTGTCGAAATTGACCCCGAACACACCGACGTTCCTGCTCTTGAGCTCATCAGCCAAATGATTCAGCTCGGGAATTTCCGTGCGGCACGGGCCACACCACTCGGCCCAGTAGTTAAGCACCACCCATTGTTTGTCCAGACGTTCGGACGCGACCTTCTGGCCGTTCTGGTCGATGCCGTAATCATTGCCGCAGCCCCCCAGCATCAACGCCCCGAGAATCGTCAATGCCGCTGCCAATCGCCGTGTCATGTCGTGTTCCTTGTGAAAATTCGAAAGCGCCTGCGACCCATCGCCTCTGACGGTTCTGGATTGCGCGCTGCACAGTTAGAATAGCCGCCACTTTACGCCAGAAGCGACCCGCCATGACCGATCTGACGCTTTATCACAATCCGCGCTGCTCGAAATCCCGCGGCGCACTGGAACTGCTCGAAGCCCGCGGCGTGCATCCGACTGTCGTGCGCTACCTGGAAACCCCGCTCAGCGCCGCGCAGATCAAAGCCCTGCTCGGCAAACTCGGGATCAGCGCGCGGCAGCTGCTGCGCACCGGCGAAGAGCAATACAAAACCCTGAACCTGGCCGACGCCAGCCTCAGCGAGCAGCAGCTGATCGACGCCATCGCCGCGCACCCGAAACTCATGGAGCGGCCGATTCTGGAAGTCGGCGACAAGGCCGTCATCGGTCGCCCGCCGGAAAACGTGCTGGAGTTGTTGCCATGAGCGCGCCGTACATTCTGGTCCTCTATTACAGCCGCAACGGTTCGACCAACGAGATGGCCCGGCAAATCGCCCGTGGCATCGAGCAGGCCGGAATGGAAGCGCGTCTGCGCACAGTGCCGGCGATTTCCACCGAGTGCGAAGCGGTGGCGGCGGAGATTCCCGCTGAAGGCGCGCTCTACGCCAGCCTCGATGATCTGAAGAACTGCGCCGGCCTCGCCTTGGGCAGTCCGACTCGTTTCGGCAACATGGCCGCGCCGCTCAAGTACTTTCTCGACGGCACCAGCAACCTCTGGCTGACCGGCGCGCTGGTCGGCAAACCGGCCGGCGTGTTCACCTCCACCGCCAGCCTGCACGGCGGTCAGGAAACCACGCTGCTGTCGATGATGTTGCCGTTGTTGCATCACGGCATGTTGATCACCGGCCTGCCCTACAGCGAATCGGCCCTGCTCGAAACCGAGGGTGGCGGCACACCTTATGGCGCCAGCCATCACGCCGGTGCCGACGGCAAGAATGGCCTCGATCAGCACGAAGTGGCACTGTGTCGAGCACTCGGTCTGCGTCTGGCGAAAACCGCGCAGAAACTGGTGGGCTGATGGCGAAGAAGCCGAAAGTCCTGCCCTCGGTGGCGTGGCTTGAGCCACGGGTCAAGGCGATGCGCGTGCTCAGCCTGCTGAGCTTTTTCGCCCTCGCCGGCTTGCTGGCCGCTTATTATCTGCTGTTCGCCGACCTGCATGGCGCACGGCCTTGGGTGATTCTGCTGGTCGAGCTGATCCCGTGGCTGGTGCTCGCCCCGGCGATGATCATGGGCAGCGCCCGTGGCCATTCGTGGATGTGTTTTGTGGTGAACCTGTATTTCATCAAGGGCGCACTGGCGGCGTACGACCCCAACCGGCAGCTGTTCGGCCTGCTGGAAATGGCCGCGAGCCTGGCGGTGTTCTGCTCGGCGCTGTTGTATGTGCGCTGGCGCTATCAGTTGAATCGCAAATTGGCGGGCGAAGGCGAGATCAGCGTCGCCTGACCAAGCGCTTTCGCGAGCAGGCCTCCACATTTGGAATGCATTCCCTGTGGGAGCGAGCCTGCTCGCGAATGCAGCGACGCAGTCTTAATGGTTGACGGTATAGGCGAGCATCATCGAAATCTGGCTCATTGGCCGTCCGCCACTCTGTTCGTGCCATTGGTTGAACGCGTTCTGCACCGTTGCCAGATCACGCTGGCTGGTCGGCACTTTGTCGACGATCTTCTGTGCATTCAACGCTGCGACTACGTCGTAGCTGGGTACGAACGTGTCCTTGCCGACCATGCGCAAAAAGCGCGGCGCCGACAGCCCGCCGAGTTGGTGGCCGTGCTTTTTCAGGTAGGTCCACAGGCCGACGATATCGGTCACCGGCCAGTCGGCGATCAGCGCGCCGAAGCTGCCCTTGTCCTTTTCCACATCGAGAATGAACTGCGCATTGCGCGGCACGCTTTTCAACTTGCCGAGATGACGGATGATCCGCGCGTCCTGCATCAGCCGCTCCAGGTGTTCGGCGCTCATCAGCACGACTTTTTCCGGATCGAACTTGAAGAACACTTCTTCGAACGCCGGCCACTTGGCATCGACCAGGCTGTGCTTGAGCCCGGCGCGAAAAACCCGCAGGGCCATGGTCGAGAGGTAGCGGTCGTCGCGGATCTTGCGCAGTTGTGCGGGGGTCTTGGGAACGGGCAGATGGGCTTCCAGTTCAGCCGCTGAACCGAAACGGTTCAGACAGTATTCGTGCAGCCACTTGTAATCGCGCATGCCCTCTCCTATTGAATGAAACGAACAGATCCCTGTGGGAGCGAGCCTGCTCGCGAAGGGGTTGGATCAGTCAACACAGGGGCTGAATGACACACCGCTTTCGCGAGCAGGCTCGCTCCCACATCTGGATCGGGTTTTACAGATTGACGACATTGACGAAACGCGAAGCCGCGGTTTCGTCGATCTTCAGGCTGGTGAAGTCGAACAGATTGCGGTCGGCCAGTTGCGATGGCACCACGTTTTGCAGGCTGCGGAAAATCGATTCGGTACGGCCCGGGGTCTTGCGGTCCCAGTCCTGGAGCATTTCCTTGACCACCTGGCGCTGCAGGTTTTCCTGCGAGCCGCAGAGGTTGCACGGGATGATCGGGAATTGCTTGAGGTCCGAGTAAGCCTGAATGTCCTTCTCGTTGCAGTAAGCCAGCGGACGAATCACCACGTTGCGGCCATCGTCGGCGCGCAGTTTCGGTGGCATCGCTTTCAGGGTGCCGTTGAAGAACATGTTGAGGAAGAACGTTTCGACGATGTCGTCGCGGTGATGACCGAGGGCCATTTTCGTCGCGCCGATTTCGTCAGCAAAGGTGTACAGGGTGCCGCGACGCAGGCGCGAGCACAGCGAACAGGTGGTCTTGCCTTCCGGCACCAGTTCCTTGACCACCGAGTAAGTGTCCTTCTCGACGATGTGATACTCGATGCCCAGTTCTTTCAGGTAGGCCGGCAGCACGTGCTCGGGAAAGCCCGGCTGTTTCTGGTCCATGTTCACCGCGACGATGTCGAACTTGATCGGTGCAACCTTCTGCAGGTGCATCAGCACGTCGAGCATGGTGTAGCTGTCCTTGCCCCCGGACAGGCAGACCATGACCTTGTCGCCGTCTTCGATCATGTTGAAATCGGCGACCGCTTCGCCGGCCAGGCGGCGCAGGCGCTTTTGCAGTTTGTTCTGGTTAACCGTAAGAGTGCCCATGACGCGAAATCCGTGAGGTGTGACGAAAGGCCGGCATTTTACGCAAAAACGCCAGTAGCGCGAAGCACGGATCCCGACCGTCCGTAACCTGAAGTGCTGCTTTGAATGTAGGAGCCGCCGAAGGCTGAGCTCTTCTGCTTGTAAAAAACACGATGAAAAGATCGCAGCCTTCGCCAGCGCCTACACACGCAACCGCGATTACGCCCTTGGTTTACAGCGCGATTTGCTCTAAGCCCGGCATACCGGTGCGCCGGAGTCCTTTCTATACTGCGACATAAGGTCGCACACGTCTTTAGACCTGTATTTGCTCGGCCACCTTGGCCCGTAGGCGCTCCGTTGGGGGGCGATGGCAATGACAAGAGGAGTGAATGGCATGATCCATCACGTAGTGGGACTGTTTACCCACCCCGATCAGGAATGGAAGGAGATTCGTGGCGACCAAGAGGAAAGCATCAGCCACATGTACCTGACGCACACGCTGATTCTGGCGGCGATCCCTGCGGTCTCGGCGTTCATCGGCACGACCCAGGTCGGCTGGGTGATCGGCAATCGCGCGCCGGTGATGCTGACGTTCGAAAGCGCCTTGTGGATGACCATCATGTCGTACCTGGCGATGCTCGGCGGGGTCGCGGTGATGGGCGCCTTCGTGCACTGGATGGCGCGCACTTATGACGCCAACCCGAGCCTGGCCCGCTGCGTGGCATTTGCCACTTACACCGCAACACCGTTATTCGTTGGTGGACTGGCCGCTTTGTATCCGCACATGTGGCTGGGAATGATCGTCGGCACGGCGGCCATCTGCTACACCGTGTACCTGCTGTATGTCGGCCTGCCGACGTTCATGAACATTCCTTCGGATGAAGGTTTCCTGTTTTCCAGCTCGGTACTCGCCGTCGGCCTGGTGGTGCTGGTGGCGATCATGGCGTTTACCGTGATTGTCTGGGGCCTGGGTGTCGGGCCGGTCTATACCAACTGACCTGTTTCCTCCCTGAGAAAAACAACATCTGCCAATACAGGCCGCCGCAAGGCGGCCTTCTCGTTGGGGCGACGACCATTCGGCAGGTCGGCGATTCGCAAGTCGCCGGGGTTGCGGCATACTCGGCGTCTCTGGAGATCCATCAAGCATGCCCGAGCAACTCAATACCCGCGTCGAAGATTGTTACCAACTCGCTGAATCCTTTTTCAAACGTTCCTTCAAACGCCCCGTGGTCAGCCTCAAACTGCGCGGGCAGAAAGCCGGTGTCGCGCATCTGCACGAGAACCTGCTGCGCTTCAACCCGCAGCTGTACCGGGAAAACACCGAACACTTCCTCAAGCAGACCGTGGCCCACGAAGTCGCCCACCTGATCGCGCATCAACTGTTCGGCGATCGCATCCAGCCCCATGGCGAGGAGTGGCAACTGATCATGCGCGGCGTCTACGAACTGCCGCCGGACCGTTGCCACACCTATGAAATCAAGCGGCGCAGCGTGACCCGCTATATCTACAAATGCCCGTGCCCCGACAGTGACTTCCCGTTTACCGCCCAGCGCCATGGCCTGGTCGGGAAAGGACGGCGCTACTTCTGCCGACGATGCCGCACGACATTGGTGTTCAGTGGTGAGCTGCGAGTGGAATAACCGATTTGTAGAGCATCGGGCGGCCCCTTCGCGAGCAGGCTCGCTCCCACAGGGGAATGCATTTCAATGTGGGAG
>NZ_JBSICA010000035.1:0-51035 GCF_058245595.1 Pseudomonas sp. UF-293 | reverse complement strand
CTGAGCGCTCTGAAATTAAGGGCGCAATGGACTAGCAACCGCAAGACCAAGGCGACAGTTACCTTGACACGTACCGGCTTGTAAAAAAGTAAGTCGCCGTAAGGGCGAAACCCTAAGCCGCCGTTACCGCAGCAACGGATATACACACCAAACCAACCAATAACCGCCCACAAAAAAAACGCCCCAATCTCTCAACCAGGGCGTTTTCTTGAAGCTTGCAGCTTGAAGCTTACATCTGATCTCTTAGTGCGAAACCGCCCCACTCGCCCCCAACCCAGTCTGCGAACGCACAAACTGCGGGAAGAACAGCGCGCGCTCGTTATCCGCAGCCGCCGACTTGTCAGTGATCGAGAAGAACCAGATCCCCACAAACGCAATGATCATCGAGAACAGCGCTGGATACTCGTAAGGGAAGATCGCCTTCTCGTGATGCAGAATCTGCACCCAGATGGTCGGGCCGAGGATCATCAGACCAACAGCACTGACCAGACCCAGCCAGCCACCAATCATCGCGCCGCGAGTGGTCAGCTTCTTCCAGTACATCGAAAGCAGCAGTACCGGGAAGTTGCAACTCGCCGCGATCGAGAACGCCAGGCCAACCATGAACGCAATGTTCTGGCTTTCGAACAGAATACCCAGACCAATCGCCAGTACCGCCAGCGCGATGGTGGTGATCTTCGACACGCGAATCTCATCCTTCTCGTTGGCCTTGCCCTTCTTGATCACACTGGCGTACAGGTCGTGAGAAACCGCCGAAGCACCCGCCAAAGTCAGACCGGCCACCACTGCCAGAATGGTTGCGAACGCCACCGCCGAAATGAAGCCGAGGAAGATGCTGCCGCCGACCGCGTTGGCCAGGTGCACCGCCGCCATGTTGTTGCCGCCGAGCAAAGCGCCCGCTGCATCTTTGAACGCCGGGTTGGTGCTGACCAGCAGGATCGCGCCGAAGCCGATGATGAAGGTCAGAATGTAGAAGTAACCAATGAAACCGGTAGCGTACAGCACGCTCTTGCGCGCTTCCTTGGCGTCACTCACGGTGAAGAAGCGCATCAGAATGTGCGGCAGGCCAGCGGTACCGAACATCAGTGCCAGACCCAGCGAGAACGCCGAGATCGGATCCTTGACCAGACCGCCCGGGCTCATGATCGCTTCACCCTTGGCATGCACCTTGATCGCTTCGGAGAACAGCGTGTTGAAGTCAAAGCCGACGTGCTTCATTACCATCAGCGCCATGAACGAGGCACCGGACAGCAGCAGCACAGCCTTGATGATCTGCACCCAAGTGGTCGCGAGCATGCCGCCGAACAGCACGTACATGCACATCAGCACACCGACCAGAATCACCGCAACGTGGTAATCGAGGCCGAACAGCAGCTGGATCAACTTGCCGGCACCGACCATTTGCGCGATCAGGTAGAACGCCACCACCACCAGCGAGCCACAGGCGGACAGGGTGCGAATCTGGGTTTGCCCGAGGCGGTAGGACGCCACGTCGGCAAAGGTGTATTTACCCAGGTTGCGCAGGCGCTCGGCGATCAGGAACAGAATGATCGGCCAGCCGACGAGGAAGCCGATCGAGTAGATCAGGCCGTCGTAGCCGGAGGTGAACACCAGGGCGGAAATACCCAGGAAGGACGCCGCCGACATATAGTCACCAGCGATCGCCAGACCGTTCTGAAAACCGGTGATCTTGCCGCCCGCCGCATAGTAGTCGGCGGCCGAGTTGTTTTTCTTCGAAGCCCAGTAGGTGATGTACAACGTCGCGCCGACGAAGGCCACGAACATCAGGATCGCCGGGATGTTCAGCGGCTGCTTGGCCACCTCCCCCGTCAACGCGTCAGCCGCCCAGACACTCGGCGCGAAAGCCGCAACACTCAATAGAGCCAGTAGACGCCGGATCATTGCTGAGCCTCCTTGAGAATCGCATTGTTCAGGTCGTCGAACTCGCCATTGGCGCGGCGCACGTAGATGCCGGTCAGGACGAAGGCTGAAATGATCAGGCCGACACCGATCGGGATGCCCCAGGTGATCGAGGATTCAGGACTGAGTTTCGCCCCGAGCACGTGCGGCCCGTATGCGATCAGCAGGATGAATGCGGAGTACAGCCCAAGCATGATTGCCGAGAGAATCCAGGCGAATCGTTCCCTTTTCTGAACCAGCTCCTTGAATCGGGGACTGTTTTGAATCGAGAGGTAAATGCTGTCGTTCATTGTTTTTATCCTCGCAGCACAAATTATTGTTGGAACGTAGCTAATGTATGCGGCTGCGAGAGAGGTTCCAGACGACCTTAGTAGTAGATGGCCATGATGTTCTGGCCATTTTCAAGCACACACAAAAACAACTGTGGGAGCGAGCCTGCTCGCGAAGGCGTCCTATCGGTCGATATCGCATCAACTGACAGATCGCATTCGCGAGCAGGCTCGCTCCCACAGGTGCGTGACGGTGTTTAAATTATTTGGTCCAGTCAGCTACACGATCCGGGTGTTTGGCCACCCAGTCCTTGGCGGCTGCATCAGGCTTGGCGCCGTCCTGAATCGCCAGCATGACCTCGCCGATTTCATCTTTCGACGCCCACTGGAAGTTTTTCAGGAACTTGGCCACTTCCGGCGCCTTGGCTTCCAGGCCTTTGCTGCCGATGCTGTTCACGGTTTCAGCCTGGCCATACACGCCTTTCGGGTCGTCGAGGAAGCGCAGTTTCCACTTGGCGAACATCCAGTGCGGCACCCAACCGGTGACAGCGATGGATTCGTTTTTCTTCTCGGCGCGGGTCAGCTCGGCAATCATGCCGGCGCCGGAACTGGCCTTGAGGCTGTACTTGTCCAGACCATAATCCTTGATCGCCTGATCGGTCTTGAGCATTACGCCTGAACCGGCATCGATACCGACGATGCGGTTTTTGAAGCTGTCGTCGGTTTTCAGGTCTTCAATCGATTTGGCTTTGACGTACTCGGGCACGATAAGGCCGATTTTTGCATCCTTGAAGTTCGGGCCGTAATCGACGACCTGATCCTTGTTTTTCGTCCAGTAGTCACCGTGGGTCACGGGCAGCCAGGCCGACAGCATGGCGTCGAGTTTGCCGGTGGCCACGCCCTGCCACATGATCCCGGTGGCGACGGCTTGCAGCTTCACGTCATAACCGAGTTTCTGCTTGATCACTTCGGCCGCCACGTGGGTGGTCGCGACGCTGTCGGACCAGCCGTCAACGTAACCGATGTTCAGGGTCTGTTTTTCAGCGTTGGCGAAAGTGGAACTCATCGCAAGCACCAGAGCGGCACCTGCGCCTAAAAGTCGTCGCATCTTCATCGTTTACTTCCCCGAAATGCTGCGCCCGACGGATGCCGGGCATCGTCAACGTATTGTTATGGTGCACAGCGCCCCCATCACGCCGGACCTCACACACCGAACATCAGCCGATTTTTCAAAAAGGGTACTGATGGTTTGATCATCAACCTCAAGCGGCAGTCGACCTGCTCTGTCAGCGACCTCAAGGCAGCGAGAAACGACATCAGAAAGCCATTAATCAAGCGAGATTAATTGACGCCAGACAATCCGCCCGAACTTTGCATGTACAACGCCAGCCAGCCACCTGCCCTTCTATAAATGCAGGTAACATGCGTCGCTTTGCAGCCACTCGGCCTGACCATGTCCGCGACGTCCCGATTTCCTTTTTTTCCTTATCTGTTCGCCTGCCTGCTCGGGCTGTTGGCCCTTGGCGGTTTCTGGTATGGCCTCGGCCAACCGGTGATCCTGCCGGACGCTGCAACGCCGACACACAAATTGCAGTGCGCTTCCTATACGCCGTTCGACAAGGACCAATCGCCGTTCGACGTGCCGTTCAAATTGCGCCCCGAGCGCATGGACGCCGACCTCGCGTTGCTGGCGACGCGCTTTGAATGCATCCGCACCTACTCAATGACCGGCCTCGACGCCCTGCCCGATCTTGCGCGCAAACACGGTCTGAAGTTGATGATCGGCGCCTGGGTCAATAGCAACCCGGTCGACACCGAGCAGGAAGTCGAGTTGCTGATCAAATCGGCCAACGCCAACCCCGACGTGGTTTCAGCCGTAATCGTCGGCAACGAGGCACTGCTGCGCAAAGAGGTCACCGGCGCGCAATTGGCCCGGCTGATCAACAAGGTCAAAAGCCAGGTCAAGCAACCGGTGACTTACGCCGACGTCTGGGAATTCTGGCTCAAGCACCCGGAAGTCGCGCCGGCTGTGGATTTTCTGACCATCCACTTGCTGCCGTACTGGGAAGACGATCCGTCGAACATCGACGTGGCGCTGCGGCATGTGGCGGATGTGCGTCAGGTGTTCGGCCACAAATTTGCGCCCAAGGACGTGATGATTGGCGAAACCGGCTGGCCGAGCGAAGGCCGTCAGCGCGAGACCGCCGTGCCGAGCCGGGTCAACGAGGCGAAATTCATCCGTGGATTCGTGGCGATGGCCGAGCAGGAAGGCTGGCGTTACAACCTGATCGAAGCCTTCGATCAACCGTGGAAGCGCGGCAGTGAAGGCGCCGTTGGCGGCTATTGGGGGCTGTTCGATGCGGATCGGCAGGACAAGGGCGTGCTCGCCGGGCCGGTGAGCAATGTGCCGCACTGGAAAGAATGGCTGGCGGTCGGCGGATTGATTTTCCTTGGCACGCTGATGCTTGGTGGACGCGTGCGCAGCACACGTTCGGCGCTTGTCCTGCCACTGCTGGGCGCTGTCGCGGCGTGCTCGATTGGCGCCTGGGGCGATCTGGCTCGATTGACCACACGGTTTGCCGGTGAATGGCTGTGGGTCGGCTTGCTGACCGGGTTGAATCTGTTGGTCCTCGCGCATGCGACGTTGATGTTGAGCGCGCGTAACGGTTGGCGGGCAGGCGCATTCGACTTCCTCGAACGGCGCGCCGGCTGGCTGGTCGCGGCGGCCGGTTTTGCCGCTGCGGTGATGATGCTGGAGATGGTCTTCGATCCGCGTTATCGCAGTTTCGCCAGCACGGCGTTCGTCCTGCCGGCGCTGGTCTACCTGTGCCGCCCAGTGAGCGTGCCGCGTCGGGAGATTGCTCTGCTGACCTTTATCATCGGCGCCGGGATTGCACCGCAGTTGTATCAGGAAGGGATTCTGAATCAGCAGGCGTGGGGTTGGGCGCTGGTGAGTGGCTTGATGGTGGTGGCGTTGTGGCGCTGCCTGCGGGTGCGTAGAGGCTGAGCAAGAGCAAGAGCAAGAGCAAGATCAAAAGATCGCAGCCTTCGGCAGCTCCTACAGGTGTACGGCATGCCACTGTAGGAGCTGCCGAAGGCTGCGATCTCTTCTGTCACGCGCTGCGTGAAGATCTGACCAGGCGCAACCCGGCAATCACCACCGCAAACACTGCCAGGGTCGTGTTGTACAACGCCAGCGCCGGCAGACCGAACACCAGCGCCAGCACGGCCAGCCACCACCCTGCCCGTCCAGACACGACAAACGCCAATACTGCCGCGCCCACCGCCGCCCAGCCCAACACCTTGAAATGAATCATCAGCCCCAGATTCGAACGCACCACGCATTGCCAACGACTGGCCTCATCGACACAGATGCCCACCCACTGCCCGTCTTCCATGAAGCCATAGCGCGCGGCATAACTGGCGGCCAGCCACAGCGGCAACAAAACGAGCAGCACAATCACGGGCAAGCGGCGGGACATGGAGCACTCCAATCTACGGAAATCGGCGGCCAGCTTAATCTGCCGACCGGCATTCGCAAGCACTAACAACTGTTAACTGTTCAGCAAGCCCTCGCAACGTGTATCGTCCAGCTACTATTACCCCGAATTCCGCCTGTTTGGTGCCGCAGCATGGCACTTTGGCGCACGGCCGGTGGTCATAGCCTGCGAACTTCAATCGGCACCTTCCTCTAAGGGATCTAGTCATGCTCCGTTCCTTGCGCTTCGCCGCGCTGTTCAGCGGCCTTATCTTGAGTGCGTCCGCGCTGGCGGTGGATATCGACGCCGCCAGCTATGGCTACCCGCTGACCAACCCGTTCGAGGCGACGATCGCCACGACACCACCGGACCTGCGTCCGGAGTTGCCGCTGGACGACGACATCAATCAAACGGACCGCAGCCTCACCCTGCGCCCGGAGCGTGAATTCCAGCTGCCGGACAATTTCTGGGCAGTGAAGAAGCTCACTTACCGCATCGCCACGCAGGACAAACCGGCGCCGCTGATCTTCCTGATCGCCGGCACCGGTGCGCGCTTTGACAGCACGCTCAACGAATACCTGAAAAAGCTGTATTACAAGGCCGGCTATCACGTCGTGCAGTTGTCGTCGCCGACCAGCTTCGACTTCATCAGCGCCGCCTCGCGTTTCGCCACTCCGGGCGTGACCAAGGAAGATGCCGAAGACATGTACCGGGTGATGCAGGCCGTGCGGGCGCAAAACCCGAAACTGCCGGTCACCGAGTATTACCTGACCGGTTACAGCCTCGGCGCCCTCGATGCTGCGTTCGTCGCGCATCTGGACGAGACCCGCCGCAGCTTCAACTTCAAGAAAGTCCTGCTGCTCAACCCGCCGGTCAACCTCTATACCTCGGTGACCAACCTCGACAAGCTGGTACAGACCGAGGTCAAGGGCATCAACAACAGCACGACGTTCTACGAACTGGTACTGACCAAGCTGACCCGCTACTTCCAGCAAAAAGGCTACATCGACCTCAACGATGCGCTGCTGTATGACTTCCAGCAGTCCAAGCAGCATCTGACCAACGAGCAGATGGCCATGCTCATCGGCACGTCGTTCCGCTTTTCGGCGGCCGACATTGCCTATACCTCGGACCTGGTCAATCGTCGCGGCCTGATCACCCCGCCGAAATTCCCGATCACCGAAGGCACCAGCCTCACGCCGTTCCTCAAGCGTGCGCTGCAATGCGACTTCGACTGCTACATCACCGAGCAGGTTATTCCGATGTGGCGCGCGCGCACCGACGGCGGCAGCCTGCTGCAACTGATCGATCAGGTCAGCCTGTATGCGCTCAAGGATTACCTGCACGACAGCCCGAAAATCGCCGTCATGCATAACGCCGACGACGTCATCCTCGGCCCTGGCGACCTGGGCTTCCTGCGTAAAACCTTCGGTGAGCGCCTGACCGTTTATCCACTGGGCGGCCACTGCGGCAACCTTAACTATCGCGTCAACAGCGACGCCATGCTGGAGTTCTTCCGTGGCTAAATATCTCCTGCTGATTGCAGCGTTCCTCTGTGCAGGCGTGGCCCAGGCCGACAACAGTAAAGCCGACGCACCGGTGGTGGTCGACAGCGACGGCTTCAAGGAACCGCTGACCAAACTCAAGTTCAACCCGGGCCTGGACCAGCGCGAGTTCGAACGTTCGACGCTCAACGCGCTGAACGTCTATGACCCGCTGGAATCGTGGAACCGCCGGGTCTACCACTTCAACTATCGCTTCGACCAGTGGGTGTTCCTGCCGGTAGTCGACGGTTACCGCTACATCACGCCAAGCTTTGTGCGTACCGGGGTGAGCAACTTCTTCAACAACATTGGCGACGTGCCGAACCTGGTCAACAGCTTGTTGCAGTTCAAGGGCCAGCGCTCGATGGAAACCACCGCGCGCCTGTTGCTCAACACCACGATCGGCATCGCCGGCCTGTGGGACCCGGCCACCGCCATGGGCTTGCCACGGCAGAACGAAGACTTCGGTCAGACCCTGGGCTTCTACGGCGTACCGGGCGGCGCCTACTTCGTACTGCCGATTTTCGGGCCGTCGAACATTCGCGACACTGCAGGTCTGGCCGTGGATTACACCGCCGACACCGCGATCAACTTCCTCAATGTCGCCGAAGTCAGCTCCAACCACCCGGAAGTTTGGGCCTTGCGTGCGATCGACAAGCGTTACCAGACCAGCTTCCGCTACGGTCAGATGAACTCGCCATTCGAGTACGAGAAAGTGCGTTACGTGTACACCGAAGCGCGCAAGTTGCAGATTGCCGAGTAAATCGGCTGCCGCAAATCACTGTGGGAGCGAGCCTGCTCGCGAACGCGGAGTTTCAGTCAACATCGATATTGACTGAACTACCGCATTCGCGAGCAGGCTCGCTCCCACATTTGTTATGTGTTGCTGATTAACCCTTCAGCGCTTTCCACAGCTTGCCGACAACCGAAACCACCGCCAACACCACCGCGCCGGCAATAATCCCCGCAACGCCATTGAGCAACATCGGCACGGCAAAGCCGGCACTGCCCGCCGCTGCGCCGACGCCTTCGATCCAGTGATGCAGCACCGGCACGCCGTGGGTCAGGATGCCGCCGCCGACCAGGAACATCGCCGCCGTGCCGACCACCGACAGGGTTTTCATCATGTACGGTGCGGCGCTGAGAATGCCGCCGCCGATGTTTTTCGCCATCTGCCCCGGTTTCTGCGTCAGCCACAGGCCCAGATCGTCGAGTTTGACGATGCCCGCCACCAAACCGTAAACGCCCACGGTCATGACGATGGCGATGCCGGACATGACCACCACTTGCTGAGTCAGCGAGGCATCTGCCACGGTACCGAGGGTGATGGCGATGATTTCCGCCGAGAGAATGAAGTCGGTGCGAATCGCGCCTTTGATCTTGTCCTTCTCGTACGCCACCAGATCGGTCGCCGGGTCGGCCACAGCCTCGGTCAGCTGCGCATGGCCGGCTTCGTCTTCCTCTTTGCTGTGCAGAAACTTGTGCGCGAGCTTCTCGAAACCCTCGAAGCACAGGTACGCACCACCGACCATCAGCAACGGCGTCACCAGCCAGGGCACGAAAGCGCTGATCGCCAACGCCGACGGCACGAGGATCAGTTTGTTGACAAACGAGCCCTTGGCTACCGCCCAGACCACGGGAATTTCCCGCTCGGCGCGCACGCCCGAAACCTGCTGGGCATTGAGCGCAAGATCGTCACCGAGCACCCCAGCGGTCTTCTTCGCGGCCATTTTTGTCATCAATGCAACGTCATCCAGAACGGTGGCGATGTCATCGATCAGCACCAGCAAACTGCTTCCTGCCATGAATCCTGTTTCCTTCTGTGTATGAATGTTGCCAAGCATAACGCGACCGCCGGCCACAGGCTGCATTGTTGAGCGCCGCTCAAGGCCGGTGCTACCATGCGCCACCGCCAGAACAGGCAAGGAACCACCGGGTTTATGAGCACAATCCGCGAGCGTAACAAAGAACTGATCCTGCGCGCCGCCAGCGAAGAGTTTGCCGACAAGGGCTTCGCGGCGACCAAAACCAGCGACATCGCCGCCAAGGCGGGATTGCCCAAGCCCAACGTCTATTACTACTTCAAATCCAAGGAAAACCTCTATCGCGAGGTGCTGGAAAGCATCATCGAGCCGATTCTGCAGGCCTCGACTCCGTTCAACCCCGACGGCGTGCCGAGCGAGGTGCTGAGCGGCTACATCCGCTCCAAGATCCGCATCTCCCGCGACCTGCCCTACGCCTCCAAGGTGTTCGCCAGCGAAATCATGCACGGCGCCCCGCACCTGAGCGCCGACCTGGTCGAGCAGCTAAATGCCCAGGCCAAGCACAACATCGCCTGCATCCAGAGCTGGATCGACCGCGGCCAGATCGCCCCGATCGACCCCAACCACCTGATGTTCAGCATCTGGGCCGCGACCCAGACCTACGCCGACTTCGACTGGCAGATTTCTGCGGTGACCGGGAAAGACAAGCTTGATGAGGCCGATTATGAAGCGGCGGCGCAGACGATCATCCGACTGGTGTTGAAGGGGTGTGAGCCGGATCAGTGAGATCGGGGGAACCGCTTCGCGAGCAGGCTCGCTCCCACAGGGGTTGTAGTGTTCAGACATTTTGTGTCCAACCCAAATCCACTGTGGGAGCGAGCCTGCTCGCGAATGGCCGCACCGCAGATCTCGACTCATAACCAAATCGAATCCCACAACGGATAGTCGCCAAGGCTTTCGACCAACCCGGCCCGTAATGGGTTGGCAATGACATACCGAGCCATCATCACCAGATTCTCTTCCTTACGCAGTGCGCGGTCATGGAAACCAGGTTGCCAAAGGCTGGACTTTCGACCGGTCGAAAGCTTTACCGCTTTTGTACTGAGGGACTTCGTTCGCTGCATCAATTCGCCGAGCGAGCCGTTCTTCAATTCAATCAGCCAGTGAAAATGATCGGGCATTACGACCCAAGCCAGAGAATTGGCCAGTCCCGTTTCCTCAGCTGCCCGGAATTGACTTACGAGCAATCTGCCAAGGAAGAAATCGCTGAATACGGGTTCTCTCCCGGCAGTATTGGCGGTCAGAAGGTAAATGCGGTTGTGTTCTGAATAGCGTCCGATGCGCAAGCGATGTGAAGCAGATAAACCCGGCATTCCGTTGCCTTTTCATATGTTGATCATAAGAAGGCTAGCCGTGGAGATGGCGAAGGGAGTGCCAAGTTTTTAGCAAGATATGTAGCGAGGATCGTATTCGCGAGCAGGCTCGCTCCCACAGGGGATTTTTGGGGTTCAGACATTTTGTGTCCAACCCAGATCCAGTGTGGGAGCGAGCCTGCTCGCGAAAGCGCCTATTCAGAAACTGACATTCAAACAGCCACCCCGCCATCCGCCCGCAAATCCAGCGCCTCCACCGCTCTTATCGCGACCTGCTCATCCACATCCGACAAGTCCCCGCTGATCCCGATCGCGCCGAGCACTTCACCCGCCTGATTGCGAATCAGCACGCCACCCGGTGCCGGCACTACGCTGCCCTGCCCCATGCTGTTCAACGAAGAAAAAAAGGCCGGGCGTTGCTGGGCGTCCTGGGCGAGCAGGCGTGAGCCTTTGCCCAGGGCGATGGCGCCCCAGGCTTTGCCGATGGCGATGTCCGGGCGCAGCAGGCTAGCGCCGTCTTCGCGTTGCAGGGCGATCAGGTGGCCGCCGGTGTCGAGCACCGCGATGGTCAGCGGCGCGGCGTTGATGCCGCGTCCTGCGTTGATGGCTTCGCTGACCAGGTTGACTGCGACTTTCAAGGTTAAAGCGCTCATGGTGCCGTCCTCATTTTGTTATAGGGAAAGTCGTGGGACTGCGCGTTTGTGCCGCAGTCCAATGACACAAATAGAACACAATGAGTTATTTTTTTGTATACAATAATTCTCGAAAAGCGCCACATGCGACGAAAAGCCACAGCACAAAGGGCTTCCGACGAATGAAACAGGCGCTTGAGAAAATGGATTGACCTGCGCCGTCCGCCGTGAATACACTCTGCGCAAAGCCACTTGTATACAATTACAAAACGTAAAGAGGCACAAAACCATGAGCAAAATGAGAGCAATCGAAGCCGCCGTTCTGGTGATGCGCCGTGAAGGGGTTGATACCGCTTTTGGCATCCCGGGCGCAGCGATCAACCCGCTGTACTCCGCCTTGCAGAAGGTCGGTGGCATCGATCACGTCCTTGCTCGCCACGTTGAAGGCGCCTCGCACATGGCCGAGGGCTACACCCGCACCAAGGCCGGCAACATCGGCGTGTGCATCGGCACGTCCGGCCCGGCCGGCACCGACATGGTCACCGGGCTCTACAGCGCCTCGGCCGACTCGATTCCAATCCTCTGCATTACCGGCCAGGCACCCCGCGCCCGGATGCACAAGGAAGATTTCCAGGCTGTCGACATCACCAGCATCGTCAAGCCAGTCACCAAGTGGGCAACCACCGTTCTCGAACCGGGCCAGGTGCCTTACGCGTTCCAGAAAGCCTTTTATGAAATGCGCTCCGGGCGTCCAGGCCCGGTGCTGATCGATCTGCCGTTCGACGTGCAGATGGCCGAGATCGAATTCGACATCGATGCTTACCAACCGCTGCCACTGGCCAAACCGACCGCGACCCGCGTGCAGGTCGAGAAGGCTCTGGCTCTGCTGGACCAGGCCGAGCGTCCATTGCTGGTAGCCGGTGGCGGCATCATCAATGCCGACGCCAGCGACCTGCTGGTCGAGTTCGCCGAGCTGACCGGCATCCCGGTCATCCCGACCCTGATGGGCTGGGGCACCATCCCTGACGATCACCCGCTGATGGTCGGCATGGTCGGTCTGCAGACGTCGCACCGCTACGGCAACGCGACGATGCTCAAATCCGACGTGGTGCTGGGCATCGGTAACCGTTGGGCCAACCGCCACACGGGTTCGGTTGACGTGTACACCGAAGGGCGCAAGTTCATTCACGTCGACATCGAAGGCACGCAGATCGGCCGCGTGTTCACGCCGGATCTGGGCATCGTTTCCGACGCCGCTGCCGCGTTGACCGTGTTCATCGAAGTGGCGCGTGAATGGCAAGCCGCCGGCAAGCTGAAGAATCGCAGCGCCTGGCTGCAGGATTGCCAGCAGCGCAAGGCCAGCCTGCATCGCAAGACCCACTTCGACAACGTGCCGGTCAAACCACAGCGCGTTTACGAAGAAATGAACCAGGTGTTCGGCAAGGACACCTGCTACGTCAGCACCATTGGTCTGTCGCAGATTGCAGGCGCGCAGTTCCTGCACGTCTACAAGCCGCGTCACTGGATCAACTGCGGCCAGGCCGGCCCGTTGGGCTGGACCATTCCGGCGGCGCTGGGCGTGGTGAAGGCCGATCCGAACCGCAAAGTCGTGGCCCTGTCGGGGGACTATGATTTCCAGTTCATGATCGAAGAACTGGCGGTCGGCGCTCAGTTCAAACTGCCGTACATCCACGTCGTGGTGAACAACTCGTACCTGGGCCTGATCCGTCAGGCCCAGCGCGGGTTCGAAATGGACTACTGCGTGCAGCTGTCCTTCGATAACCTCAATGCGCCGGAACTCAACGGTTACGGGGTTGACCACATCGCAGTCGCCGAAGGCCTCGGCTGCAAGGCACTGCGTGTGTTCGAACCGTCGGAAATCGCCCCCGCCCTGCGCAAGGCCGAACAGATGATCGAAGAGTTCAAGGTGCCGGTGATCGTCGAGATCATTCTGGAGCGTGTGACCAACATCTCCATGGGTACCGAGATCAACGCGGTCAACGAATTCGAAGACCTGGCACTGGTCGGCAATGACGCGCCGACGGCGATTTCGTTGCTCGATTAACTGCTGACTGCTCTCCCTGTGGGAGCGAGCCTGCTCGCGAAGACTGCTTCATATCCGACAAGGATGTCGGCTGACAGATCGCTTTCGCGAGCAGGCTCGCTCCCACAGGGGACCTCACAAGATTTACGGGAGACCACCATGCCGCGTTTCGCAGCCAACCTGTCCATGCTGTTCACCGAACAGGATTTCCTTGCCCGTTTCGACGCCGCCGCCAAGGCCGGTTTCAGTGGCGTGGAATACCTGTTCCCGTACGACTTCAGCTCGGCTGAAATCAAGGCAAAACTCGAGGCCAACGGGCTGACCCAAGTGCTGTTCAACCTGCCGGCCGGTGACTGGGCCAAGGGCGAGCGTGGCATCGCCTGCCTGCCGGACCGGGTCGAAGAGTTCCGCGCCGGGGTCGATCTGGCGATCGCCTACGCACAAGTGCTGGGCAACACCCAAGTCAACTGCCTGGCCGGTATCCGCCCGCAAGGCGTTGACGATGCCACGGTGGAAAAGACCTTTGTCGCCAACCTCAAATACGCCGCCGACAAGCTGCAAGCGGTGGGTATCAAACTGGTGATGGAAGCGATCAACACCCGCGACATTCCCGGTTTCTACCTGAACAACACGGCGCAGGCCCTGTCGATTCGCGAACAGGTCGGCAGCGCCAACCTGTTCCTGCAATACGACATCTATCACATGCAAATCATGGAAGGCGATCTGGCCCGCACCCTGCAATCGCACCTGGGCGAGATCAACCATGTGCAGCTCGCGGACAACCCGGGGCGCAACGAGCCGGGCACCGGTGAGATCAACTACCGCTTCCTGTTCGAACACCTTGATCGCATCGGTTATCAGGGTTGGGTTGGCTGCGAATACAAGCCGTTGACCACCACCGAAGCGGGCCTGGGCTGGTTGAAATCGCACAACGCAATCTAAGAAACACAGCAAATCCCCTGTGGGAGCGAGCCTGCTCGCTCCCACATGAAAAGTAGCTCCCCTATTTGCTTGAGCACGACAAAAACAAGAGGATTTTCTCATGGCTAAAATCGGATTCATCGGCACCGGCATCATGGGCCACCCAATGGCGGCGAACCTGCAGAAAGCCGGTCACAGCCTGTTCCTGTCGCAACACCACGACGCCGCGCCGGCCGATCTGCTCGCCGCTGGCGCCGTCGCCCTGGCCAACCCGCGCGAAGTGGCGCAGGAAGCCGAATTCATCATCGTCATGGTTCCGGACACCCCGCAGGTCGACGACGTACTGTTCCGCGCCGACGGCGTTGCGGCCGGTATCGGTAAAGGCAAAGTGGTCATCGACATGAGCTCGATTTCGCCGACCGCGACCAAAGCCTTCGCCGCCAAGATCAACGAGAAAGGCGCGCAATACCTTGATGCACCAGTGTCCGGCGGTGAAGTCGGCGCCAAGGCCGCGACCCTGAGCATCATGGTCGGCGGCGACGCCGATGCCTTCGAACGCGCCCTGCCGCTGTTCCAGGCCATGGGCAAGAACATCACCCTGGTCGGTGGCAATGGCGACGGCCAGACCGCCAAAGTGGCGAACCAGATCATCGTCGCCCTGAACATCCAGGCCGTGGCCGAAGCCCTGCTGTTCGCTTCGAAGAACGGTGCCGATCCAGCCAAGGTGCGCGAAGCACTGATGGGCGGTTTCGCTTCTTCGAAGATCCTTGAAGTGCACGGCGAGCGCATGATCAAGGGCACCTTCGACCCAGGCTTCCGCATCAGCCTGCACCAGAAGGACCTGAACCTGGCCTTGCAAGGCGCCAAGGAACTGAACATCAACCTGCCGAACACCGCCAATGCCCAGCAAGTGTTCAGCACCTGCGCGGCCATCGGTGGCAGCAACTGGGACCACTCGGCGCTGATCAAGGGCCTGGAACACATGGCCAATTTCTCGATTCGCGACAATAAATAAAGCCTGCACAAAACCCTGTGGGAGCGAGCCTGCTCGCGAAAGCGGCTTAACATTCAACATCCATGTTGGCTGACATACCGCGTTCGCGAGCAGGCTCGCTCCCACAAGGGACCTGAGTCGCCCATTCGAATAACAAGAATTCCGGGAGCCCGCCATGTCGGTCGATCCGCAACAACTGCTGCGCGAGCTGTTTGCCACAGCCATCGACGCGGCCCATCCGAACCAAGTCCTCGAAGCCCATTTGCCTGCCGATCGCAGCGGTCGCGTCATCGTCATCGGTGCCGGCAAAGCCGCTGCCGCCATGGCGCAAGTGGTCGAGCGCTGCTGGGAGGGTGAAGTCACCGGCCTGGTGGTGACCCGCTACGGCCACGGCGCTCCGTGCGAAAAAATCGAAGTGGTCGAAGCCGCGCATCCGGTGCCGGACGCCGCCGGCCTGGCTGTGGCCAAACGCGTGCTGGAGCTGGTCAGCAATCTCAGCGAAGACGACCGCGTGATCTTTCTGCTCTCCGGCGGCGGCTCTGCCCTGCTCGCCCTGCCAGCCGAAGGCATCACCCTTGCCGATAAGCAGTCGATCAACAAAGCCCTGCTCAAATCCGGCGCAACCATCGGCGAGATGAACTGCGTGCGCAAGCACCTCTCAGCGATCAAGGGTGGGCGTTTGGGCAAGGCCTGCTGGCCGGCGACGGTTTACACCTACGCGATTTCCGATGTGCCCGGCGACCTCGCCACGGTCATCGCGTCCGGGCCGACCGTGGCCGATCCAAGCACTTCGGCCGAAGCACTGGCGATCATCAAGCGCTACGGGATCGACATTCCCGCCTCCGTGCGCACTTGGCTGCAAAGCCCGGAATCGGAAACGGTCAAACCCGGCGACCCGAGTCTGGCGCGCAGTCATTTCCAGTTGATCGCCCGCCCGCAGCAATCGCTGGATGCCGCTGCGGTGAAATGCCGTCAGGCCGGTTTCAGCACCTTGATTCTCGGCGACCTCGAAGGCGAGGCCCGCGAAGTGGCGAAGGTCCACGCCGGCATCGCCCGACAGATCATCAATCACGGCCAGCCACTGGCGGCGCCGTGCGTGATTCTTTCTGGCGGTGAGACCACGGTAACCGTGCGCGGCAATGGCCGTGGCGGGCGTAACGCCGAATTCCTCCTCAGCCTGACCGACAGCCTCAAGGGCCAACCCGGCGTCTACGCGCTGGCCGGCGACACCGATGGCATCGACGGCTCGGAAGACAACGCCGGCGCGATCATGACCCCGGACAGCTACGCCCGCGCCGCCGCCCTCGGTTTGAGCGCCAGCGACGAGCTGGATAACAACAACGGTTATGGCTACTTCCAGGCGCTCGATGCGCTGATCGTCACCGAGCCGACCCGCACCAACGTCAACGACTTCCGCGCCATCCTGATCCTTGAGAACTGCAAATCATGACGCCTGATAAAAAGGTCAAAATCCTCGCCACCCTCGGCCCTGCCGTCGACGGCATCGACGATATCCGCGAGCTGGTCGAGGCCGGGGTCAACATCTTCCGCCTGAACTTCAGCCACGGTGATCACGCCGACCACGCCAAGCGCTATCAGTGGATCCGCGAAGTCGAGCGTCAGCTCAACTATCCGCTGGGCATTCTGATGGACCTGCAGGGGCCGAAACTGCGCGTCGGCAAGTTCGCTGACGGCAAGGTGCAATTGCATCGCGGTCAGGCGTTCCGCTTGGATCTCGATGCGACACCGGGCGATGAGCGCCGGGTCAACCTGCCGCATCCGGAAATCATTGCCGCGCTGGAAGCGGGCATGGATCTGCTGCTCGACGACGGCAAGCTGCGCCTGCGCGTGGTCACCAAGTACGCCGATGCGATCGACACCACCGTACTCAACGGCGGCGAACTGTCCGATCGCAAAGGCGTGAATGTGCCGCAAGCGGTGTTGGACTTGAGCCCGCTGACCGCCAAGGATCGCCGCGACCTGAGTTTCGGTCTGGAACTGGGCGTGGACTGGGTCGCGCTGTCGTTCGTACAGCGCCCGCAGGACATTGTCGAAGCCCGCGCGTTGATCGGCGACAAGGCATTTCTGATGGCGAAAATCGAGAAGCCTTCGGCAGTCGAGCAACTGCGTGAGATTGCTGAGTTGAGCGACGCGATCATGGTCGCGCGAGGAGATCTGGGCGTTGAAGTGCCGGCGGAAAGCGTGCCGCAGATTCAGAAAAACATCATCACCACCTGCCGAGAACTCGGCAAACCGGTGGTAGTAGCGACGCAGATGCTCGAGTCGATGCGCTTCTCCCCTGCCCCGACCCGCGCCGAAGTGACCGACGTCGCCAACGCCGTCGCCGAAGGCGCCGATGCGGTGATGCTCTCGGCGGAAACCGCGTCCGGCGAATACCCGCTGGAAGCCGTGCAGATGATGAGCAAGATCATTCGTCAGGTTGAGAACGGCCCGGACTATCAGACCCAGCTCGACGTCAGCCGGCCGAAAGCCGAGGCGACGGTTTCCGATGCGATCAGTTGCGCAATCCGCCGGATCAGCAACGTGCTGCCGGTGGCGGTGCTGGTCAATTACAGCGAGTCCGGCGCCTCGACGCTGCGTGCATCGCGCGAGCGGCCAAAAGCGCCGATCCTCAATCTGACGCCGAACCTGCAAACCGCGCGGCGCTTGAGCGTGGCGTGGGGCATTCATTCGGTGGTCAACGATCGCCTGCGTCAGGTCGACGAAGTCTGCTCGACGGCGCTGGAGATTGCCCAGGCGCAAGGTATGGCCGAGCGTGGCGACACATTGCTGATTACCGCAGGCGTACCTTTCGGGCAGCCGGGGTCGACCAACTCGCTGCGCATTGAGACGTTGATTTAGCGCCTGTACCGGCCTCTTCGCGAGCAGGCTCGCTCCCACCGTTGATTTGTGTGCACCACAAACTCAATGACTGGACGCAGATCCATGTGGGAGCGAGCTTGCTCGCGAAGCAGGCGCCTCGGTTTCCCTGACTTTCAGAACTGCCATGCCTGCCAATCATTTCAACACCCACTGCCCCGACTGGGCCGAGGCTTTGCTCAACGGTTTCAGTCAGATTTTCTTCCAGCGCCATCCGCTGTGCGGCCTGCTGTGCCTGTTGGCGATTCTGCTGACCGCGCCGGTACTGTTCGCCGGCGCGCTGCTTGGTGGCGTTGCTGGTCTGCTCACCGCGCAGCGGCGCGACTACGCCAAGGCCGATCGCCAGGCCGGGTTGTTCAGCTACAACGGCGTGCTGCTCGGCCTGCTGCTGAGCCTGTATTTCCCGTGGTCGCCGCTGCTGCCGCCGTTGATTCTTGCGGCGGGCGGCTTGAGCGCGATGCTCACTCAGCAATGGCTCAAACATGTGTACCGCAGTCGCTCCATACCGGCCTACACCTCGCCGTTCGTGGCGATCAGTTGGGTGCTCCTGATGTTTGCCGAACCGGCCACGCCGATGGCATCGCCCGACCTGAACACGACAAATCTGCTGGCCGCTGAACTGCGCGGATTTGGCCAGGTGATGTTTCTTGACCATCCATTGGCCGGAGCGTTGATCGCCGGGGGTTTGCTGCTCGCCGATCGCCGCGCTTTTTGCTGGGCATTGCTGGCTTCGGCGATCGGCCTCGGCTCCAGTCTGCTGCACCACGAAGCGTCCGCCGCATTGCTCGGGCTCGGCGGCTACAACGCCGTACTCGCAGCCCTCGCCTTCAGCGCGCAACGGCAACATCCGTGGCTGCCGCTGCTGGCAATTGTCCTGGCGTTGCTGGTGACTCCGTTGTTTGCTGCCATGGGACTGGCGACGCTGACCGCGCCGTTCATCCTCGCCTGCTGGTTGATCCGGGCTGGCATTCAGATGTTGGGCAAAGCGTCGCTGGCGCATGAGCCTTGCGCTCACGGGGACAATCACCCTAGGCTGCGCTGATCTTCGATTCAGGCGTTATCCATGGACAGCAGCAACAATTGGCGCGAACGGCTCTACGTCATGATTTTCCAGAGCGACACCCCGGCCGGGCGTCGCTTCGACGGCATCCTGCTGTTGATCATCCTCGCCAGTCTGGTGATCGTGATGCTCGACAGTATCGACAGCATTCATCGCAATTACGCCGACGTTCTGGCCTATATCGAGTGGGGCTTCACGGCGATCTTCCTCGGCGAATACATCCTGCGTCTGTACTGCTCACCCAAGCCGCTGCGCTATGCCTTCAGCTTTTATGGCCTGGTGGACCTGCTGGCGATCGTGCCGGGCATCCTCGCGCTGTACTACAGCGATGCGCAGTATCTGCTGATCATCCGCATCATTCGGATGCTGCGGATTTTCCGTGTGCTCAAGCTCAGCCCGTATCTCAAGCAAGCCAACTATCTGATGTCGGCGCTGCGTGGCAGCAAGCAGAAAATCGTCGTGTTTCTGGTCAGCGTGTGCACGCTGGTGACGGTGTTCGGCACGCTGATGTACGTGATCGAAGGCCCGGAACATGGCTTCACCAGTATTCCCAAAGGCATCTATTGGGCGATCGTCACCCTGACCACTGTGGGCTTCGGCGACATCGTGCCGAAGACGCCGCTGGGCCAGGTGATTTCCTCGCTGGTGATGATCACCGGTTACTCGATCATCGCCGTGCCCACGGGGATTTTTACCGCTGAGCTGGCCAACGCCATGCGCGGAGAGCAGCTGCAACATGACTGCCCGGGCTGCCAGAAAAAGAGCCATGAACAGAGCGCAGCGTTCTGTTCGCGCTGCGGCAGTCAGCTGTTCAAGAAAGTGGAATAAGCACAGAGCTTTTTAATCTTTAAGCGACTATGCGAGGCCCGCTATAGTCGCTGGCAAATCGCCTCATTATTGACACGACACCCCACAGAACAAGGAATGCGCAGTGAAAAAACTCTTTGGCGCCTCACTTCTCGCCGCCGGCCTGGCCTTGGCCAACATCGCTCAGGCAGCACCGACGCTGCTAAACGTTTCCTACGACGTGATGCGTGATTTCTACAAAGACTACAACGCTGCTTTCCAGAAGCACTGGCAAGCCGAGCACAACGAAAACATCACCGTGCAGATGTCCTTCGGCGGCTCGAGCAAGCAGGCGCGCTCGGTGATCGACGGCCTGCCGGCTGACGTCATCACCATGAACATGGCCACCGACATCAACGCCCTCGCCGACAACGGCAAACTGGTCCCGGACAATTGGGTCACGCGCCTGCCCAACAACAGCGCGCCGTTCACCTCGGCGACGGTGTTCATCGTCCGCAAGGGCAACCCAAAGGCCTTGAAAGACTGGCCAGATCTGCTCAAGGATGGCGTGCAAGTGATCGTGCCCAACCCGAAAACTTCGGGTAATGGCCGCTACACCTATCTGTCGGCCTGGGGCTACGTGCTGAAAAACGGCGGCGACGAGAACAAAGCCAAGGACTTCGTCGGCAAGCTGTTCAAGCAGGCGCCGGTGCTCGACACCGGTGGCCGCGCCGCCACCACCACGTTCATGACCAACCAGATCGGCGACGTGCTGGTGACCTTCGAAAACGAAGCGGAAATGATCGCTCGCGAGTTCGGTCGCGATCAGTTCGAAGTCATCTACCCGACTGTCTCCGCAGAAGCCGAGCCACCGGTTTCGGTGGTCGACAAAGTGGTCGACAAGAAAGGCTCGCGTGCTGCAGCTGATGAGTATCTGAAGTACCTGTGGTCGCCGGAAGGGCAGGAAATCGCGGCGGCCAACTACCTGCGTCCGCGTGATCCGGCGGTGCTGGCGAAATACACCGACCGTTTCCCGAAAGTGGATTTCCTCTCGGTGGAAAAGACGTTTGGTGACTGGCGTACGGTGCAGAAAACCCACTTCAATGATGGTGGGGTGTTTGATCAGATTTATACCGGGCAGTAAGGCTTGATCTGAAAAATCAAAAGGCGACCCACCGGGTCGCCTTTTTGTTGCATGGGAATACCGGTCATTACACTGCGTAATAACAGTTATCATCCGAAAACGTCTTCTGCCATCCCACGTTGTCCATTAGCCTCAGCGCTTTCCTGTGCCCGACCCGAGATTCCCTATGACCACCACTCCTCACGCATTGACCCGAGGCATGGTCCTGCTGTTCGCGTTCTGCTGCGGCGCCATCGTTGCCAACATCTACTACGCACAACCGATCATCGGCCTGATTGCGCCGGACATCGGTCTCTCCGACACCATGGCCAGTTTCATCGTCTCGCTGACCCAGATCGGTTACGCGTTGGGCCTGTTCTTTCTGGTGCCGCTGGGGGATCTGCTGGAGAACCGTCGGCTGATGATCATCACCACGGTCGTGGCGATCGCCAGTCTGCTTGGCGCCGCGTTCACTGAACAGCCGAACGTATTTCTGCTGATCTCGCTGCTGGTCGGGTTCAGCTCGGTGTCGGTGCAGATCCTGATTCCGCTGGCGGCGCATCTGGCGCCGGAAGAGTCCCGTGGTCGCGTGGTGGGCGGCATCATGGGCGGTTTGCTGCTGGGTATTCTGTTGGCGCGACCGGTGTCGAGCGTGGTCGCCGATCACCTCGGCTGGCGCGCCATGTTCATGATCGCCGCAGCATTGATGGCGGCTATCAGCGTGGTGCTGGCGCTGACCGTGCCCAAGCGCCAGCCGGATCACAGCGCCACCTATGGCCAGTTGATCGGCTCGCTGTGGACACTCCTGCGCCAGCAACCGGTACTGCGTCAGCGGGCGTTTTATCAGGGCTGCATGTTTGCCACGTTCAGCCTGTTCTGGACCGCCGTGCCGCTGGAACTCGCGCGCAACCATGGCCTGTCGCAAAGCGAAATCGCCATCTTCGCTCTGGTGGGGGCCATCGGTGCCATCGCCGCGCCAATCAGCGGCCGCCTCGCCGATGCCGGTCACACACGCATCGCCTCGCTACTGGCCATGCTGTTTGCCAGCCTGAGCTTCCTCCCTGCTTTCATTCACCCGGCCTACAGCGTCATTGGCCTTGCCGTGACCGGCGTGGTGCTCGACTTCTGCGTGCAGATGAACATGGTCCTGGGCCAACGCGCGGTGTACTCGCTGGACGCGAAAAGTCGTGGCCGCTTGAACGCGCTGTACATGACCAGCATCTTCATCGGCGGCGCCTTCGGCTCGTCGGTCGCCAGCGCGGTGTACGAGCATGGCGGCTGGTTGTGGATCGTGATTGTCGGCAGCGTCTTTCCGCTGTTGGCGTTGCTGCGGTTTTTGAGCACTTCACGACGCGCTTCATTGGCCACCGCTTAAGGCGTCAAAAGCTTCGCGAGCAGGCTCGCTCCCACAGGTTTTGGGTGACTTCCAAATCACTGCAATACACAAAACCAGTGTGGGAGCGAGCCTGCTCGCGAAGGCGTCAGTTCAGATCATGTTTGCACCGACTGACACACCGCTTTCGCGAGCAGGCTCGCTCCCACAATTGGACGTACCTTCAATACCGAACCAGTTTTTCCATCGCCGCATCCGCCAGAAACGAGGAGCGGCTTTTGACGTTATGCTCGCGTACATAGCGATCAATACGCTGAATCACATAGCCGGGCAGCGTAACGTTGACCTTTTCGGTCTTGCCCAGGTACGGCGAGATATCCAGCTCCAGCATGCCCCAGCCCATCTCGGCAAAATCCGGATGATTGCGATGCGCCGCTGCCGAGGTCGGCATCGGAATCGCCTGACCGGCCGCCGCGATCTCCTGCAGCATGAGGTGAGCCACTTCCACGGCCGCGTTGTAGGCCTCCTCAAAGCTGTCCCCGGCCGTGACTGCGCCGGGAATATCGGGGATCTGAATGCCGATGGCAGTGTTCTCGTCACCCCACTCGATGCAGATGGGATATTGCATTACGGATCTCCTTCATGACGGTTTGGCGGGCTGAATAACCCCGCGCGCCGCCGAATGCTTTTGACTGTCCCCAGCGGTAAATCCTTTTTCGGATGCGGGACGGCAATCGTGTTCGGGTTGTAACGATGAGTGAAGATGTGATGACTGCCCGCAACCCGATCCAGCGTCCAGCCCGCCTCCTCCAGCTCCTTCATCAATAGCCTGCTCTGCACCAACCGCCTCCTTGGCCTGGCCCATTAAAAGTAACTCTAGAGTTATCTTTACTCAAGCACAGAATGGGACGGGGTGATGGTTGGTAGTTTTACAAGGTGTGATTCAAACGGCAAAAAAAACGGCGATCCCAGGATCGCCGTTTCTCTCACTGCCCGAACTTCTTCCCCAACCCCGGCGGGACGCCGTGGATGTTGGTGTCTTCCCACGGGCCGTTGGGGCTGACCGAGCGGCTCCAGCCGTTGTTCCAGCGGTAGTAGGTGCGCTGGCGGTAGAAGGTGTTGGTCTGGTCGTCGAGGACGTAGACGCCGAGCTTCTGGTCCCAGTGGCTGTTGCCGCCCGGTGGCGGGGCGAAGCTGGCTGAGGTGCGGGGCACGGGCTTGGCGGGTTTGGCCGGGATGCTCTTGCCGGGAGTCGGCGAGGTCGACGGGGTCGGGCTCGGTTGCGAGGGCGGGATCGGCGGCAGGCTGGTGGTCGGTTCCGGGCGTTGTACCGCACATGCACTCAAGCCCAGGGCCAGTGTGAGGACTGTGATGCGGGCGATGGTGTGCATGGCGGTGCTTTCCTGTTGGGTCCGGTTACTTGTCCGGGCTGTCGATAGTCAGTTTTTGTGGCGCGGTAGTGCTGCTGGCCAGTGGGCCGCTGCGACCGATCCACTCACCGGCAGTCGGTTGACCGGCTCGTGAGATGCGCGCAACCAGTTGGACTTCAGGGAAGTTGGACAGTTTCAACTGCGGCATCATTGCATCGGCATCGCCCAGTTCGACGGTCACCGGCAGGTCAGCCACGGTCAGGCGTTTGGCCGCCAGCGGCGCCGGTGGGCCAGAAGTGGCACGGGCGAAGATGAACACACTGTCGCCCGGTTGCACCTTGCTCTTGAGTTCGCTGGCCAGATCAACGCTGACTTTCAGCAATGCAGCTTTCGGCGCCGGTGCCTCGGCAACCTTGCCACCGCTGGCTTTCAGGCGTTCGGCGGCACGTTCGATGCCGCCTTGCAGCGCAGCGCGAGAGTTGTCATCCGGCGGCAGTTGCGCAAGCAGGCGATTCCAGTAATCGATGGCTTCTTGATAACGCTCGCCTTCGAACGCAGCGATGCCGAGCAGGCCGAGGCTGGTGACTTCTTTCGGATCGGCCTTCAGCGCTTCGTCGGTCAGTTTCTGAATCTTTTCCGACCACTTTTTACCGTCAGCAAAATACTGCGCCTGCGCCCACTGGCCGAGCAGCTCCGGCTGGCGACCGGCGAGGTTGGCGGCGCGTTCGAACATCTTCGCCGCGTCTGCCGGGCGGTCCTGAGCCATGTAGGTACGGCCGAGGAAATACAGACCTTCGGCGGAATCCGGTTGTGCGGCAACCGCACGCTCCAGACGCTGGGTCATCTGTTCCATCGACTGCGGTGCCTGAGCGAATTCGCGGGTCAGTTCGACCTTGTCGGCGGCGCCGAAATGCAGGTACAGACCGAGGCCCAGCACCGGCACCAGCACGGCGGCCAGCAGCGGCAGCGGCTTACCCAAGCGCGAGACACGCGGCGCGGCGGCGCCTTCGGTGTCAGCGAGCAATTCACGCGCGGCTTCTGCGCGGCCGCTGTCCAGTTGCGCGGCGTCGAGCACGCCTTCGGCCTGCTGCGCTTGCAGCTCGGCAACCCGTTCCTGGTACAGCGCAACGTTCAACGCGGTGCGATCTTCTTCCCGCTGAGCGCGGCGTTCGCGCAGTACCGGGATCAGCAGAAAACTCAGGGCGACCAGAAGCAAAAGCCCTGCGGCGAGCCAGAAATCAATCATTCTTGGTTTTTATCCAACAGTTGGTCGAGGCGCTGACGTTCTTCGGCAGACAGCGATGACGGCGTTTCGGCGCGTTGCCCGCGCCGCCTGCGCACGATCAGCGCGATCACCACGAAACCACCGAGCAGCAGCCCGGCCGGGCCGAACCACAGCAGCGCAGTCTTGGCATTGAGCGCCGGTTTGTAGCGGACGAAATCACCGTAGCGATCGACCATGAAGTCAATGATCTGCTGATTGTCCTTGCCCTCCCCCAACATGCGGAAAATCTCTTTGCGCAGGTCGGCGGCGATCGGCGCGTTGGAGTCGGCAATGTCCTGGTTCTGGCATTTGGGGCAGCGCAGTTCCTTGGTCAGTTCGCGGAAACGCTCGCGGTCGCCCTCGTTGGCAAATTCGTAGGTATCGATGGCCGCGTGGGCGACACCGGCCAGGCTCAAACCCAACACGACCGCAGCGAGAAAACGCTTCATGGCTTGGCCTCATCGACCAGCGCCTGATACTTGGCCGCGAGTTTTTCGCGCCAGACCTGCTCGTCGATCACTCCGACGAACTTGTCGCGGATGATGCCTTTGGCGTCGATGAAGAAGGTTTCCGGCGCGCCGTAGACACCGAGGTTGAGGCCCAGCGAACCTTCGTCATCACGAATATCCAGCGCATACGGATTGTGGAACTCGGCCAGCCACTTCAACGCGTCGGCGTTGGTGTCCTTGTAGTTGATGCCGTAGATCACCACACCGCGCTCGGCGAGCTTGTTCAGCACCGGGTGCTCGACCCGGCAGGAAATGCACCAGGTGCCCCAGACATTGACCAGCGCCGGTTTGCCGAGGATGTCGGCTTTGGTCAGCGTCTTGTCACCCTGCACACTCGGCAGGGAAAACTCCGGGAACGGCTTGTTGATCATCGCCGACGGCAGCTCTGCCGGATCCAGGTACAAGCCCCGATAGAGAAACACCGCCACCAGCAGGAAAATCGCCAGCGGCAACAACATCAACCAACGTCTCATACCGCCGCTCCCGTCATGCCCAGTGCTTCGCGAACTTTGCTTTTCACCTTGACCCGATAACGCCGATCCAGCGCCGCCAGCAAACCACCCAATCCGGTGAGCAAGCCGCCGAACCAGATCCAGCGCACGAACGGTTTGACGTGTACGCGCACGGCCCAGGCGCCGTTATCCAGCGGCTCGCCGAGGGCGACGTAGAGATCGCGGGTGAAACCGGCATCGATGCCGGCTTCGGTCATCACCGAGTTCTGCACGGTATACAGACGTTTTTCCGGGTGCAGTACGCTGATTTCCTTGCCGTCGCGAATGACGCGGATGGTGCCTTTGTCGGAGGTAAAATTCGGCCCCTCGAAATGCTTGGCGCCTTCGAAGACGAACTGATAGCCGGCCAGATCCATCGACTCGCCCGGCGCCAGACGCAGGTCGCGCTCGGCACTGTTCTGGCTCGACAACACCACGCCCAGCGCGCACACGGCGATGCCGAGGTGGGCGATCTGCATGCCCCAATAGCTGCGGGTCAGCGTCGGCAAACCTTTGATCAGACCTTTGTGGCGAGTCTTGTCGAACAGATCGCGCACGCCAGCGAGCAACACCCACGCCGCCAGCAGGAACGTCGCAATCACTGCCCAGTTGAAATCGCCGTAAGCCACGCCGGCCACCACGGCCAGTGCAACGCTGCCGAGCAGCACCGGAGTGAGCATGCTCGCCAGCCATTTCACTGGGGTGTCCTTCCAGCGCACGATCACACCGATCGCCATGACCAGCATCAGCAAGGCCATCAACGGAATGAACAACGCATTGAAGTATGGCGGGCCGACCGACAGCTTGGCGCCGCTGATGGCATCAAGAATCAGCGGATACAAGGTGCCAAGGAGGATCATCGATGCAGCGACAACCAACACCAGGTTGTTGCCCAGCAGCAAAGTCTCGCGTGACCACAGATTGAAACCGACCTGACTTTTCACCACTGGCGCACGCAGTGCGAACAGCGTCAGTGAACCGCCCACCACGAACAGCAGGAAAATCAGGATGAACACGCCGCGCTCGGGATCCGAAGCAAACGCGTGCACCGAGGTCAGCACGCCCGAGCGTACGAGGAAAGTGCCGAGCAGGCTCAACGAAAACGCGGCGATCGCCAGCAACACCGTCCAGCTCTTGAACACGCCACGTTTCTCGGTGACCGCCAGCGAGTGAATCAGCGCGGTGCCGACCAGCCATGGCATGAACGAGGCGTTTTCCACCGGGTCCCAGAACCACCAGCCGCCCCAGCCGAGTTCGTAATACGCCCACCACGAACCGAGGGTGATGCCGATGCCCAAAAACGCCCAGGCGACGATGGTCCACGGCCGCGACCAGCGCGCCCACGCCGCATCGAGACGCCCGCCGAGCAGCGCGGCGATGGCAAATGCGAAGGCCACGGAGAAACCGACATAGCCCATGTACAGCATCGGCGGATGCACGATCAGGCCGATGTCTTGCAGCAACGGGTTGAGGTCGCGACCGTCAGCGGGAATCTGCGGCAGGATCCGCGAAAATGGGTTCGAGGTAAGAATCAGAAACAGCAGGAAACCGGTGCTGATCATGCCCATCACCGCCAGGACGCGGGCGAGCATGACTTGCGGCAACTGCCGGGAGAACACCGACACAGCGAAGGTCCAGCCGCCGAGGATCAACGCCCACAGCAGCAGCGAACCTTCGTGGGCGCCCCACACCGCGCTGAATTTGTAGTACCAGGGCAGCGCGCTGTTGGAGTTCATCGCCACGTAGCCGACGGAAAAATCGTCGGTCATGAACGCGTAGGTCAGGCAGCCAAAGGCAAACAGCAGAAAGGCAAACTGGCCCCACGCCGCCGGTTGCGCCAGGCTCATCCACAAGCGGTCGCCGCGCCATGCGCCGAGCATCGGCACCACCGCTTGAACCAGTGCAAAACACAGCGCAAGGATCATCGCCAGATGGCCCAGCTCAGGAATAAACAGTGCGGCGGCCATCGATCAACCCTCCTTCACAGGCGTCGGTGCGGATTGACCGCTGTCCTTCAGCGCTTTGGTCACTTCCGGCGGCATGTACTTCTCGTCATGCTTGGCCAGCACTTCATCGGCGACCACCACACCATCGGCGTTGAGCTTGCCGAGGGCGACGATGCCCTGCCCTTCGCGGAACAGATCCGGGAGGATGCCGCGATAGGCGATGGTCACCGATTTGTTGAAATCGGTGACGACGAATCTGACGTCCAGCGAATCCTTTGAGCGTTGCAGCGAACCGGCCTCGACCATGCCGCCGGCGCGGATGCGCGTGTCCTGCGGCGCTTCGCCGTTGGCGATCTGCGTCGGTGTGTAAAACAGATTGATGTTTTCCTGCAGCGCGCTCAGGGCCAGGCCGACAGCAGCGCCCACTCCGACCAGAATCGCCAGAATGATGATCAGACGTTTTTTGCGCAGCGCATTCACTTGCCGTTCTCCCGGCGCAGACGACGCGCCTCTTGTTGCAGATAACGCTTGCGCGCCGCAATCGGCGCCACCACGTTCAGGGCCAGCACCGCCAGGCAGATGCCGTAGGCCGACCAGACATACAGGCCGTGATGGCCCATGGCGAGAAAATCGCCGAATGAAGCAAAACTCATCGCGCCGCCTCCAGACTCTGCTGCACTTCGGCTTTTACCCAACTGGCGCGGGCTTCGCGTTTGAGCACTTCAAGACGCATGCGCAGCAACAGCACAGCGCCAAAGAAGCAGTAGAAGCCCAGCACCGTCAGCAGCAGCGGCAACCACATTTCCGCCGGCATCGCGGGTTTTTCCGTAAGGGTGAACGTCGCGCCCTGGTGCAGGGTGTTCCACCACTCCACCGAATATTTGATGATCGGAATGTTGATCACGCCAACGATCGCCAGCACCGCGCAGGCCTTGGCGGCGCTGTCACGGTTGCTGATGGCGTTGCCAAGCGCGATCACGCCGAAATACAGAAACAGCAGAATCAGCATCGAGGTCAGGCGCGCATCCCACACCCACCAGGAGCCCCAGGTCGGTTTGCCCCAGATGGCCCCGGTGACCAGCGCCACGGCGGTCATCCACGCACCGATCGGTGCGGCGCATTGCAGAGCAACATCGGCGAGTTTCATCTTCCACACCAGCCCGACCACGCCGCACACTGCGAGCATCACGTAGATCGATTGGGCGAGCATCGCTGCAGGTACGTGGATATAAATGATGCGGAAGCTGTTGCCTTGCTGGTAATCCGGCGGCGCGAACGCCAGGCCCCAGACCACACCAATGCCGATCAGCAGCAACGCTGCGATGCTCAACCACGGCAGGAACTTGCCGCTGATGCCGTAGAACCACTTGGGCGAGCCGAGCTTGTGAAACCAGGTCCAGTTCATACTGTTTCCATCACGGTTGCCGCTCATCATCGCGAGCTGGCAAAGGGTCATGCCTTTCTTCTGGAAGAAGTGGTCAATTTTTGACCAGGCCTCATTATTATTCGCCGACGCTGATTTTCAGGCCAGCGGCTATTGCAAAGGGTGTCAGGGTGATCGCCAGCGCTGTGAGGCTGGCCATCCACAACAGGTAGCCGGTCGCCGGCATGCCTTGCAGCGCCGCTTGCAACGCGCCGCTGCCAAGGATCAACACCGGGATGTACAACGGCAGAATCAGCAGCGCCAGCAACAGCCCGCCGCGCTTCAGGCCGACCGTCAGCGCCGCACCGACTGCGCCGAGCAGGCTCAACACCGGCGTGCCGAGCAGCAACGACAGCAGCAGCACCGGCAGGCACGCGGCCGGCAACCCGAGCATCAACGCCAGCAACGGCGACAGCAGCACCAGTGCCAGACCGGAGAACAGCCAGTGTGCCAGCACCTTGGCCAGGACCAGAAGCGGCAGCGGGTGCGACGAAAGGACCCACTGTTCCAGCGAGCCATCTTCGAAATCACTGCGAAACAGTCCGTCCAGCGACAGCAGGACCGACAACAACGCCGCCACCCAGACTAACCCCGGGGACAGGTTTTGCAAGACTTGAGTTTCCGGGCCGACGGCCAGCGGGAAAAGTGCAATGACGATGGCGAAGAAAATCAGCGGATTGGCCAGCTCCGCCGGGCGGCGGAACAGCAGTCGCGATTCGCGGGCAAGCAGCAGGCCGAAGACACTCATAGCGCCCATTTCCCCAGATCGACGTCGCGGTAACCGGCCGGCATGCGGCTCAGCGTATGGTGGGTGGTCAGCACCACCAGGCCGCCGCGTTCGCAATGCGCGGCCAGATGTTCTTCCAGCTGGGCGACACCCTGCTTGTCCAGCGCGGTGAAAGGTTCGTCGAGTATCCACAACGGCGGGCTATCCAGATACAACCGCGCCAGCGCCACACGGCGCTGCTGGCCGGCGGACAGGCTGTGGCAGGGAACGTCTTCGAAACCGCGCAATCCTACCGCTGCCAGCGCCTGCCAGATCGCCTCGCGTTCGGCGGGATGATGCAGGGCGCAGAGCCAGGAAAGGTTTTCTTCAGGAGTGAGCAGATCCTTGATCCCGGCGGCGTGGCCGATCCACAACAGATTGCGCGCCAGTTCGCTGCGTTGTTCGTTCAGCGGCTGACCATTGAGCAGCACCTGGCCGTCGGTGGGTTGCATCAAACCGGCGAGCAGACGTAAAAGACTGGTCTTGCCACTGCCGTTGGGGCCGCTGATCTGCACCATGTCGCCGCTCGCCAGGCGCAATTCGAGGTTTTCGAAAAGCAGCCGCAGATCGCGTTCACACGCCAGGGCAACGGTTTGCAGGACAGGACTGGTCAAGGGATCACGGGCCTTATACGGTTCAAGTCGGCTCTAGAACGGCCGTTAAAGAGATGCAGCATAGATGCTTTGATCGCTCGATCTGACGAGCTGGATCAAACAATTGCCAGGTTTTTTGAACGAAGCGCACGACGCGCGGCATTATACATGCCGTGCCTTACTCTCAAGAGCGCAATTTCCTCAGGTTGTGTCCGCGTATGACAGGCGAAATGAACATCCTCCCGCTCCCTCCGACCGCGCCGGCGAGCGCTCGCCCGCAGATGGGTGAGCTGCTCAAGCTGCTGACGCCGGTCGAGGGATTGATAGGCGCCGGGCAAAGCGCCAAGGCCGAGGTGTTGTCGCTCAAGCAGGCCGATCAGACCTTTGAATTACTGCTCAAAGTGACCCTCGACAGCGGCCGCCAGACCACCGTGCAGGCCAGCAGCAATCTACCGTTGCCGCAGGGCACCAATCTGGCGATCACTCAGCCGTCGGCCGGCAATCTGGCGATCACCGTACAGCAAGCGATCGCCAGCAGCGTCGCCACCCTCACCCGCATCGATACCGCGCAATTGCCCGCCGGCACCTTGCTGCAAGGCAAAGTCGTGACCTCGCAGGCCCTGCCGCAGACGCCGGGGCAAGCGGCGGTATTTCGCTCGATGGTCACCCTCCTCAACACCGCGTTGAGCGGCAGCACCTTGACCGTCGACAGCCCGCAACCGCTGCGCATCGGCACCCTGTTGTCGGCGCAGGTGCAGGATGCGCAAACCCTCAAATTCGTGCCGCTGAGCAGCCGTCAGGAGCAACTGGCGGTCAGTCAGCAGTTGCTCGGCCAGCAAAGTCGCCAGGGCTCGCTCGATGGTCTGCTGAAGATGTTGCAAAATCTGCCGCCGGCCACTGACCAGACCTCGGCCGATCTGCGCGCGGTGGTCGACAAGTTGCTCGCCAGCCTGCCCGACTTGCAGCAAATGAGCAGTGCCAAAGGCATGGCGCTGGCCTTGGCGAATAGCGGTGCGTTCCTCGAAGCGAAACTGCTCGGCGGACAAAACCCTACCCTCGCCCCGGACATGAAGGCCGACCTGCTCAAGCTGATCGCGCAACTGACGCCGGGCCTGCCGAGCAATACCAGTTTCAACGCGATCATCGCCGCCAACACCTTGGCGCAGGCGCTGCCAAGTTTCGTCCGGAACGCCCTCGGCACCCTCGGCCAGGTCAGCGCCAAACCGCTGCCGAGCAGCTTTCCGCTGCCCGAACGACTGCTGGCAAAACTGGAAGGCGAAGGTGATCTCGAACAACTGCTGCGCCTCGCTGCCGCAGCGGTGTCGCGCCTGCAGAGCCATCAACTGTCTAGCCTGGAACAGACCGGCGTCACTGACGATGGCCGCCTGCTCAGCACCTGGCAGCTGGAAATCCCCATGCGCAATTTGCAGGACATCGTGCCGCTGCAGGTCAAGTTCCAGCGTGAAGAAGCGCCGGAGCGCGAACCGCAATCGCATGAGCGCCGCGAAGAACGCGAACCGAAACAGCAACTGTGGCGCGTCGATCTGGCCTTCGACATGGAGCCGCTCGGGCCGCTGCAGATTCAGGCGCAACTGATCGCTGGCAGCCTGTCCAGTCAGCTGTGGGCTGAGCGTCCGTACACCGCCGACCTGATCGAAAACAATCTGTTTGCCTTGCGCCAGCGCTTGCTCGATTCCGGGCTCAACGTCGGCGACCTCGACTGCCACCACGGCACCCCGCCGCAAGGCAACCAAACCCGCCTCGAACACCGCTGGGTCGACGAAACCGCATGAACGATTCCACTGCCCCACGCCAGGCCATCGCCCTCAAATATGACGGCAACCACGCCCCGACCCTCACCGCCAAGGGGGACGATGAACTGGCCGAAGAAATCCTGCGCATCGCCCGCGATTGCGAAGTGCCGATCTACGAAAACGCCGAACTGGTGCGCCTGCTGGCGCGGATGGAACTGGGCGACAGCATCCCCGAAGAGCTTTATCGCACCATCGCCGAGATCATCGCGTTTGCGTGGAATCTGAAAGGCAAATTCCCCGAGGGACAAGCCCCCAACGCGCCGATGGTCGAGAAGGACATCACCGCGCGCGGGGATGATTATTGAGGTTTCAAAGACGCCTTCGCGAGCAGGCTCGCTCCCACATTTACCGTTAACAAATGTGGGAGCGAGCCTGCTCGCGAATAGCGCTTTTGATATTGCTTGAAGCTTGCCGCTAGAAGCTTCTAGCTGCTCTTGTGCAACTTGCGCATCAACTCCGCCTCAGCCTGGGTCAAGCCGCACGACTGAGTCAGTTCATCGACGCTGGCGCCCATGCCCACCAGTTTCGCCGCTTGGGCGAATGACAGGCTCGATGGGTCGCGTTGTTCCAGCGCAACGATCTTGTCCGGCAACGGGCTCACCACTGCGCGCAACTCGTGCAGGGCTTCGCCCATGCGCACGTTACCGTTCTGGTAGTCGTCGACGCGTTTGGCCAGCTCCTTGATGCGCTGATCACGCAGCGCATCACCCTGGGCCTGCTGCGCAGCGATTACCCGCTGCGCCTTGATGTACGAGACGAACATCGCCAGCGTACCGGCCCAGAACAGGAACAGAACAATTACCGCAACCTCGAGAATCAAATCAGATGCTCTCCAGTTCCGACCATTCTTCTTCGCTCATCATCTTGTCCAGCTCGACCAGAATCAGCAGCTCGTTGTTCTTGTTGCACACGCCCTGGATGAACTTGGCCGATTCTTCGTTACCGACGTTCGGTGCGGTTTCGATTTCCGACTGACGCAGGTAAACCACTTCGGCGACGCTGTCGACCATGATGCCAACGACTTGCTTGTCGGCTTCGATGATGACGATACGGGTGTTGTCGCTGATCTCGCCGCTGTGCAGGCCGAAGCGCTGACGGGTGTCGATCACGGTGACCACGTTGCCGCGCAGGTTGATGATGCCCAGCACATAGCTCGGCGCACCCGGTACCGGGGCGATCTCGGTGTAGCGCAACACTTCCTGCACGCGCATCACGTTGATGCCGTAGGTTTCGTTATCCAGTTTGAAGGTCACCCATTGCAGGATCGGATCTTCAGAACCTTTTGCATTCGACGCCTGACTACTCATACCCTGACCCCTCGAAAAAACCGCCCTGGGCGGTGTGTGTTCTGTGTGGTGGCGTTGAAAAATGCCATCGCCTGATTGTTATGTCGGCTGCTTTGTCGGTTTATGTAGCGGCTTGTTGCCGCTCAAGTGCTTTGCCCCGCCGCTGGCGATCAACTCGGCCAGCGCGGACACGTCAAGCAATGCACACATGTGCTCGATCACGGTGCCGGCGAGCCATGGCCGCTGACCCCGGTGACTTCTCCATTTGATCTCATTCGGGTCCAGGCGCAACGAGCGGCTGACCTGATGCACCGCCAGCCCCCACTCGTAACCCTGTACCGAAATCACGTATTGCAGGCCCTGTCGGAAGTCATCGCGGTAGCGATCCGGCATGACCCAGCGCGCCGTGTCCAAAACTTTCAGGTTGCCGGCCTGGCTCGGCAGAATTCCGAGGAACCACTCCGGCTGACCAAACAGCGGCGTCAGCTCGTGGCCGGCCAGCGAATAGATCGAGCCGAGGCACACCAGCGGCACCGCCAGGGTCAGCCCGGCAACATCGAACAGCAAGCATTCGAAGGCTTCGGCGGCCCACGCCGGACGGCCATCGGGCTCGACCGGTGGCGGCGGATTGTTCGGTGGCAGATGCACTTCGACCAGCGGCGGGACCAGCACCTGCGGTTCGGCCACTGGCGGCGCGGGTTCTGGCTCCGGCTCGGGTTCCGGCACGGTCAATAACTGCGTTTGCAGCAGCGGCGTCAGGGTCGACAGCGGCGCGCGCGGTTCGTCGATCAGGGCGACCGGTGCCTTGGCAACAGGCGCAATGGCGGGCGCGGCAACCGGGACGGCAGATTTCTGCGCATCGCGGGCCTGCTCTTCCAGCACGGCGGCCTGGAACTCGTCCATGGCTTCGGTGCTTTCCACCGCTTCAGGCTGCGCCTGCTCCATGACTGGCGGCTGCGCTTCGACTGGCGCAGGCAAGTCCTCGGGGAGGTCCAGCAGCAGGTCTTCCAGATAGGACTGCAAGGCCTGTTGCGGACGTGACGTCAGCTTCACCGGCCGGTTCATGCGCGACTCCCTGTAGGAGCTGCCGAAGGCTGCGATCTTTTGATCTTTTCAGGAGCACTGACAGGCCAGATCAAAAGATCGCAGCCTTCGGCAGCTCCTACACGAATAAGGATCATGCTCAGGCCACCTGCGGAACAAGTTGCTGCGCGAGCAGGTGTTTGAGCAGCGCGCGATAGGCCAGCACGCCACGGCTCTTGCCGTCGAATTGCGAAGGCGTGACGCCCGCCCGGCTGGCGTCGCGCAGACGGGTGTCGACCGGGATATAGCCGTGCCAGATGTCTTCGGGGAATTTGTCACGCAGCACGCGCAAAGTGCCCATCGAGGCCTGCGTGCGGCGGTCGAACAGGGTCGGTACGATGCTGAACGGCAACGGCTGTTTGCGCGAACGGTTGATCATCGCCAGGGTGTTGACCATGCGCTCCAGACCTTTCACGGCCAGGTGCTCGGTCTGCACCGGGATCACCAGTTGCTGGCTCGCCGCGAGGGCGTTGACCATCAGCACACCGAGCAACGGCGGGCTGTCGATGATTGCGTAATCGAAGTCCTGCCACAGCTGCGCCAGACTCTTGGCGATCACCAGGCCCAGGCCACTTTGCCCCGGTGACTGTCGCTCAAGGGTGGCCAGTGCGGTGCTCGATGGCAGCAGGGAAATGCGTTCGTCGCTGGTCGACAACAGCAACTGCCCCGGCAGGCCTTGCGGCACGCTGCCCTTGTGCAGAAACAGGTCGTAGTTGCTGTGCTCCAGGCTGTCGGGGTCGTAGCCGAAATAGCTGGTCATCGAGCCGTGCGGGTCGAGATCGACCACAACCACGCGCTTGCCCGCCTCGGCCAGCAACCCGGCTAGAGCGATGGAAGATGTGGTTTTACCGACACCACCCTTTTGATTGGCGACTGCCCAGACTCTCATTCAGTTCGTTCCTCCCGGCCAGATTGGCTGGCCGAGACATGCTTCAGCGTGTTAATGCGGGCGACGGAGAATTGACGGCACTCTCGCGTCCCGGCGTCTTGACCGGGGTCGGTGCAGTTTGTGTGCCAGCGCGCTTCAACGCCGCATCCGGTTGCGCATTGGCGGTTCCGGTGCCGGTGAGGCTGCGGCGCACATCGAGATTGCGCGAGACCACCAGTACCACACGACGGTTCTTCGCCCGGCCTTCGACCGTGGCGTTGTTGGCCACTGGCTGGAATTCGCCGTAGCCCACCGATGCCAGTCGCCCAGGATTTACACCCTGCATGGCGAGCATGCGCACGATGCTCGCCGAACGCGCCGAGGACAGCTCCCAGTTGGTCGGGTACTGCGCGGTGCGGATCGGTTGATCGTCGGTGAAGCCTTCGACGTGGATCGGGTTGTCGAACGGTTTGAGGATCGCCGCAACCTTGTCGATAATGTTGAACGCGATGTCGCTCGGCATGGCGTCGCCGCTGCCAAACAACAGGCTGGAATTGAGCTCGATCTCGACCCACAACTCGTTACCGCGCACGGTCATCTGGTTGGAGCTGATCAAATCACCGAAGGCGGCGCTGATGTCATCGGCGATGCTTTTCAAAGGATCGCTGGCCCCGGAAATACCGGCGTCGACCTGCTCGGCATCCTTGACCAGCGGCTTGGCCGGGGTCACGGTTTTCGGTCGTTCGTCGCCGATCGGAATCGGTTTGAGCGAGCGGTCGGAGTCGGTAAATACGCCGATCAGCGCTTCGGAGATGACTTTGTACTTGCCTTCGTTGATCGACGAAATCGAGTACATCACCACGAAGAACGCGAACAACAAGGTGATGAAATCCGCGTAGGACACGAGCCAGCGCTCGTGGTTAACGTGTTCTTCCTGGTGGCGACGACGAGCCATGAGGTTATTCCCTTAGTCCATGAAGCCTTGCAGCTTCAACTCAATGGAACGAGGGTTTTCACCTTCGGCGATCGACAGAATTCCTTCCAGCAACATTTCGCGATAACGCGACTGCCGCAACGCGATGGACTTGAGCTTGGCCGCGACCGGCAAGAGGATCAGGTTGGCACTGGCCACGCCGTAGATGGTCGCGACGAACGCCACGGCAATGCCGTTACCCAGTTGCGACGGATCGGCGAGGTTGCCCATCACGTGAATCAGGCCCATCACCGCACCGATGATGCCGATGGTCGGCGCATAGCCGCCCATGCTTTCGAACACTTTGGCTGCTTCGATATCGCGGGATTCCTGGGTGTAGAAATCCACTTCGAGGATGCTGCGAATGGCTTCCGGCTCGGCGCCGTCGACCAGCAGTTGCAGGCCCTTGCGCGAGTAGCTGTCGGGTTCGGCGTCGGCCACGCCTTCGAGGCCAAGCAAGCCTTCCTTGCGCGCCGTCAGGCTCCAATTGACCACGCGGTCGATGCCGCCGGCCAGGTCGACACGCGGCGGAAAGAAGATCCAGGCGAGAATCTGCATGGCGCGCTTGAACGCGCTCATCGGCGATTGCAGCAGCGCGGCACCGACCGTGCCGCCCAGCACGATCAGCGCCGCCGGGCCGTTGGCCAGCGCGCCGAGGTGGCCGCCTTCAAGGTAGTTGCCGCCGATGATGGCGACGAACGCCATGATGAGGCCGATAAGGCTGAGAACATCCATCAGATACACGCCTCGACGATGTGCTTGCCGATGTCGTCCAGACCGTACACCGCGTCAGCCAGATCGGCTTTGACGATGGCCATCGGCATGCCATAAATCACGCAACTGGCTTCGTCCTGCGCCCACACCGAACTGCCGCCCTGCTTGAGCAGACGCGCGCCTTCGCGGCCGTCGGCGCCCATACCGGTGAGGACCACTGCCAGAACTTTGTCGCCGTAGGACTTGGCTGCAGAACCGAAAGTGATGTCCACGCACGGCTTGTAATTCAGACGCTCGTCGCCCGGCAGAATCTTCACCGCGCCACGGCCGTCGATCATCATCTGCTTGCCACCCGGCGCCAGCAGCGCCAGGCCCGGACGCAGGATGTCGCCATCTTCGGCTTCCTTGACGCTGATGCGGCAGAGCTTGTCGAGACGTTCGGCAAACGCTTTGGTGAACGCCGCCGGCATGTGCTGGATCAGCACGATCGGTGCCGGGAAATTCGCCGGCAATTGCGTCAGTACACGTTGCAGCGCGACCGGGCCGCCAGTCGAAGTGCCGATGGCTACCAGTTTGTAGGCTTTGCGTTTCGGTGCCGGCGACGAAGCGCTGGCGGCGGATGCACGGGCAGGCGCTGGCGCAGGCGCCGGACGTGCAGGGACAGGGCTGCTGTGGTTCGTGTGGCTGCCGTAGCTCGACGCTGCCGGAGCAGGCGTCGGCGCTGGCGCAGCGGCGGGAGCCGGCGCGCTGTAGGCACTGAAACGACGATTGCTGCGCGAGATGCTGTGGACTTTCTCGCACAGCAGTTGCTTGACCTTCTCGGGGTTGCGCGAGATGTCTTCGAAATTCTTCGGCAGGAAATCCACCGCGCCGGCGTCCAGCGCATCGAGGGTTACCCGTGCACCTTCATGCGTCAGCGAGGAGAACATCAACACCGGGGTCGGGCAGCGCTGCATGATGTGCCGCACTGCCGTGATGCCGTCCATCATTGGCATCTCGTAGTCCATGGTGATCACGTCAGGCTTGAGGGCCATGGCCTGATCGATCGCCTCTTTACCGTTGGTGGCCGTGCCGACCACCTGGATGCTCGGATCCGCCGAAAGAATTTCCGAGACGCGGCGGCGGAAAAAACCCGAATCGTCCACCACCAGGACTTTGACTGCCATAAACACTCCATTAGGTGCAGCGGCGCGTCATCGCGCCGCCGCCCCGGATTCAAATACGCTTTGTGGCGTAACGCTTGAGCATGCTTGGAACATCGAGGATCAGCGCAATGCGGCCGTCACCGGTGATGGTGGCGCCGGACATGCCTGGAGTGCCCTGGAGCATTTTGCCCAATGGCTTGATGACCACTTCTTCCTGGCCGACCAGCTGATCGACGACGAAGCCGATCCGCTGAGTGCCCACCGAAAGAATCACCACATGGCCTTCGCGCTGCTCTTCGTGAGCGGCGGAGCTGACCAGCCAGCGCTTGAGGTAAAACAATGGCAGCGCCTTGTCGCGCACGATCACCACTTCCTGACCGTCGACCACGTTGGTGGTCGACAGGTCGAGGTGGAAGATTTCGTTGACGTTGACCAGCGGGAACGCGAACGCCTGATTGCCGAGCATGACCATCAGGGTCGGCATGATCGCCAGAGTCAGCGGCACCTTGATGACGATCTTCGAACCCTGGCCCTTGGTCGAGTAGATGTTGATCGAACCGTTGAGCTGGGAAATCTTGGTCTTCACCACGTCCATGCCGACACCACGGCCGGACACGTCGGAGATCTCGGTCTTGGTCGAGAAACCCGGAGCGAAAATCAGGTTGTAGCACTCGGTATCGCTCAGGCGATCGGCCGCGTCCTTGTCCATCACGCCGCGTTTCACCGCGATCGAACGCAGGACGTTCGGGTCCATGCCTTTGCCGTCGTCGGAGATCGACAGCAGGATGTGGTCGCCTTCCTGCTCGGCCGCCAGCACCACGCGTCCGCCACGGGCCTTGCCCGATGCTTCACGTTCTTCCGGCGACTCGATGCCATGGTCGACGGCGTTGCGCACCAAGTGGACCAGCGGGTCGGCCAGAGCCTCGACAAGGTTTTTGTCGAGGTCGGTTTCTTCACCCACCAGTTCCAGGTTGATCTCTTTCTTCAGCTGACGTGCGAGGTCGCGAACCAGACGCGGGAAGCGCCCGAAGACCTTCTTGATCGGCTGCATCCGCGTTTTCATCACGGCGGTCTGCAGGTCAGCGGTGACCACGTCGAGGTTCGACACGGCCTTGGACATGGCTTCGTCGCCGCTGTTGAGGCCCAGCCGCACCAGACGGTTACGCACCAGCACCAGCTCGCCGACCATGTTCATGATCTCGTCGAGCCGTGCGGTGTCGACGCGTACGGTGGTTTCCGCTTCGCTGGCCGGTTTTTCTGCCGGGGCAGCAGCTGGCGCACGGGCCGCAGCCGGTGCAGCAGCGGCGGCCGGTTTCGGCGCCTCGGCTTTCGCTTCAGGCTTGGCCGCAGGCTTCGGCGCAGCAGCGGCAGCCGGAGCTTTCGCCGCTGGCGTGGCGACGCTCGACGCAGAGCCGGCAGTCGCAGCGCTGGCGTCAAACTTGCCTTTGCCGTGCAGTTCGTCGAGCAGCGATTCGAATTCGTGATCGCTGATCAGGTCACTGCCGGCCGCAGCGGCTGCCGGTGCAGCAGGTGCTGACGGAGCCGAAGCGATAGCCGATTCCAGCGCGTCAACGGCGAAGTTGCCCTTGCCATGCAACTGATCGAGCAAGGCTTCGAATTCGTCGTCGGTGATGTCCGAGCTGTCGCCCGCAGCAGGCGCGGCCGGAGCCGCCGGTGCTGGCGCCGGAGCGACCGCATCGACAGCAAACTGGCCCTTGCCGTGCAGCTGATCGAGCAGCGATTCAAATTCGGCGTCGGTGATTTCATCGCTCGCCGCCGTGTCGGCAACCGGCGCTGGAGCAACAACAGCAGCCGGGGCCTCGGCCTGGGCCTTGACGGCATTCAGCGAGTCCAGCAGTTGTTCGAATTCGTTATCGGTGATGTCTTCCGATGCGCTTTCAGCGACCGGTTCTTCCACCGCTTCTACCGGTGCAGCAACGGCTTCATCCGCCGATTGCGGCTCGGCCAGACGCGCCAGCGCGGCCAGCAGCTCCGGCGTGGCGGCGGTGATCGGTGCACGCTCACGGACTTCGCTGAACATGCTGTTCACCGCGTCCAGTGCTTCGAGCACCACGTCCATCAGTTCTGCATCAACGCGACGCTCACCCTTGCGCAGGATGTCGAACACGTTTTCGGCGATGTGACAGCACTCCACCAGCTCATTGAGCTGAAGGAAGCCGGCGCCCCCTTTTACAGTGTGGAAACCGCGAAAAATTGCATTGAGCAGATCTGCATCATCCGGACGGCTTTCCAGCTCGACCAGTTGTTCGGACAGTTGCTCAAGAATCTCGCCGGCCTCAACCAGGAAATCCTGAAGGATCTCTTCATCGGCGCCGAAGCTCATTAATGGGGTGCTCCTACAGGTCTAAAAACCCAAAAAACCTGAAATTCCGAAACTCTAGAATCCAAGGCTGGATAACAAATCGTCCACATCGTCCTGACCGGACACAACGTCTTCTCGTTTATCGGCATGAATCTGCGGACCTTCACCCTGCGAGAGATGTTTTTGTGGATCTTTTTCAGCAAGCATTGCAGCGCGGTCATGTTCGATGCCCGCAAAGCGGTCGACCTGACTGGCCATGAGCACGAGTTTGAGCAGATTGCTTTCGACTTCGGTGACCAGTTGGGTCACACGCTTGATCACTTGACCTGTGAGGTCCTGGTAATCCTGAGCCAGCAGGATGTCGTTGAGGTTGCTCGACACCGCACGGTTGTCCGTGCTGCTGCGTGACAGAAAACCGTCGACCCGGCGCGCCAGTTCGCGGAACTCTTCAGCCCCGACCTCGCGACGCATGAAGCGGCCCCAATCGGCGCTCAACGTCTGCGCTTCATCAGCGAGACTGTTGACCACCGGCGTGGCGCTCTCCACCAGATCCATGGTGCGGTTGGCCGCGGCTTCCGTCAGCTTGACCACATAGCCCAGGCGTTCGGTGGCGTCGGTGATTTGCGACACTTCCTCGGCCTGCGGCATGTGCGGATCGATCTGGAAATTGACGATCGCACTGTGCAGTTCACGTGTGAGCTTGCCCACTTCCTGATACAGGCCGCGGTCACGGGTCTGATTGAGCTCATGGATCAGTTGCACCGCGTCGCCGAACTTGCCTTTTTCAAGGCTCTCGACCAGTTCGACCGCGTGTTTTTTCAGGGTCGATTCGAAATCGCCCTGTGATGATTCGTTATGCTCCATAGCTCCCCCGCGCATTCATCAGCCGATGCGTTCGAAAATCTTCTCGATTTTGTCTTTCAACGCTTGAGCCGTGAAAGGTTTGACCACGTAACCGTTCACACCGGCCTGAGCGGCCTCGATGATCTGCTCGCGCTTGGCTTCAGCAGTCACCATCAACACCGGGAGGTGCTTGAGTTTTTCATCGGCGCGCACGTGACGCAGCAGGTCGATACCGGTCATGCCAGGCATGTTCCAGTCCGTTACCAGAAAGTCGATGCTGCCGCTGTTGAGCACCGGAATGGCAGTGGTGCCATCGTCGGCCTCGACGGTGTTGGTGAACCCAAGATCGCGCAGCAGGTTCTTGATGATCCGCCGCATCGTTGAGAAGTCATCAACGATGAGGATTTTCATGTCTTTGTTCAATTCGACCTCCAAGCAGTCTTAAACGCGCCCAGCACCTGGACGCGCCACTTCAATCAATCGGCATAGCACTCGAAGTTTGTCTGGAGCACAACGGATCGAGACCGGCGCCGTTCATCACCGCACCAGCCTCGTTTCGCAGTGTCCCCACACTGCCTTCAGCGCGCTCGCCACTCCCCCAAACGCCCCCGCAGACGGGCCGCGCACTGGCTGTGTAACTGGCTGACCCGCGATTCACTGACGCCAAGGACTTCACCGATTTCCTTAAGGTTCAGCTCTTCGTCGTAGTACAGCGCCAACACCAGTCGCTCACGCTCCGGCAAATTGGCAATCGCGTCCGCCAGCGCCGCCTGGAAGCGTTCATCTTCCAGATCGCGTGACGGCTCCATATGAGCACTCGCGCCATCCTCGTGCAGCCCTTCGTGTTCGCCGTCCTGCAGCAGGTCGTCGAAACTGAACAGGCGACTGCCCAAGGTGTCATTCAGAATCCCGTAGTAATCGTCGAGACTCAATTGGAGTTCGGCCGCAACCTCGTGATCTTTAGCGTCACGGCCGGTTTTAGCTTCAATCGAGCGAATCGCGTCGCTGACCATCCTGGTATTACGGTGAACCGAGCGTGGCGCCCAGTCACCTTTGCGCACTTCATCGAGCATCGCGCCGCGGATTCGAATGCCCGCGTACGTTTCGAAACTGGCGCCTTTGCTGGCGTCGTATTTGGTCGAGACTTCCAGCAAACCGATCATCCCGGCCTGGATCAGGTCTTCGACCTGCACGCTTGCCGGCAGGCGCGCCAGCAAGTGATAGGCAATGCGCTTGACCAGTGGCGCGTAGCGCTCGATCAATTCGTATTGCGCGTCACGCGCCGACTTTTTGTAAAGATTCATGCCACTGGCGGTCATATCACAGGCCCTGCGGTTTGCTGCACGAGACGCTCGACGAAAAATTCCAGGTGCCCGCGCGGGTTGGCCGGCAGCGGCCAGGTGTCGACCTTCTGGGCAATGGCCTTGAAGGCCAGCGCGCACTTGGAACGGGGAAAGGCTTCGTAGACGGCGCGCTGCTTCTGCACCGCTTTGCGCACGCTTTCGTCGTACGGCACGGCGCCGACGTATTGTAGGGCGACGTCGAGGAAGCGATCCGTGACCTTGGTCAACTTGGCGAACAGGTTGCGCCCTTCCTGCGGGCTCTGCGCCATGTTGGCCAGCACGCGGAAGCGGTTCATGCCGTAGTCGCGGTTGAGCAACTTGATCAGCGCGTAAGCGTCGGTGATCGAAGTCGGCTCGTCGCAGACCACCAGCAACACCTCTTGCGCGGCGCGTACGAAACTGACTACCGAGTCACCAATGCCCGCAGCGGTGTCGATCACCAGCACGTCGAGATTGTCGCCGATGTCGCTGAACGCCTGGATCAGGCCAGCGTGTTGCGCCGGGCTCAGGTGCACCATGCTCTGCGTGCCGGAGGCCGCCGGCACGATGCGAATCCCGCCCGGGCCCTGCAACAGCACGTCGCGCAGTTCGCAACGGCCTTCGATGACGTCGGCCAGTGTGCGCTTGGGTGTCAGCCCCAGCAGAACGTCGACGTTGGCCAGGCCCAGGTCGGCGTCCAGCAGCATGACCCGACGGCCAAGCTCTGCCAGCGCCAGCGACAAGTTCACTGACACGTTAGTCTTGCCGACGCCACCTTTGCCGCCGGTCACCGCGATCACCTGTACGGGATGCATGCTGCCCATGTTATTTCTTTACCTTGTCTTGCATAGACGGAGGCCACATTACTGGCTGCGCGTTCACGATCGGAACAATGCGTGGCAGACCATCGATGTAGGTACAAAAACTGTTCATGATTACCTCAGCCAACCTGCTTGGTCGGGCTGTGATAGATATCAGCGAACATGTCAGCCATGGCTTCTTCGCTGGGTTCTTCCTGCATTTGCACGCTGACGGCGCGGCTGACCAGTTGATGACGGCGCGGCAGATGCAGATCATCCGGAATCCGTGGGCCATCGGTCAGGTACGCGACCGGCAATTCATGACTGATCGCCAGGCTCAACACTTCGCCGAGACTGGCCGTTTCATCCAGTTTAGTCAGGATGCAACCGGCGAGCCCGCAACGCTTGTAACTGTGATAAGCGGCGGTTAGAACCTGTTTCTGGCTGGTGGTTGCCAGGACCAGATAATTTTTTGAGCGAATGCCACGCCCGGCCAGGCTCTCGAGCTGCATGCGCAACGCCGGATCACTGGCTTGCAGCCCGGCAGTATCGATCAAAACCACGCGTTTGCGTAGCAGTGGATCCAATGCCTGCACCAGCGACTGGCCGGGATCGACGTGCGTCACCGGCACGTTGAGGATGCGCCCGAGGGTTTTCAGTTGTTCCTGCGCGCCGATGCGGAAGCTGTCCATACTGACCAGCGCAACATTCTGCGCGCCGTACTTGAGCACATAACGCGCGGCGAGCTTGGCCAGCGTGGTGGTCTTGCCCATGCCGGCGGGGCCGACCATGGCAATCACACCGCCCTCTTCCAGCGGCTCGACTTCCGGTACGGCAATCATCCGCGCCAGGTGCGCCAGCAGCATGCGCCAGGCCTGACGGGGTTCTTCGATATCGGTGATCAGCGCCAACAGGTCGCGCGACAGCGGGCCGGACAGGCCAATACGCTGCAGACGGCGATACAGATTGGCCTGGGCCGGACGGCTGCCTTGCAGCTGATTCCAGGCCAGGGTGCCGAGTTGCACTTCCATCAACTCGCGCAGGCTGTTCAATTCAAAACGCATCGAATCCAGCGCACGCGGATCGACACCTGCCGAGGCCTGCGCAGGTGCTGCGGCCGGACGCGTCGGTGCGGCGTAGGTCGGCTCGCTCAGCGGCTCGGCAGCGGTCAGCGGCAGGCCTGCGGTCAATGGCAGCCCGGCAAACAATTGCTGATTGGTGTTGCCGTCGGCTTCGCCACGCAGGCTCAGTTCGGCCTGGGCGGTGACGATGCGCGACTGGGTCTTGCGCAGCTCGTCTTCGAGTTCCATGTTCGGAACCCGTGGCGCCAGCGCCGACAATTTGTAATCCAGAGCCGCCGTCAACTCGACGCCGCCGGCAATGCGGCGGTTGCCGATGATGGCGGCATCAGCGCCCAGCTCATCGCGAACCAGCTTCATGGCCTGACGCATATCGGCGGCGAAAAAACGCTTAACTTGCATAAACCACTACCTCAGCCGTTGGGCCCTACTGTCGCAACGATGGTCACTTGCTTGTTGTCCGGTACTTCCTGGTAGGCCAGCACATGCAGCCCTGGCACCGCGAGGCGACCGAAGCGCGAGAGCATCGCGCGAATCGGGCCTGCTACCAGCAGGATCACCGGTTGGCCTTGCATTTCCTGACGCTGGGCCGCTTCGATCAACGAACGTTGCAGCTTCTCGGCCATGCTCGGCTCCAGCAGGACGCCCTCTTCCGAGCCTTGTCCTGCCTTCTGCAGACTATTGAGCAATATCTGTTCCAACCTTGGTTCCAATGTGATCACAGGCAGCTCGGACTCAGTACCTACAATGCTTTGGACGATTGCACGGGATACGCCGACCCGCACAGCGGCGACCAGCGCGGCGGTATCTTGACTCTTCGCGGCGTTGTTCGCGATCGCTTCGGCGATGCTGCGGATGTCGCGCACCGGCACGTGCTCGGCGAGCAGCGCTTGCAGAACCTTGAGCAACTGCGACAGCGAAACCACGCCCGGTACCAGCTCTTCTGCCAGTTTCGGCGAGCTCTTGGCCAGCAATTGCATGAGTTGCTGCACTTCCTCGTGGCCGATCAGCTCACTGGAGTGCTTGTACAGAATCTGGTTCAAGTGCGTGGCGACCACGGTGCTGGCGTCGACCACGGTGTAGCCGAGCGATTGCGCCTGGGCGCGCTGGCTGATTTCGATCCACACCGCCTCTAGGCCGAAAGCCGGATCTTTGGCGTTGATCCCGTTGAGCGAGCCGTAGACCTGGCCCGGGTTGATCGCCAGTTCGCGATCCGGGTAGATCTCGGCCTCGGCCAGAATCACCCCCATCAGGGTCAGGCGATACGCGCTCGGCGCCAGATCGAGGTTGTCGCGGATGTGCACGGTCGGCATCAGGAAGCCCAGATCCTGCGAGAGCTTCTTGCGCACGCCCTTGATCCGCGCGAGCAATTGCCCACCCTGATTGCGGTCCACCAGAGGGATCAGGCGATAGCCGACTTCCAGACCAATCATGTCGATCGGCGTAACGTCGTCCCAGCCCAGTTCTTTGGTTTCCATGGCGCGCGCCGGCGACGGCAGCAGTTCCTGCTGACGCTTGACCTCTTCCAGCGCCACGACCTTGGCAACGTTCTGCTTCTTCCAGAACAGGTACGCGCCGCCTGCGGCCAGCGCAGCCATGCTCAGGAAGGAGAAGTGCGGCATGCCCGGCACCAGGCCCATCACTGCCATCAAACCAGCGGCCACGGCCAGCGCTTTCGGCGAGGCGAACATCTGGCGGTTGATCTGCTTGCCCATGTCTTCCGAGCCGGACGCACGGGTCACCATGATCGCCGCTGCTGTAGATAACAACAGTGATGGCAATTGCGCCACTAAACCGTCACCGATGGTCAGCAAGGCGTAAACCTTGCCCGCATCGCCGAAGCTCATGCCGTGCTGGAAGATACCCACGGCCATGCCGCCAATGAGGTTGATGAACAGAATCAGCAGGCCGGCGATGGCGTCACCGCGGACGAACTTGCTGGCACCGTCCATCGAACCGTAGAACTCGGCCTCTTGGGCGACTTCCTGACGGCGCGACTTGGCTTGATTCTGGTCGATCAGGCCGGCGTTGAGGTCGGCGTCGATCGCCATTTGTTTGCCGGGCATCGCATCGAGGGTGAAGCGCGCGCTCACTTCGGAAATCCGCCCGGCACCCTTGGTCACCACGACGAAGTTGATGATCATCAGAATCGCGAAGACCACGATACCGACCACGTAGTTACCGCCGATCACCACCTCACCGAAGGCCTGAATCACCTTACCGGCAGCGGCGTGGCCGTCCTGACCGTGGAGCATCACCACCCGCGTCGAGGCCACGTTCAACGCCAGGCGCAGTAGCGTTGCCACCAGCAGAATGGTCGGGAACACAGCGAAATCCAGCGGCCGCAGCGCATACACGCAGACCAGCAGGACGACGATCGACAGGGCAATGTTGAAGGTGAAGAAGACGTCGAGCAGGAACGGCGGCACCGGCAACATCATCATCGCCAGCATGACCAGCAGCAACAACGGCACGCCCAGATTGCCTCGACTGAGGTCGGCAACGTTGGTGCGTGCTGTATTGAATAACTGAGTGCGATCCACCGGTTTTCCCCGTTCCTTTAAAGCAAACTTTTGACGCCCCGAACGGGCGCAGGGCGGCTACTGCAAGAAGCTTTCCAACTTTTGCGGTGGATTGAAAACGAGCGGATTTGGCGGGGGGATTTGTTGAAGTCGCAATGACCCCTTCGCGAGCAAGCCCGCTCCCATAGGTGCCGAGGCACCACAAAACTTGCCGCTAGCATGCACCCTTTGTGAGACATGTCTTGCTCGCGACGATGATCACTTGGGAGGCCGCTTCTCAAGTGGATCAGGGATAAAACCATGCCGCCCTGCTTATCAGTCGAATGCAGGTCGATCATGCGTGATCGTCGATCTGAAAGAGGGTCACAACTGTCAGACCTGACAGGTGGCAGGCGCGCGAACCTATGGCCTACTGCGAGTCTCCCAAGGCTCAAGGATCCCGGCCATGAACCACTCAACCGATGTAGCTGCGTTCCAACTTGAATTGCCCAACGAAAACATCGTGATGATCAAGGGCCTGCATGGCCTCAGGCTCAGTCCGGATGCTTCTTTGTTGTATTTTGTGTCCACCTACGACGGCAGCATCAGCTATATCCGTGCCATGGATACTCGAACCCACGCCATCGTTCACAGCTATTCGCCAAAAGTGGGCGGTGAACAGTTGGCAAGCCTGACACCCGACGGCTCTCGGGCATATGTCCACAGTCGCTACTCGCAGCATATTTGGCAGATCAACACCCAAACCCATAAATTGAGCCAAGGCGCCGATCTCGGAGGCAGTACGCCTTTTATGGTGGGAAGTTCAAACGGCCGAACCCTTTACGCCTGCGGCACTCTGGAACCGCATTCAGTAAAAGGGTTTCTGAAAGCAATCGACGCCTCCACCCAGACAGTCACCCAGACACTGGTGATCGAACCATGGCCTTACGAACTTGCAGCCAACCCCAAGCAACCGCGTTTGTACCTGGCCAATGTGGGTGATGCGCAAGCCAATGCCGACCCTACAGCCATTGACGTAATCGACACCGATAGCTGGAGGCTCGTAGCAAGAATCTCGATCCCCGGACTCGCGTACTCAATGGCACTGAGCCCCGACGGCGCTCACCTGTACGTCGCTGACATAACATCCAGTCAAATTTTGCTGATTGATACGGCAACGCATAAGGTCATAAAGGCTTCCTCGAGCGAGAAATCCCCCCGGCACGTATCGGTCAGCGCAGACGGCAAACAGATATTCGTCGTGTCATACACCTCCGGTCGCATATGGGTTCTGGATGCCGGGAGTCTGGAGGCTGTGCGTTTTATTGATACAGGCAAGACCGATCTGAGGGAGGTATTGGCAACCGCTGCCAACGGCATGTATGTGCTTTATCAGGAGTGAAAGAAAAGATCGCCGACTTCGACAATGGCTACAGGGCTGTCGAACGCGGCGATCTTCAGCTCAAATAATCTTGAAATACGACCCATTGCGGGACGGATTTATATAACCACTCCGCTGACCGGCATGTCCCTCGCGAGCAGGCTCTCCCACCTTGTGGAACGCATTTCCTTGTGGGAGCGAGCTCGCGAAGGGGCCAGTGAAGGCAGCGCAAATCGCCTTTTAAACTCAGGTGTTTAAAAGACACCTGCAGACACGGTCTCAAGGCTACAAATCCTTGCGCCATTACTTACAGCCAAGCCAGAATCCGCCGGCTTGTGCGCCTTGGGGGGCGGGTTCTATTGTGGTCCGATCGCTGACGAATCAGCGATCGGGTTTAGCGACTCGAACTCAAGTCAAAGGTGCATCAGCGTTCCAGGCTTCGTTGCGGATCTGTATTGTCGCGATTTCGTCATGGTGGCTGTATGCGGGAGACCTTCGAGTCTGCCGGGTGCCTTTGACCGGTTCGCTAACCCGCGTACAGCCGCCACCCTCCCTGTTTAGCGACAGGTTGTAGCAGCTCCACTTCAAAGGAGCTTCACCATGATCAAACCAACAACCAACCCACCCGAATCCGACCCCACCTCCCCCTACGAATCCCTCGACGCAAAAAAACTCCACCAAGCCGCCGACCGCGCACTCGACCACTACCTCTGCCCACCCGGCTCGACCCCACCGCCGTTCAGTCCCCGCGCCATGTACGCCGTCACCGCCGACACTAAAAACGAAGACCTGCTGGCCAACGCCTGCGAAACCCTCGCCTCGGCCAAAACCGTCGCCCAGGAATTTGCCGGGCTGGTAAAGCCATCGCAGCGGCGGACGCTGATGGGGATGGCGCAGTTGATCATGCTCGGGGAACTGGCGGTGAATCGGGTGCTGGATAACCTGGAAATGCCGCAATAGCATGGCTTACCGCTGATCGTTCCCACGCTCCCGCGTGGGAATGCAGCCCGGGACGCTCCGCGTCCCCTCCACAGCCGAACGCGCAATCTTGGTGGATGCATGACTTTGCCGGGAGTGGCCGTGCTGATAGCCGTCGGATAGGGTTTTTCTCCGACGGAGATGTCAGCTATCGGGATCAAGCCGATAACCGTTACTCCTGCGTTTTTTATGCCTACGAACGGACGCACGGCTGCCGCAAAAAGCATTCCAACCTTCAGGGGGTAGAAAACAGAGAGTTATCGGAGCATCCGGTAAACGCTCGATTGCGCGGGCCGGACTTAGTGCAAAGCACTTGCCCATAAACCCACGCTATCGCCACATCGCGAGCAAGCTCGCCCCTACAGATTGGTAAAAAAACCGCAAAACCAGAGCTGAAAGGATCAGATGCTCAGCACCTATGTCAGAAGTCGTGCCCAGGCCCGGCGGGGAGTTTAAATGCACCCACCCGCCAATCGACCGCTAACACAACAAGCTAGATGACTATTCCGGCCAGATTGTTATAACCAAAATTGATTCCTCCGTCCTCACCGCCGTTGTTGAGGTTTTTCCTCCACCAATGGTTGCTGGAATGAATCTCACCGGACCAGAACGCACTATTGAGATCGGGAGAAGGCGAGGCCGACCAACCAACGAAATAGGCGACGGAAGGTTGATGGGCTGCGTAGGATGCCCAGAACTGACGCAGTTCGTCCATTACCGGAAAGCGCAGGCCGTGCGCTGCGAGGACAGCGGGGCCGTTATACATATTGTGGTTACCGCCAGGGCAAACCCATACTCTGATGCCCGAGATAGTCACCGTATGAGTGGCTGTTCGGCCCTTGCTGTCCGTGGCCGTCATAACTGCCTGCCCGTTCCCGACTGGCACCACCCTGCCGTTCTGATCAATCACGGCGACGTTAGCGTTGCTGGATGAATAGCTATAACCCGGCTCCCCCCCCGTCGCTGTGCGTGTATAGGTCGCATGAGCTGGCGGATTGGTTGGCGGCCGTCCCCGGGCAACGTGGTAAGTGGTCAGGGAGAGAGCGACATCCTGCCCAAAACTTAGTGGCGGAACGGGGGATTTCACTTCGAACGACCAGACATTCGACACCGGATTACTGCCATAGAGCGCTCTGGCGGTAATGCTGTGAGTACCGACACCCACTGAGAAGCTGACCTCTCCCCATCCACCGCTGCTATTGACCGGTGCGTTCTGTTTCACGTTACCGTTATCGCGAACTTCGACGCTGGCATTTATTGACGCACTGCCACTGACATACACGGTGGTTGCAGTGGTCGTGCTGCCGGGAGAAATGTTGTTACCCTGAGAATCTCTCACCCTGGTAACACTTGGCGTGACAGCTGCCGCCACGGTAAAGGTCCGCGCCGCCGACACCGGATTACTGCCGTACAACGCCTTGACCGTGATGCTGTGAGCGCTG
>NZ_JBSICA010000034.1:0-52130 GCF_058245595.1 Pseudomonas sp. UF-293 | reverse complement strand
CACCGGGATCAGCGGCATGCACTCAATTTGCGGAACACCACAAAACATTGTGGGAGTGGGCTTGCTCACGAAGGCGTCAGATCATTCATATCCACGTTGAATGGCACACCGCTTTCGCGAGCAAGCCCGATCCCACAGGGATTGGCGGCATGCACTCAATTTGCGGACCACCACAAAACCGTGTGGGAGTGGGCTTGCTCACGAAGGTGTCAGGTCAGTTGCATCTACGTTGACTGGCACACCGCTTTCGCGAGCAGGCTCGCTCCCACCGGGATCAGCGGCATGCACTCAATTTGCGGAACACCACAAAACATTGTGGGAGTGGGCTTGCTCACGAAGGCGTTGGGTCAGTCACATCCACGTTGACTGGCACACCGCTTTCGCGAGCAAGCCCGCTCCCAGAGGGATTGGCGGCATGCGATCAATTTGCAGACCGCCACAAAAACATTGTGGGAGTGGGCTTGCTCACGAAGGCGTCAGATCAGTCACATCCACGTTGACTGGCACACCGCTTTCGCGAGCAAGCCCGCTCCCACAGGGATCAGCGGCATGCGATCAATTTGCAGACCGCCACAAAAACAGTGTGGGAGCGAGCCTGCTCGCGAAGGCGTCAGATCAGTCTCATCCACATTGACTGGCACACCGCTTTCGCGAGCAAGCCCGCTCCCACAGGGATTGGCGGCATGCACTCAATTTGCGGTACACCACAAAACATTGAGGGAGTGGGCTTGCTCACGAAGGCATCAGGTCGGTTACAACGACGTTGACTGGCATACGGCTTTCGCGAGCAGGCTCGCTCCCACAGGGATTGGCGGCATGTACTCAATTTGCGGACCACCACAAAACCGTGTGGGAGTGGGCTTGCTCACGAAGGCGGCGGGTCAGTCACATCCACGTTGAATGGCACACCGCTTTCGCGAGCAAGCCCGCTCCCACAGGGATTGGCGGCATGCACTCAATTTGCGGAACACCACAAAACATTGTGGGAGTGGGCTTGCTCACGAAGGCATCAGGTCGGTTACAACGACGTTGACTGGCACACCGCTTTCGCGAGCAGGCTCGCTCCCACAGGAGAACTGCTTGTGTGATCGAGGTTGGTTAAAGCGCTGGAATATCCAGCGGTGCCGCCATGAACTGGCTGATCCGCGAGCGTAGCCACTTTTCTGCCGGGTCGTTGTCGTGCACTCCGCTCCAGGCCATCGACAATTGCGCGGCATCGATCGGGAACGGCGGATCTTCGGCACGCAGGGCGCAGCCTTCAACAAGGGCACAGGCGGCATAATCCGGAACGGTGGCGATCATCTCGGTGCCAGCGAGCAAGGCACGCAAACCGCTGAACTGCGGCACGCCGAGAACCACCCGGCGGCAGCGGCCGATCTTGGCCAGATCCAGGTCGATATTGCCGCTCAGGTCGCCGGAGAACGACACCATCGCATGCGGACGCTCGCAATATTCATCGAGGGTCAGAGGCCCCGGACGGTCGTCGCCGCGCAGCACTTTGCAGGGAATATCACGCAGTTTCTTGCGTTTGGCATTGGCCGGCAGATCGGTAGTGTAGCTGACGCCCACGGAGATCTCCCCCGAAGCCAACAACGCCGGCATCAACAGGTAGTTGGCGCGGCGCACCACCACGACAATTCCCGGCGCCTCCTGCTGAAGCTGGCGCAACAGCGGCGGAAACAGACCGAACTCGGCGTCGTCCGACAGACCGATGCGAAACACGTCGCAACTGCTCGCCGGTTCGAATTCCTTGGCACGGCTGACCGCACCGGAAATCACATCCATCGCCGGTTGCAGTTCCTTGAGGATCGCCAGCGCGCGCGCCGTCGGCTCCATGCCGCGACCGTTGCGCAGCAGCAACGGATCGTCGAACAGATCACGCAAGCGCCCCAGTGCAGCGCTGACCGCCGGCTGGCCCATGAACAGTTTTTCGGCAACGCGGGTCAGGTTCTTTTCGAACATCAGCGCTTCGAAAATCACCAGCAGGTTCATGTCGACGCGGCGCAGATCGTTACGGTTCATGGGCGTGGTTTCCTTATCGGTGTCGGACGCTTTTTGCCACAGGCGCTGGGCACTTTACTCGATCAACGGCACTTTCGCCGCGCGTTTGTAAGGGCCGTACTCCACCGGCACCCACTGGAAATGTTTGCCCTCGGCGGCGATGTGACCGATGCCCGGGAACGGCAGATGCGCTGCCGTTACCCAGGTCTTGCTCGCTGCCGCAGCACTGAACACTGCCTGCCGACTGGCGATCGCTTGCTGACTGTTGACGTCGAAACTGATCGAGACTTCCGGGTGCAAAAACTGCACCGCGAGGTTGTGCACCAGATCGCCCATAAACACGATGCTCTGTTGCTGCGAGCTGAAGCGGTACGTGGTGCTGCCCGGCGTATGCCCGGCTTCTAGAGTTGATTCGACCAGCCCGGGCAGCGGTGATTGCCCGGCGGCAAACGTCTTGAAGCGGCCAGAGGCAACATAGGGGGCAGTGGAATCCCGGGCAATTTTGAAGAACTCTTCGGCTCCCGCCGGGGCCTTGGCCAGCGCTGCCGGATCAAGCCAGTAATCTGCCTCTGCCTTGGCCGCATAGACGGTGGCATTGGTGAACAGCGGCTTCTTCTCTGCATCGACCAGACCACAGACGTGATCGAGGTGCAGGTGGGTCAGCAAAATTGTGTCGACCTGCTCAGGCTTGTAACCGGCGGCCTGCATGTTGGCCGAGAGTTGGCCTGCGGTGGCGCCGATGCACTGCCCTGCGCCGGTGTCGACCAGAATCAATTGTGTGCCGGTGTTGACCAGAAAGGCATTGAACGCCGTCTGCACGCCCGGGCTTTCAATCGAACGGCGTGCGAGCAGCGCGCGAATCTGGCTCTGGCTCATGCCCTGCAACAGCTTCGGCGACAAATCGTTGTAACCGTCGAACAACGCAGTGACTTCGTAATCGCCCACCGCCAAGCGGAAATAACCCGGCGCCTGAGTGCCCACCTGCGGTGCCTGCGCCATCGCGCCGGACATTGCCAGCATGACCGCCAGGGTCGTTGCTGCTTTCACCAAGCCTTTCATTGCATTCCCCTTTGAACCTGGCCAACGGCGGCCGCGCTTTGTCGACATCGTCGCGCAAAGCGCCGGGCGCTGACTTGCAAGGATGTGCTGAGTTCCAGCCTCAGCAAGGAAATTAACAACGATTAACTCGTCAGCCTCACGCCCTCGCCCAACAATGAAGTCCTCTGCGCAGCGTTGCTTTTTTGACCTGAGGGAATGCGCCGACCGTGTATTCCCCACCGACACGGACCTTGGCCATGGCTTATCTACAGCAAACCGTCGCCCTCGCCCCTGCCTGCGAACCGCGTAAAAACACGACTGGCGGACTCAGTCCGCAGCGCGAACGCCAGATCAAACAGTTGATTCTCGATCGCTTGGGCGAAAGTCTCGAAGTGGCTGAACTGGCCCGGGCCTGTTCACTGTCACGCAGTCATTTCTCCCGCGCATTCAAGTGCAGTACCGGCCTGTCGCCACAGGACTGGATCCGCGCCCAGCGCCTTGCTCGAGCCAAGCTGCTGATCCAGCACACCGACCTGAGCCTGACGCAGATCAGCCTGGAATGCGGCTTCTGCGATCAGGCGCACTTCTGCCATATGTTCACCCGCAGCGAGGGCATCAATCCCTTTGCCTGGCGCTGTCGAGTCATGGGCAAACCGAAAAACAACGCAGCGCAACCTGCGGTGTTTTGACTGCTGCCGTTACGCCACCCGTTGCACTGATGCTCAAACCTGAGGATTATGCCCGGACACCCCGGATCAGAAGGCCTGCGCATGCGCCAGGCACTGGTTCACCCTGTCCGTCGCATCACCGCAGGAGCGCGCTGTTGAGTTTTTCCCCGAATCAGGCCATTGCGTTTGGCCCCTATCGGATTCATCCCGGGCAACGACTGCTACTTGAAGGCCAACAGCCTTTGCGCCTGGGACGGCGGGCGATGGACATCCTCCTGATTTTGCTGGCACACGCCGGTGAAGTGGTGAGCAAACAGCAATTGATGGCCGGGGTCTGGCCAGACAGTGTGGTTGAAGACATCAACTTGCGCGTGCACATGGCGGCGCTGCGCAAAGCGCTGGGCGACGGGCAGAACGGCCAGCGCTACATCGTCACCGTGGCGCAGCGCGGCTACAGTTTTGTCGCACCGATCGTGCTCGACAGCATCGAACAAAAACCGGCAATGCCCGTCGCCAGACACAACCTGCCGCTGCGTCGCACGCGAATGATCGGCCGCCAGCCGCTGGTCGATCACTTGATTACGCAACTGCCGCGCCGACGCTGCATTACCCTGGTCGGCCCCGGCGGCATCGGCAAGACCACCGTCGCCCTGCGCGTCGCCGAACAACTGATCGGCCAGTATCGCGACGGCATCCGCCTGGTCGATCTGGCACCCATCGTCGACCCCGCGCTGCTCGGCTCGCACCTGGCGACGCTGCTCGATCTGTCCGCGCCTGAAGGCGATGCGCAGGCTGGTCTGGTCGATGGCCTGCGTGAACGGCAAATGCTGCTGGTGATCGACAACTGCGAGCACCTGATTGATGCGATCGCGGCGCTCAGCGAGCAGATTCTGCGCGGCGCACCCAAGGTGCATATCCTCGCGACCAGTCGCGAGAGCCTGCGTGCTGAAGGTGAGTTTGTGCAGCGTCTGGAATCACTTGAATGCCCGTCCATGTCTACGCCGATGGAACCGGCCCAGGCGCTGGGCTTTGCTGCGTTGCAATTGTTTGTCGAACGCGCCACGGCTGCCCGGGAAAACTTTCAACTGAGCCACGCCGAACTGCCGCAAGCGATCGAGATCTGCCAGCGCCTGGACGGCATTCCGCTGGCACTGGAACTGGCCGCCGCACAGGTCGGCGAATTGGGTATGGATGGACTGCTCAAGCAGTTGCGCGAAGGTTTGCCGCCGCTGTCCGCTGGACAACACAGCAGTGCCGAGCGTCACCTGACCCTGCGCGCGACGATGGACTGGAGTTTCAACCTGCTCAACGGCTGCGAGCAAACCTGTCTGCGCCGTCTGGGCATCTTCCGCGGCAGCTTCACCCTCGCCTCGGCGGCGGCAGTGGTCATCGGCCAGCAGATCGATCCCGGCGCGGCGTTCACCGCCGTCACACAATTGGTGGCCAAATCCCTGCTTAGCGTCGAAGTGGGCGACGAAGATGTTTTCTATCGCCTCCTCGACACGACGCGCCACTACGCGCTGGAAAAACTCGAACAGGCCGAAGAGCTCAGCGCCACCCGCCAACGCCACGCCGAGCGCTGCCTGACACTGATGCAGCAGGCGCAGGCGGATTGGGACAATACTCCGACTGTATTGTGGATGGAGCGTTATGCCCGGGGTCTGGAGGATTTGCGCGCGGCGCTGGACTGGAGCCTCAACGGTCCGGGACCGGATGAACTGGGCGTGCAACTGACAGCCGCGTCGGCACCGTTATGGCAAGAGCTGTCGTTGCTGCGCGATTACAGCCGCTATGTGCGCCGGGCGCTGAGTCTGCTGGAGCCTTCGCGAGCAGGCTCGCTCCCGCAGCCCTGCCCTCGCCTGCAAATCGCCTTGAAGCTGGCGCTCGGCAGCGCCAGCTATCACACCTGGGGCGGCACGCCACAAACCATCCAGGCCTTCGTCGACGCCTGCCGATTAGCCGAAGAACACGGCGATCTGGCCGGGCAACTGCGTGCGATATCGGGGCACATGGCGGTCAACCTGAGCTGCGGGCATTACCGCATGGCGCTCGCGCAGAGTGAGCAATTCGACCGCATCGGTGTGCACGGCGAGCCATTGCTGTCGCTGAGCACGCATCGCTTGCGCGTGCTCGCCCTGCATTATGCCGGCGACCAGCCGCAGGCCCGTGCACATGCCGAACAGGTGCTGCAACGCATGGCCCACAGCGGCCATCTCAATCGTTTCACCCATGGTTTTGGCGTGCAGTACGACCAGAGCGTCGCTTCGCTGACGGTACTGGCCCGGGTGCTGTGGTTGCAGGGCTTGCCTGAGCAGGCTTGGCGGGCGGCACGGCAAGCGCTGGACATTGCCGTGCAGATCAACCACGGAACCTCGATCTGCTACACCCTGGCGCTGGCCAGTTGTCTGATCGCCCATTACAACGGTGATCGCGACAACGCCCGAGCCCTTCTGCAGTTGCTGCTGGAACAATCGCAGAAGCATTCGGTGCTGCTGTTCAATAACTGGGGGCGGCAGTATGCGCAGGTGATCGATCCAGACAATGCCGCGCCCGTATCAGCGCAGAGCAGCGGTTTGATCCGGGAAGTGATGGTTACGCTGGATGAACGCTTTGTCGATGAGGCACTGGTGGAGCGAGCACGCAGTGGGGACGCGGGTTGGAGTACGGCGGAAATATTGCGGGCACGGGCAGCGGCGTTGTTGAAGAATTCACATAAGCCGCTTCGCGAGCAAGCTCGCTCCCACAAGGGGTCGGTGTCGGGCGCAAATTCCGAGTTGTGCGCTGATTCCTGTGGGAGCGAGCCTGCTCGCGAAGCGGCCCTCTCGGACACCGCTGAAACCCAAGCCGAACAAACCCTGCAACAAGCGCTGACCATTGCCAGAAGCCAAGGCGCGCTGGCCTGGGAACTGCGTAGCGCCACGGATCTCGCTGGACTGTGGCACCGCCAATTGCGCCACCGCGAAGCACTGGATCTGCTCACGCCAATCTACCAGCGCTTCACCGAAGGCTACGCCACTCCAGACTTGCGCAACGTGCGCCAGCTACTCGACAACCTGCGCGACCAGTGCCCGGCCTGACGTATTGCGCGTGCGGCTGAGATAGCGCGCATGACGCTGTTCCAGTTCAAGCCACTCGTCGCTGCGCTCAAGCCGATCACGCGCATAGCGGCGCACGGTGTTGAGCATCCAATAGCGAACCTTGGCCTGGATGGGTTGCTGAATCAGCAACGATTTGCGCGCCAGGTCTTCGATGATTGAGGTCAACCTGGAGCCGGCCAAATCCGCGCAGCTGACCACACTCACTGCAGCTTCCAGGGTAAACCCGCTGCCGAACACCGACAGACGCAGCAGCACACGCTGCTGCGTTTGCGTCAGGTACTGAAAGCTCCAATCGATGGCAGCCGCCATCGACTGATGGCGCGGTTCAGCAGTGCGCCGGCCTTGACCGAGCAACTGCAGACCGTTTTCAACCTGGGCCTGTAGACCGATCAAACCCAGCGCGTCGATCTGCGCCGCGGCGAGTTCGATCGCCAGCGGCAGACCGTCCAGTTGACGGCAGATCTCGCGCACGCCCGGCAAATCCTGTTCACGTAAACTGAAGCCATGCTGCCTTGACCGCGCGCGATTGACGAACAACTGCACCGCCGGATAGCTCATGGCTTCTTCGACGGAATTCAATGTCGAGCGCTTGGGAATCGCCAACAGCGGCACGTAATGAACGGTCTCCTGCACCAATTGCAGGGCTTCGCGGCCGGTGACCAGAATCGACAGGCGAGGCGCAGCATGCAACAGGGTTTCAACCAGAGCCGCGCAGCTGTCGCGCTGGTGGTCACAGTTGTCCAGTATCAGCAAGGCGTGGCGGCCGATCAGTGTGAAAAAGTCTGTGTTCAGGGTGCGCAACAGGTGGTCGAGCAAGGGCCTGTCATCTTCGAGGCTGGCAAGGTCGAACCACCAGGCGCCATCGCGAAAGTATTGCAGCAACAATTCCGCTACACGCAGTGCCACTGTGGTTTTGCCAACACCCGGCGCACCGGTAATCGTCATCAAGCGGCACGCCGGCATTTGTCGAACCAGACTACCGACCAAGGCATCGCGCCCACCGACTGGCGTCAGTCGTGCCGGAAGATTGTGCAGTCGCGTGAGCGCGGCAGCGGGCACGGTCAGCGCATCACTTGTCCCCTTCTCCACCGGAGCGACAAAGCTGTAGCCGCACTGCGCCACGTGAATGATGAAACGCTGCCCGTTAATGCCGTCACCCAGTGCGCGGCGCAACGCCGCGATGTGCACCCGCAGGTTGATCTCTTCAACGATCGATGTCGGCCATACACGAGCAATCAACTGCTCTTTGCTGACCACCGTCCCCGCGTGTTCAAGCAGCACCTGCAGAATGTCCATGGCGCGCCCGCCCATGCGCAGCGGCTGTTCTCCTTCGAGAACCAAGCGTTGGCGCACATGGAAAGCGTACGGGCCAAAACGCAGCACCGAACCGAGGCTTGTGTCGTTGTGATTATCCATGCCAAACATCTTGGCACTCTCGCGTGACGATACAACCGCCACAGCCGACGCAGTGCGGACATCCGACTGCGTCAGACGGACAGAACCGCTCTAGCTGAACTGTTCGCGGTATTGTAACGGCGTAAGACCGAGCTTTTCTGCGAACAACGAGCGCATATGCCGGACGCTGCCAAAGCCACTTTTGTAGGCAATGGTCTTGAGCGGCAGATCGCTGGTTTCCAACAGGTTTCGCGCGCAGTCGATGCGGGCATTCTGCAGAAACTCCATGGGAGTCATGTTGACGTCACGGGAGAACAGGCGAGCAAAGTGCCGTGCGCTCATGTTCGCCAATCCGGCCATGCGCTCTACTGTGAAGGGCTCATCCAGGTGTTCAAGGACGTAATTCTGCGCGCGGGTGATGGGCGTTTCTTGCGGTGAGACTGCCGCCATCAACGGGCTGAACTGCGCTTGCCCGCCCTGGCGCTTCATGACCACCAACAGGACCTTGGCGACGTCCTGGGCGATTTTCTTGCCGTGATCCCGGGCGACTACCGCCAGTGCCAGATCGATGCCGGCCGTCACGCCACCCGAGGTGATGAGATTACGATCCTCGACGTAGATCTGATCGGTGGTCACCGTGGTTTTCGGAAAAGCCTTGATCAGGCGCTCGGTGTAGTTCCAGTGCGTAGTGACGCGATAGCCATCAAGCAGGCAGGCATGGCCGAGGATAAAGGCGCCAGTGCAAATCGAACCGTAACGCTCCGCGCGCGGCACGGCTTTTTTCAACCAGCCAAACAGCTCGGGAAATCTCTGGTTATAGGCGCCGGGTCCGCCCGGCACCAATAGCAGGTCATAGCGCTCGGCCGCTTCGTCGATGTGCAAGTCAGCCTGAACCTGCACGCCATTGGACGCCCTCAGCAAGCCGCGCTCTGTGCCTAACGTCGTCAGTTGATAGTGCAGATCAGGCTTCAGATAACGGTTGGCGACTGAAAACACCTCCAGCGGCCCCGCCATGTCGAGCATCAGAAAGTCAGGGAACAGCACCATTGCTACGGTTTTCATCGCAGGTTTCACACATATTCAAGGGTCAAGACGCACGCTTCAGCCGAGGCATTATGGCCGACTGAGTTGTCATGAGCGTGTTCGAATGCGTCAACCATAACGCAAAACTGTCAACCTGAACCGGACAGTCTTTCAATTTCCAACTACTTATTGCCTTCTCGGGTAACCAGTAACCTTCTCCTCACTCGGACGAATTCACGTCCCGCCAGGAGATTTCATCATGCTGACTCTTCGCAAAGCCTCCGATCGCGGCCTCGCCAATCACGGCTGGTTGAAGTCGTTTCACACCTTCTCGTTCGCCAGCTACCGCAACCCGCGTGAACAGGGTTTCTCCGATCTGCTGGTGATCAACGATGACCGGGTCGCCGCCGGCAAAGGTTTTGGCCAACATCCGCACCGCGACATGGAAATCTTTTCCTATGTGCTCGAAGGCGCCCTGGAACATAAGGACACCCTTGGTACTGGCTCGGTGATCCGCCCCGGCGACGTGCAACTGATGAGCGCCGGCAGCGGCGTGGCGCACAGTGAGTTCAACCACTCGGCCACCAAGCCCGTGCACTTTCTGCAAATCTGGATCGTGCCGGACGTCAGCGGCGCCAAACCGCGCTATCAACAGGAGCATTTCAGCGCGCAGAAAAAACGCGGTCGCCTGCAACTGATCATCTCGCCGGACGGTGGCAACGGTTCACTGAAAGTCCGTCAGGATGCACGCGTCTACGCCGGGTTATTCGACGGCAAGGAAAGTGCCACGCTGAACTTGCCTGCCAATCGTTACGCGTACGTGCACGTCGCTCGTGGCAGCGTAGAGCTCAACGGCCAACTCTTGCAGGAAGGTGATGGCGTGCGGGTTCGTGAAGAACAGTTGCTTACCTTGAGCAACGGCGTCGATGCCGAAGTGCTCGTGTTCGACCTGCGGCCTCAGGAGCAGCCGGAAATGCCATGATCTGGCGCATCGAGAACGGCCTTCTACCGAGGGCCGTTTTTATTGCGGCGGCAGCGTAATGGTTCGTTCAACTGGTTTGGGGGCGGAGACCTCTTTGCCAATCTGAATCGCTGCCAGGGTGGTTTGGATCGTTGTCAACACCGCCGCCTGATTGGCGAAATGTGCGCCAACCAACAAGGAAGCCACGCCGAGGAAATGCACGGTGGTGGCAGCCCAGTAATTGGCCTTTACCGTCGATGCCTGTCTGATCGCTTCCCGCGATTCGTCGGCAATTTTCTGTACGCCCATCCACATCACGTCATAACGCTTGTCCCGTTCCTGTAGGGTCTTGTCCCGTTCAAGATAGGCCTTGTCCCGCTCTGCCTGAGCAGCGAGGAACCCGCGAATGTCGGCGCGCATTTCTGCGACGCGGCCATCCATTCTCGTCTCGATGGTTTCTATCCTGGCATCGAATTCTTCGCGACTTATGCTGCTCATGGTTTGCCCGTCCCGCCCTGCATTCGACCTGTCCGTGTCTGCATATTGATTCACTTCCCTGATTTTCAATTCGACACCTTTATATGGCTACCGAGGCCTTCCCTGGCACTTCGTTTCGATGCAGGACCGAGGTCTGCATCGAACTGCAGTCACAATAGATTTCATCGCCTTCGGCGACAAGCCGGCCCATTCTGCCTCGGATGTAGGCCGTTTCGTCAGACGCTGTAGCCCTGGCAAAACCCTGAACCACTTATTCGTTTTCCAGCGCAAAAACCTCAACGATCTGCTCGATCACGGCCCGTACCCGCGCGGTGTGGCGCAAGTCGGCGTGGGTGACGAGCCACACTTCATACGGCAGCGGCCGGGTCCGCTCCGGCCAGAGTCTGAACAGGCCGTCGCGCTCGCCCATATACACCGGGATTTCCCCTATGCCGAGGCCGGCGGCAAGGGAACGACGCACTAGAAGGCTGGAGCTGAGCGTGGCGACGATGCGTCCGCGGGTCAACGGTTCAGAGACCAGCGTGAGGTCTTTTTTGCTCTGCAAATACGGCTGATACACCACGAGATCATGGCCCTCGAAAGCACTGCCCGGCTGCGGTTCGCCATGGCGGTCGACATAAGCCTGCGCCGCGAAAAGTCCTACAGGCCAACGGGCGATTCGCCGAGCGATAAGATCCGGATTATCCGGCCGGGTATTGCGCACCGCGATATCGGCCTCGCGCTTGGCCAGACTGAGGATTTGTGTCGACGCGTCCAGCTGAATCTGCACTTCCGGATGCTGGTCATGCAGGCGCGCCATCGCCGGGATGATGAAATCGATGGCCAGCGAGTCGGTGGTGCTGACCCTTACATTACCGGTCAGCCGATCGTCCAGCCCGTGGATGTGTCGCTCCAGTTCCAGCGCCGAATGCTCCATTTTTTCCGCACTTCTGAGCGCTGCCTCGCCGACGGCCGTGAGCGCATAGCCATCAGAGGTTCGCAGGAATAGCGTCGCGCTCAAAGACTTTTCCAGCGCGGTGACGCGTCGCCCTACAGTGGCTTGGTCCACGCCCAGAACCCGCGCAGCACCGCGCAAGGTCGACTCTCTACAGACCGCAAGAAATACTCGCGCATCATCCCAATTCATGCTGCCCCCATGAAGCATTTTTGCATCACCGTGCCGCTTAATCGCTGCATATCCGCAGCAACAATAGCCGATAAGCTGAGCGCCATACACCTCTTGTGAGATCGCGATCATGCGTACTTCAAACTATTCCGGTATCTGGCTGCCGATCTTCGCCGGACTTTGCGCCAGCCTGGTCAGTATTGGCCTGGCGCGTTTCGCTTACACGCCATTGATCCCTTCGCTGATTCAGGCGCAGTGGTTTTCAGCCAATGATGTCGTCTATCTCGGCGCGGCCAATCTGGTTGGCTACTTGATTGGCGCCCTCCTCGGTCGGCCCATGGCTCATCGACTGCGCAACCGCAACGCCTTGCGTCTGATGATGCTGGCAGTCACGGCAGCATTTTTTGCGTGTGCCTATCCGCTGTCGGTGAGCTGGTTCTTCGGCTGGCGTTTGCTGTCCGGGATTGCTGGCGGCGCGATCATGGTGCTGGTCGCGGCAACCGTGCTGCCTCATGTTCCGGCGTCACGCAGAGGCTTGGCCAGTGGCGCAATCTTTCTTGGTATCGGCCTCGGGATTGCCGGCTCCGGAACCCTCGTGCCGCCGCTGCTGACCCTTGGCTTGCAGGCAACCTGGCTGGGACTGGGCGCGCTGGCGTTGTTGTTGACCGCGCTGAGCTGGTTCGGCTGGCCTGCGGATACCGCGCAAGCCGTCGCAGCGCACACAACGTCAGCCGATGAGCCGACACCGCCGGGCGTTTACCTGTTGTTCGCACAATACGCGTTCATGGCCGCCGGGCTGGTGCCTGCCATGGTGTTTCTGGTGGATTACGTGGCTCGTGGACTGGGCGCCGGGGCGCATATCGGCGCAATGGTCTGGGTCATGTATGGCCTGGGAGCGATTGTCGGGCCGGTGACTTACGGGTTTCTGGCTGACCAGCTTAACGCACGCACAGGTATTCGGCTGGTGTTGGTAGTGCAAGCCATTGCCCTCGGTTTATTGGCCGTCACACATTCGTTTCTGGCGCTGGCTTTACTGGCGGTGATTCTCGGCTCGTTCCCGCCGGGCATCGTACCGCTGGCATTGGCGCGGGTGCATGAGCTGGTGCCGTCGCATCACCGTCAGCAGATCGCCTGGAGCCGCGCAACCGTGTCGTTCGCCACCTTTCAGGCGCTGGCAGGGTTTGCCTATTCCGCGCTGTTCAATGCTTCGGGCGGCCAGCATACGCTGCTGTTTATGATCGCCGCCGGCGCGATCGGCGTTGCCCTGCTGCTGGAGCAAGCCATGCGCTGGCTGCCCGCTGCGACTCAAACTCGTTGCGCGGCGAACTGAAGGGAATCATTGCGCGCTCGCAGCGCTCCCATCTACACGACCTTTTTCACAGGAATTGACATGTCACTGCCCAACGAAATGACTCGTATCGAAATCACCCAACCAGGCGGCCCGGAAGTATTGCAAGCCAGACGCGTGTCTCTGCCAAGCGTTGCCGAAGGCCAGGTGCTGATCCGCGTTCACGCCGCCGGCATCAATCGCCCCGATGCCCTGCAGCGCGCCGGCAAGTATCCGATGAAACCCGGCATGGACCCGATCCCCGGTCTCGAAGTGGCTGGCGAAGTAGTCGCGCTCGGCGCCGGAGTAACGCGGTTTGCGCTCGGCGATCGTGTCTGCGCACTGACCAATGGCGGCGGTTACGCCGAATATTGCGCGGTTCCAGCCGGCCAGACTTTGCCTGTACCGGATGATGTCGACTGGATTCAGGCCGCTGCGATTCCGGAAACCTTTTTCACCGTATGGGCCAACCTGTTCGGCCTCGGCGGCGCCACTGCCGGCCAGCGCGTGCTGATCCATGGCGGCACCAGCGGCATCGGCACCACCGCGTTGATGCTCTGCCGTGAGTTCGGCATTGAGGCGTTCGCCACTGCCGGCAGCGCTGAAAAATGCGCCGCGATCAGCCAGCTGGGCGGGCAACCGATCAACTATCGGGAAGAGGATTTCGCCAAGGTCATTGCCGAGAAAACCGCAGAACAAGGCGTGAATGTGATTCTCGACATCATGGGTGGCTCGTATCTGAACGGCAACATCAGCGCGCTGGCAATGGACGGGCGTTTGGTAATGCTCGGCTTTCTTGGCGGCGCCCGCGCCAACGACATCGATCTGCTGGCGATCCTCGGCAAACGCGCGATGGTGACCGGTTCGCTGCTGCGCGCGCGCACGGCTGCGGAGAAAGCAGCCATTGCCGATCAGTTGCAGGAACATGTGTGGCCCGCACTGGCCGCCGGGCGCTGCCTGCCAATTATCGACAAGGTCTACCCGCTGGCTGATGCGGCTCAGGCCCATGCCCGCATGGAGGGCGGCGACCATATCGGCAAGATCGTGCTGCAAGTGGCATGAGCGATTGCAGCATTTTGTAATCGTTGCGCATGGGCGGTGGTCGAAATTAATCACGCGCAGACCGAGGCATCTGGTAAAAAGCGTTCTTTGTCTGCGCAGTGGTGAAACGATTAATGTTCCTGTCCTTCCTGACTCGTCTGCGACGCCGCCGCCTGGCGTTCGCCATGATGGCCGCGCTGATTATTGGCGTGCCGACGAGTTGTGCGGTGCTGGAACACACTGAGCGCAAACTGCTGTTCCGCATCGAACCGGGTACGGCCGGCTGGTATCGCGGTCTGCCCGGCAGCGTTCAAGAACTCGATCTGCAACCGAAAAGCTTCAAGGCGGGGCAGAACATCCATGCCTGGTGGTGGCCGGCGGAACGTGCCAATGCGCCAGCGATTCTGTATCTGCATGGCGTGCGCTGGAATCTCACCGGGCAATTGTTTCGCATCGAACAGCTGCGGGCGGCGGGCTATTCGGTGCTGGCCATCGACTATCGCGGGTTCGGGCAGAGCAAGGGCGATCTGCCTTCCGAGAGCAGCGTTTATGAAGATGCCCGCGTTGCGTGGGAACGCTTTCAACTGCTGCAACCGGATCCGAACAAACGCCTGATTTACGGTCATTCTCTCGGCGGTGCGGTGGCGATTGATCTGGCCGCTGAGCTCGGAAAGAACGCCGCGCGTAACCACACACCTCTGCCGGTGCGCGGACTGGTCATTGAATCGACCTTCACCTCACTGGCCGATGTGGCCGCCGCGGTGGCCAACACCTCGCTACCGGTGCGCTGGTTGCTGTCGCAGAAATTCGACTCCATCGACAAGATTGCCGACATTCACATGCCGCTGCTGGTGGTGCATGGCCTGGCTGATGCCTTCGTACCGCCGCGCTTCAGCGAACAACTGTTCAATGCCGCTGAGCAGCCCAAGCGCCTGTTGCTGGTGCCGGGAGCAACGCACAACAACAGCATGGCGCTCGGTGGCCAGGGTTATCGCAAGGCTCTGGATGCGTTGATGCAAAGCAAACCGTTGCCCAGGGTTGCCGGGCCGGCGGTGGCCAAAGGCTCTCGCGACTCTTGAACCAAATAGTCAGCTTGGTTGAAACAGTCTCAGCGCCGGGCCAATTCGTGGCGCACGCATTGCTCGTAATAGGTCTGCTTGACTGCTGCCGGTTTGAGCTTCGAACTGCTGTTGTAGGTCTGCTCGGTAATCCCCATCGCAGTCATGCGCATCCATGGCTGCTGGAAGCGGCGAACCTGCAGTTGCTTGCGCGCGCCATACAGCGAAACCCCGGACAGCTTGGATTGCTGCGCACCGGCAGCAATGTCCGAGCCCCAGGTACAGGCAAAGCGATGGCCCTTGCTTAACTCTCTTGCCTGCAATCCCGAGGCGATCAAAGCCAGGGAAAACGCCGCAACGGTGATGACAATCGTCCGCATATTGCCAGCCTAACCTTTTGAAAAAAAGCGATTTTGCCGGGGTGCATTGCGTCTGGGGGCCAGCAATTTGCCTGCTGGCGGGATTTTTTTATCAAGGTGAATTCGCCGCTCGTCCAGTAGCGCGCACCTTTGGCCGGCTGGCCTATCCAACGCAGTACATCCACCGCGTAGAAGGCCAACGTGATGAACAAGAAAATGCTCGCCCTGTGGTTTTCCAGCCTGTGCCTGATCGGCCCGCTTCACGCCTGGGCAGCCGAAACGATAGCGGGTGCCGCCACCCCTGCCACCGCCCTGCCTGGTGTCAACCATGCAGACAGCTCTCGCGACCATGACGAAAAGGCGAACAAGAAAGGCGAAGAGTCGTCAGGCGCCAACGCGGGTTCACAGCCGCATGAAACAGAGAAGGATGCCGCGACGTCGAGCGACTCCAGCGACATAGATAAAAAACCCGCTCAGTAAGAGTGGATTCGCTTTTAGTAACGAAAATCCGATGTCGAAACTAGCGCAACACAGGGTGATATCAATATGATGCGCGCACTGGCGACCATAGAGGGTGGCCAGAGGAAAATACATCCAAGGAATGCAAATGAAAGATTTCGTCATCGGCGTCAATAACATCGTTCTCTACATCGCACTGGCAGTCATCCTGATCGTGTCTCTGTTCATGATGAGCCAAAGCTTTCTTTCGGGGCTCGGCATGTTCGTAGGCGGCACCCTGGGGTGGTGCATCGTCTCCGGCTTTTGGTTCGTGCAGTCGGCGACCTACGAAGAACTGCGCAAGCTGAACTCGAAAACCAGCTGATCTGCGCCGAGCATTCGTTAAAGAGAAAAGGCCAATGTCATCGACAGTGGCCTTTTTTTTAGCGTCGAAGAGGCTGGTTCTTCATTGCTTGGTGCACTGAGCACCAAGCCCCATGCCCATGGAACCCAGAGCAACCATCGGGCCGCTCGGCAGTTCGCACGTATATTCACCGCTTTCGGTTTGAGCGGTATAGAAAGTTGTATTGAAGTCGCTGCGGATATTGGAAACCTTGATTACAGGTTTGCCGATGGTGGTCTGTGCGCGATTTTTGAGATCACTCTCTCCCGGTTTGACAGTCTGGCAACCAGAGACCGCGAGCGCCAATGTTGCGAATAAAACGAGAACCGGGATAGTCCTTGATGAGTTCATGCAGATCGACCTTTTTGATTTTCATACCGGAAAAATTCTGGCAATTAGCTGCCAAGCCAAAGGACTTTAAAGTCGAGCCGGAACAGGGGCAATTAGGTCGGATGTGCTAATGGCTAAAGGCTAGCGGCGCGCTCAGCGAAGCCTTGCGACTGCCTTCGGTATCGCAGGAAGCTGCTAATCGGTTTGTAAAATGTCTATCTGCAAGCGATCGCCGCCCTCCTCTCGGCAATCGAAACGAACCGGCAAAAACAGCTCAATAACTTCGATGTTGCTGCGCAGGTGGTCAGTCATGCGCGGCGTGGTGAACGATCCGCCGCCGGCCAGCGCCATTGGCAACAACAACTGATCGGCCAGGTGCTCCGCGACCGCCGCATCACTACGCAACCAGTCCGCAGCCTGATTGATCGCGGCATCAGCGACCTTCTCGGCGCGCAAAGACACTTGGCCAAACGCGCTGAACACCTCAGTGACATATTCGAAAACATATTCCAGCAATAATACGTTGCCCGGGCCGCGTGCCGGATCAATCGTCACCGGTTGCAGCGCCGCCGGTGGCCAGTTCAAACGCTTGGCCACCTGACTCAGTTCTCGTTGAGCGACACTGGGCGCAAGTCCGGCAGTCAGCGCCAGAGCCTGTTGTGAAATCGCCTCGCCCGCCGCGCTCACGCAGATCCAGTCGCATCAGGCTCGAAGGCTGCACTCGTACTTCAATCTCGCCACCGCCGGCCGGCACAAAACCATGACGCATCAAGTCCAGCTCGACATCCCCGCCCATGCGCCGCAGCAGCGGTAACCAACTGCGCGAGAGGAAATCGGTCGGCGGCGCCAGCGGATTGTGCGTGCCGCCAGAGATCGTCACTCGACTGGCCTGCGGTGCCCGCATCAGGGCTGGTAGCAAAGTCTGCAGAACCAGCGTGCAACTGCCCGCCGTGCCGATGGCGAACTTGAATTCACCTGCGCGGATTGCGCCCGGTTCGAAGCTCAAGGCCTGCGACCCCAAATGCGCACCGGAGATCCGCGCACCACAAACCTCGGCCGCCGCCATCACGGCTGTCAGATGCTGACGCAGCAATCCCGGACGGCTGCGTCTGGCGCGAATCTGTCCAATGCGAAACGCCCGGCCCGTCACCATCGACAGGCTCAGCGCACTGCGCAACACCTGGCCGCCACCAATGGCGCCGTCCAGTTCTATCTTTTCTTTCATTGCAAATCCTTACGCATACAACCCGACGGTGTACCTGAGCTATCGATGCAGCCGTCGCAGGTTTTCCTGAGTTCTGAATAATGTCGGGATTTCGCGCTAGAGTTCAGCTGCGATGCACCGGTGCAGAGCCGGGCGACGTCGCCCGGAAGCGTTCTCGCCGGCACTGATTGCTATCCCTTGACGCACACCACCTGACGCAGGGTGTGCAGCACTTCCACCAGCTCACGCTGGGCGTGCATGACTTTGTCGATGTCCTTGTAGGCCATCGGAATTTCGTCGATGACCGCTTCGTCCTTGCGGCACTCCACGTGGGCGGTGGCGCGAATCTGATCGGCGACGGTGAACGTATTTTTTGCCTTGGTGCGGCTCATGGTACGCCCGGCGCCATGACTGCAGGAACTGAACGACTCCTCGTTGCCGAGACCGCGAACGATGAAGCTCTTGGCACCCATCGAGCCCGGAATAATCCCCAGTTCACCCTTCTTTGCCGAAACCGCTCCCTTGCGTGTAATCAGTACGTCTTGACCAAAATGCCGCTCCTTCTGCACGTAGTTGTGATGGCAGTTGACCGCTTCCAGCGCGACCTCGAAAGGCTTGCGAATGATCTGCCGCGTCGCCTGAATCACCGCACGCATCATCAGTTCGCGGTTCTGTCTGGCGAAATCCTGAGCCCATCCCACTGCTTCCACGTAATCATCAAAGTGCTGGCTACCTTCTTCGAAATAAGCCAGGTCACGGTCCGGCAGGTTGGCGAGGTGCTGACGCATATCGGCTTGGGCCATTTGGATGAACAGGTTGCCGATGGCGTTGCCGACACCTCGTGAACCACTGTGCAACATGAACCAGACACGGTTCGCTTCATCCAGGCACACCTCAATGAAGTGGTTGCCGCTGCCGAGCGTCCCCAAGTGCCCACGGTTGTTGGTGTTGGCCAGTTTCGGATACTTGTCGGTGATCAATTTGAAGCGCGGCTGCAACCCCGCCCTGGCCTGATCAGCCTGCTGAGGAATCTCGTCCCACGCGCCTTTGTCTCGCCGCGAACGATTGGAACTGCGGCCATGTGGCACCGCTTGTTCGATTGCAGTACGCAAGCCATGCAGGTTGTCTGGCAGATCTGCAGCCGTCAGCGACGTACGCGCAGCGATCATGCCGCAACCGATGTCGACGCCCACCGTCGCCGGAATGATCGCGCCAACTGTCGGGATCACGCTGCCGATGGTCGATCCCTTGCCCAAATGCACGTCCGGCATCACTGCCAGATGCTTGAAGATGAATGGCATTTTCGCGGTGTTTTTCAACTGCTCGCGAGCCTCGTTTTCTACCGGAACGCCTTCGGTCCAGAGTTTGATTGGCTTGCCGTTGGCGACTTCGAGAAGTTGGTAGCTCTGATCTTTCATGAATCGTTGTCCCTGTTTGTTTCCATGGGCATTGCAGCCGCTGTGCCAGCTGCGTATGTCGCGCCTTGTTATTTGATCCATCCCCTTGATTTAGAAGGCCTTATTAATTTTTTGAGTCGGTCTCCGCATGCAATCGACGACAAAAAAGCCTCAAGGAAATTATCATTGCCTATCGTCATTTATCTTCTGAGATAAGCATGTCTGAAAAACTCACTGTCGCTATCGGATTTATCGGAGCCACTCTCGATCGCGTCGGTAAAGGCGCAAACCGATGGAGCCAGTGGCGTCCCACAGTCGGCCTTTGCCAACAAGCCAATCTGCCGATCCATCGGCTTGAACTGATTCACGGCCTCGATGCGCGCGACGTCAGCCTCGCGGAGCGCGTCACTGGCGACATTCAGCAAATCTCTCCAGGTACCGAAGTGCGTCTGCATCCGATGTCGCTGCGCAACCCTTGGGATTTTGAGGAGGTGTACGGCGCCCTGCACGACTTCACCACGACTTACAACTTCGACACCGAGACTGAGGATTACCTCGTACACATCACCACTGGCACCCATGTTGCGCAGATCTGCTGGTTCCTGCTCACCGAAGCGCGCTATCTGCCGGCCCGCCTGATCCAGACGTCTCCAGCCAAGCGCAAGAGCGTTAACGAGCCCGCCTGCGGCACGCATGCGCTGATCGATCTCGACTTGTCGCGTTATGATCGCATCGCCTCACGCTTCGCCAGCAAGCGCCTCGAAGGCCTGCAGTTTCTCAAGTCCGGCATCGCCACGCGCAACTCTGCATTCAACCGTTCCATTGAACAGATCGAACGCGTAGCGGTGCGTTCCAAAGCGCCCATGCTGCTGATCGGCCCGACCGGCGCCGGCAAATCCTTCCTGGCCCGACGTATCTACGAACTCAAACGCAATCGCCATCAGATGCAGGGGCGCTTTGTCGAAGTGAACTGCGCCACCCTGCGTGGCGACGGTGCGATGTCGACCCTGTTCGGTCACGTCAAAGGTGCGTTCACCGGTGCGCAAAACGCTCGCGAAGGCCTGCTGCGCGCTGCCGATGGTGGCATGTTGTTTCTCGATGAAATCGGCGAGCTTGGCGCAGATGAACAAGCAATGCTGTTAAAGGCAATCGAAGAAAAACGCTTCTTCCCGCTGGGCTCGGACAAAGAAGTCGAGAGTGATTTCCTGATCATCGCCGGCACCCACCGCGACTTGCGCAGCCGGGTCGCCGAAGGCGCGTTTCGCGAGGACCTGTACGCTCGGATCAATCTATGGACGTTCGACCTGCCCGGCCTGGCCGGTCGCCGCGAGGATATCGAGCCAAATATCGATTTCGAACTGGAACGCCATGCTCGCGAGCATGGGCAGTGGGTGCGTTTCAATCTCGAAGCGCGCCGACGCTACCTGGCATTCGCCAGCTCACGCGAAGCAACCTGGCTGGGCAACTTTCGCGAACTGTCCGCATCGATTACGCGGATGGCGACGTTGGCCGACAGCGGGCGTATCGACGAAGCGCAGGTAGACGAGGAGATTGATCGATTACGGTATGCGTGGAGCTTGACGCAACCCGCTGCGGTGTCGGCTGACTTACCGGGAGACGGCGAGAAGATGGACTTGTTCGACCGTTTGCAACTGAAGGCGGTTATCGAGGTATGTCGTCAGGCGGAGAGCCTGTCAGATGCCGGCCGACGGCTGTTCGGTGTTTCCCGGCAGGCCAAAGCGCAGCCCAATGATGCTGATCGATTGAGGAAGTATCTGGGGCGGTTCGGACTTGAATGGAGCGAGGTAGTCGGCACGAAGTAAAGCTGCATTCCTGCTTATGCTGCGTCAATGAATACCGTAGAAAAAATGAATTAGCCGCCTGATCTCTCGGTCAAGAATTATGAACGCAGTAAATCTGACGAGGTGACAGCAATGACTATCCAGGCAGAGACACTCGTACAACTGACCGAAGCGCTTCAAGAGCGCGGCATGAAGATGGTTTCCGATGTTCATTTCACTCGCGCGCCCTACCGATACAACCACCGCTGGATCTGTATCGTAGAGTGAACATGCTTGTTGCCGGCGCCTGTATAAACGCATCCGCCCCCCGCCGCCGCTCGGTTTCGCCCTCTCAAGTCTAGATAACCGTCTGTGCTAGGGGATGTCGATAGAGGGTTCGGCGACAATAAAAACCCGGCGCGATGGCCGGGTCTCCTGAACTATAAAAACTGATCGAGCTTACTTGGCGCCGCCATTATCTCGGCCCGTCTGGGCATCTTGATCAGAGCCGGGATTACCGGGTGGCGGATTCCAGTCTTCTGGTCGTTCATCAGTGCCCTGCTTCGGCTCAGAATCAGCTTGCTCCAGACCGGAATCATGACCCTCGCCGAAGTCAGGGGTTTGTTCGCTTGGACCCGGATATGGCGCCTCAGGGCCGTTGTTGTCGTCGATCATCATTCTCTCCCGTCAGTGGCGCAGGGGCTGCGCTTACTATTCAGAGAAGATGCGCAGACTGGGAGTGCGATCTGCTCGACGAGCGGGTATAAAAAAGCCCCGTCCAACGATCGGGCTCAGCTATCCGATGAATCATTTATTCCGTTGCAGCCAACCTATCAACATGAAAACCAATCCAGGTATCAATAACCCCGGCGCGACGTATGCAAAGGTTCCGCTGGCGAGAAGACCATTAAGGCCGAAAACAAAGCCGCAAACTGCGAGCGGCAGCCCAACGACAAACATTGGCTGTTTGAACGCTTTGTCCATGACTCGACTCCTTTCAAGTATTTTTATTAATAACCTACCTGACGGCGCGTGCATGGGCGGAAAAGGATGACGTGATCAATGCGCTTTATACAGACCTTCTGCCTGCCACGGGCCACCCAACTTGGAGTTGAAGGCTTGATCGGAATCCAGAAGCCCCCAAATCTAACACGCATGAAAAAGGCCAATGCTGTGAACATTGGCCTAAGTCATTGAAAAATATGGTCGGGACGGAGTGATTCGAACACTCGACCCCTAGCACCCCATGCTAGTGCGCTACCGGACTGCGCTACGCCCCGACTGATATTGCATTTCGCTCTTCACCTCGAAGAACGCTCAAGAATATATCGCAAGCTTTTGAAAACTGGAAGTATTCAAACGCTGCTTTTTATTTCTTGAGTACCACCAGGACGTCTTCCAATTCCGCAATCATCTGCCGAATCATCTGTTTGTACTGAGTGGTATCGTCTTTGGCCTCGTCGCCGGACAGGCGCAGACGTGCGCCGCCGATGGTGAAACCCTGATCGTAAAGGAGCGCGCGGATCTGCCGGATCATCAGCACGTCCTGGCGCTGATAATACCGGCGGTTTCCGCGGCGTTTGACGGGGTTGAGCTGAGGAAACTCCTGCTCCCAATAGCGCAGCACGTGTGGCTTTACGGCACACAGCTCGCTGACTTCACCGATGGTGAAGTAGCGTTTGCCCGGGATGACGGGTAGTTCGTCGTTATGACTTGGTTCCAGCATAAGCCTCAACTCGGGCCTTCAACTTCTGCCCTGGACGAAAGGTGACCACACGGCGAGCCGTGATCGGGATTTCTTCCCCCGTTTTCGGGTTGCGGCCAGGCCGCTGGCGTTTGTCCCGAAGGTCGAAATTGCCGAAACCGGACAATTTGACCTGCTCGTTGTCTTCAAGAGCGTGCCTGATTTCCTCGAAAAACAGTTCGACCAATTCCTTGGCTTCCCGCTTGTTCAGGCCCAGCTCTTCATACAGACGTTCCGCCATCTCAGCTTTCGTCAAAGCCCCCATACGTCACTTCCTTAACGTGGCGTTCAACCTTTGTTCGAGCGAGGTGAGGATATTTTGCGTCGTCGAATTCACCTCATCGTCATTAAGAGTGCGCGATGGATGCTGCCAGGTCAAGCCAACTGCAAGGCTTTTTCTATCAGGATCAATACCTTTACCCTGATACACGTCAAACAGCCTGAGCTCTGTGAGCCATTCGCCTGCATTTTCACGGATTACGTCCAGTACAGCCGAGGCCGCGACATCTTTATGTGCGATCAGTGCAAGGTCACGACGCACTTCAGGAAAGCGCGACAACTCGTGGAATTTCGGCATTTTACCGAGCGCCACTTCCGCCAGAACCAGCTCGAAGACGAACACCGGACGATCCAGCCCCAGCGCCTTCGACAGCTCAGGGTGAATTGCACCGATATAGCCTACCTCGCGACCTTCACGCTCGATGCGCGCGGTCTGACCCGGATGCAGCGCCGGGTGTTTGCCCGGAGCAAAGGTGAACGAATCCAGAGCACCGGCGAAACCCAGCACCGCTTCAACGTCGGCCTTGACGTCGAAGAAGTCGACGGTGTCGCGACCCTGCGCCCAGCCTTCCGGCAAGCGGCTACCGCAAACAACCCCGGACAACATCGGCTCTTGCTTCAAGCCGTCAAGCTGACCAACGAAGCGCAGGCCGCTCTCGAACAGACGCACGCGATCCTGCTGACGGTTGAGGTTGTGCTGCAGCGCTTTGACCAGACCTGGCCACAACGAAGAACGCATGGCCGCCATGTCGTTGGAGATCGGATTGGCCAGCAACAGCGGCTCGACGCCCGGATTGAACAGTTCGAACTGACGCGGATCGATGAAGCTGTAGGTGATCGCTTCCTGATAACCACGAGCAACCAGCAAACGGCGCAGCTCAGGCAGATCGCTACGCGCTTCGGCCTTGGCTTGCGGGGCCAGACGCGCTTGCGGGTAGCGAACCGGCAGACGGTTGTAACCGTACAAACGAGCCAGCTCTTCGATCAGGTCGACTTCCAGGCTGATATCGAAGCGGTGGCTTGGTACTTCAACACGCCACTGCCCTTCCCCTTCAGCGGTAATGTTCAGACCCAGAGCGCTGAGCAGACGCTCGACCTGTGCCGCATCCATTTCCATGCCAAGCATCTGCGTGATGCGCTGGGCACGCAGGGTGATCGGCGCAATCGACGGCAGATGTTGCTCGCTGACGGTTTCGATAACCGGACCAGCTTCGCCACCAGTGATTTCCAGCAGCAGGCCAGTGGCGCGCTCCATGGCTTCACGGGCCAGCTTCCAGTCAACGCCACGCTCGTAGCGATGCGAAGCGTCGGTGTGCAAGCCGTAAGAACGTGCCTTACCGGCAACAGCGATCTGGTCGAAGAACGCAGATTCGAGGAACACATCGCGCGTGGTCGCGGAAACACCGCTGTGCTCGCCACCCATTACGCCGGCGATCGCCAGTGCACGAGTGTGGTCGGCGATGACCAGCGTATCGCTACGCAGGCTGACTTCCTGACCGTCGAGGAGAACCAGCTTCTCGCCCTCTTCAGCCATCCGCACACGAATGCCGCCATTGATTTCGGCGAGATCGAACGCGTGCAGTGGCTGGCCCAGCTCGAGCATCACGTAGTTGGTGATGTCCACCGCAGCGTCGATGCTGCGCACTTCGGCACGACGTAGACGTTCAACCATCCACAGCGGCGTCGGCTTGGACAGGTCGACGTTACGGATGACCCGACCCAGGTAACGTGGGCACGCGGCTGGGGCCAGCACCTCGACCGAGCGCACTTCGTCGTGCACCGCTGCAATCGCAGCTACCACAGGACGGGTTACCGGCACGGCGTACAGCGCGCCGACTTCACGAGCCAGACCGGCCAGGGACAGGCAGTCGCCTCGGTTCGGAGTCAGGTCGACCTCGATGCTGGCGTCTTCCAGATCCAGGTATACACGGAAATCTTTGCCCACCGGCGCATCGGCCGGCAGCTCCATCAGACCGTCGTTGCCCTCACCGACCTGCAGCTCGGCTTGCGAGCACAGCATGCCGTTGGACTCGACACCACGCAGCTTGGCTTTCTTGATCTTGAAGTCGCCCGGCAGTTCTGCGCCGATCATGGCGAACGGAATCTTCAGGCCCGGGCGCACGTTTGGCGCTCCGCACACGACCTGGAAAGTTTCCGCACCATTGCTGACCTGGCACACCCGCAACTTGTCGGCGTCCGGATGCTGCTCGGTGCTGAGCACCTCGCCCACCACGACACCACTGAATACACCGGCGGCCGGCGTAACGCTATCGACCTCAAGACCGGCCATCGACAGACGGGCTACCAGCTCGTCGCGATCTACCTGCGGGCTAACCCAGCCACGCAGCCATTGTTCACTGAATTTCATCCTGCTCTCCTAAGAATTCGTTACGACTAGCGAAATTGCGCGAGGAACCGCAAGTCGTTGTCGAAGAACAGACGCAAGTCGTTCACGCCGTAACGGAGCATGGCCAGACGCTCGACGCCCATGCCGAAGGCAAAGCCGGAGAACTCTTCCGGGTCGATGCCGGACATGCGCAGCACGTTCGGGTGAACCATGCCGCAGCCCATGACTTCCAGCCAGCCCGTCTGCTTGCAGACGCGGCAGCCCTTGCCGCTGCACATCACGCACTCCATGTCGACTTCGGCGGATGGCTCGGTGAACGGGAAGTACGAAGGACGGAAACGTACGGCCAGTTCTTTCTCGAAGAACACCCGCAGGAATTCTTCGATGGTGCCTTTGAGATCGGCAAAATTGATATCGCGATCAACCAACAGGCCTTCGACCTGGTGGAACATCGGCGAGTGGGTGATATCGGAGTCGCTGCGATACACGCGGCCCGGGCAGACGATGCGGATCGGCGGCTGCTTGGATTCCATGGTGCGGACCTGTACCGGCGAGGTATGGGTGCGCAGCAACATGTTGGCATTGAAATAGAAGGTGTCATGCATCGACCGGGCCGGGTGATGGCCTGGGATGTTGAGCGCTTCAAAGTTGTGGTAGTCGTCCTCGACCTCAGGGCCCTCGGCGATGCCGTAGCCAATGCGGGTGAAGAACTGCTCGACGCGCTCCAGCGTCCGGGTGACCGGATGCAGACCGCCAGAGGTCTGGCCACGGCCCGGCAACGTCACGTCTATGGATTCGGCAGACAGTTTGGCAGCCAGCTCGGCTTCTTCAAACAGGGCCATGCGCGCATTGAGAACGCCTGTAACACGTTCCTTGGCAACGTTGATCAGCGCACCGACTTGCGGACGCTCTTCGGCCGGCAGATTCCCCAGGGTCTTCATCACCTGAGTCAATTCGCCCTTCTTGCCAAGGTATTGAACCCGGATTTGCTCCAGGGCATTGATATCTTCAGCGCTTTGCACAGCCTCTAGTGCTTGAGAGACCAGCGCATCCAGGTTTTCCATGTACAGACTCCAGATACAAAATAGGGGAAGAGCTTGAAGGCTCTTCCCCTATTTATGACGTTTAACACCTGGCCCCACAGAGGTGAGGCCGGGTGACTGTCGGGGGTACTTAAGCCAAGGTGGCTTTAGCTTTCTCGACAATCGCAGCAAACGCCGCTTTTTCGTTCACTGCCAGATCAGCCAGAACCTTGCGGTCGATCTCGATGGACGCTTTTTTCAGGCCAGCGATGAAACGGCTGTAGGACAGACCGTTAACACGAGCACCAGCGTTGATACGAGCGATCCACAGAGCGCGGAACTGACGTTTTTTCTGACGACGGTCACGGTAGGCGTATTGGCCTGCCTTGATTACCGCTTGCTTGGCAACACGGAATACGCGGGAGCGTGCGCCGTAGTAGCCTTTAGCAAGTTTCAGAATTTTTTTGTGACGCTTACGGGCAATGACGCCACGCTTTACACGAGCCATGAGTTACTTCCTCTATTCTTGACTAAATTAACGAAGGCGCAGCATGCGCTCGACTTTTGCCACGTCAGACGGATGCAGCAAGCTGCTACCGCGCAGTTGACGCTTACGCTTGGTCGACATTTTAGTCAGGATGTGGCTCTTGAAAGCGTGCTTGTGCTTGATGCCGTTAGCAGTTTTCAGAAACCGCTTGGCAGCACCACTTTTGGTTTTCATTTTTGGCATGTTCGGATACTCCGCATTCAGTTGATAAACATAATCAGAAGGCCTGCCGTGCCCTGTTGATTACTTCTTCTTTTTCGGGGCGATGACCATGATCAGCTGGCGTCCTTCCATCTTAGGATGCTGTTCGACCGAACCGTACTCGAGCAGGTCTTGTTCAACCCGCTTGAGGAGTTCCATCCCCAGCTCCTGGTGGGCCATCTCACGGCCGCGGAATCGCAAGGATACCTTGGCCCTGTCCCCGTCACTCAGGAAACGTACCAGGTTGCGCAGTTTTACCTGGTAATCCCCTTCCTCCGTCCCTGGACGAAACTTGATTTCTTTAACCTGAATCTGCTTCTGGTTTTTCTTCGCCGCGGCAATCTGCTTCTTCTTCTCGAAGATCGACTTGCCGTAGTCCATCACCCGGCAAACAGGCGGGACTGCGTCTGCGGAAATTTCCACCAGATCAAGCTTTGCTTCTTCAGCGATACGAAGCGCTTCATCAATCGAGACGATGCCAATCTGCTCGCCATCAGCGCCAATTAACCGAACCTCGCGTGCCGAGATATTCTCGTTGATCGGGGCTTTCGGTGCAGCTCGTTTATCTTGTCTCATTTCACGCTTAATAATAATTACTCCGAATCTGGGCGACCACGCCGGGAAACCGCTTGCGCGAGAAACTCAGCGAACTGGGCGACGGGCATCGAGCCCAGGTCAGCACCTTCACGAGTACGCACAGCGACAGTCTGCATCTCGACTTCCTTATCTCCGATAACCAAAAGATAGGGAACCTTGAGCAAAGTATGCTCGCGGATTTTAAAGCCGATCTTTTCATTTCTCAAGTCGGACTTGGCACGAAATCCGCTTTCGTTGAGAGTTTTTTCGACCTCTGCAACAAAATCTGCCTGTTTATCAGTGATATTCATGATCACTGCCTGGGTTGGCGCAAGCCAAGCAGGGAACGCACCTTCGTAGTGCTCGATCAGAATCCCGACGAAACGCTCGAACGAGCCGAGGATCGCGCGGTGCAGCATCACAGGGTGTTTGCGGCTGTTGTCTTCAGAGACATATTCAGCGCCCAAACGGACAGGCAGGTTAAAATCGAGCTGCAAGGTACCACACTGCCAGACACGACCGAGACAATCTTTCAGCGAGAACTCGATCTTCGGCCCGTAGAAGGCACCCTCGCCCGGCTGCAGATCGTACGGCAGGCCAGCAGAATCAAGGGCTGCAGCCAATGCTGCTTCAGCGCGATCCCAAAGCTCGTCGGAACCGACGCGTTTTTCCGGACGAGTGGACAGTTTCATCTCGACTTCGGTAAAGCCGAAATCGCGATAGACATCCATGGTCAGTTTGATGAACGCGGCGGACTCGGCCTGCATCTGCTCTTCGGTGCAGAAGATGTGCGCGTCGTCCTGAGTGAACGCTCGCACGCGCATGATGCCGTGCAACGCACCCGACGGCTCGTTACGGTGGCAGGCACCGAACTCGGCCAGACGCATGGGCAACTCACGGTAGCTTTTCAGGCCCTGATTGAACACCTGCACATGGCATGGGCAGTTCATCGGCTTGATGGCGTAGTCGCGGTTCTCCGACTGAGTGGTGAACATGTTGTCAGCGTAGTTGGCCCAGTGCCCGGATTTCTCCCACAGGCTGCGGTCGACGACTTGAGGAGTCTTGATCTCAAGGTAGCCGTTGTCGCGCTGGATCTTGCGCATGTACTGCTCGAGCACCTGGTACAGCGTCCAGCCGTTCGGGTGCCAGAACACCATGCCCGGGGATTCTTCCTGGGTGTGGAACAGGCCCAGGCGCTTGCCGATCTTGCGGTGATCGCGCTTCTCGGCTTCTTCGATACGCTGGATGTACGCTGCCAACTGTTTCTTGTCTGCCCAAGCGGTGCCGTAGACGCGCTGCAATTGCTCGTTCTTGGCGTCGCCGCGCCAGTAGGCGCCCGACAGTTTGGTCAGCTTGAAGGATTTCAGAAAGCGCGTGTTCGGCACGTGCGGACCGCGGCACATGTCGACGTATTCTTCGTGATAGTACAGACCCATGGTCTGCTCGTTCGGCATATCCTCGACCAGGCGCAGCTTGTAGTCTTCACCGCGAGCCTTGAACACTTCGATCACTTCAGCCCGCGGAGTGACTTTCTTGATGACGTCGTAATCTTTCTCGATCAGCTGCTGCATGCGCTGTTCGATAGCCGCCATGTCTTCCGGCGTGAAAGGCCGCTCGTAGGCGATGTCGTAGTAGAAGCCTTCGTCGATGACCGGGCCGATGACCATCTTCGCGGTCGGGTACAGCTGTTTGACCGCGTGGCCAACCAGGTGCGCGCAAGAGTGGCGAATGATCTCCAGCCCCTCTTCATCCTTTGGCGTAATGATTTGCAGGGTCGCGTCGCTGCTGATGATGTCGCTGGCGTCGACCAGTTGGCCATTGACCTTACCCGCGAGCGTAGCCTTGGCCAGACCTGCACCAATGGATGCGGCGACCTCGGCTACGGAAACCGGGTGATCGAATGAACGTTGACTGCCGTCGGGAAGAGTAATAGTTGGCATGGCGCCTCCTCTCCTAGTGGTGACCCCTACCAAAGGTCACGTGGGTTGGGATGAGCCAGTACAAGATCCGATCCAGGCCATTCAATGACGAACGCCTGCCTTACAGCGGCAGGAGCCTTGCGGCCAACCGGAAAACCGAACCAGAGTGACTGGGATTCAAATCGAAAATAATCGCACGCTGACCGCTTCGGGACGGAAGGTCATCCGAAGCCTGAGAACGCTTGAGCCCGGCATGCTAGCACAGATGAGCGGTCGCTCACGCCCTGATTTGGCAGAAGGCGAAATGTCCGATTTTATGCCAGAGTGCTGAACTTGATCGGCCCTTGCGCCCTCAGATAACAAGACATTGACCCACAAGGAGCATCCTCGCATGCGTCTGAAAAGCTTATTCGCCGTCCTCGCCCCCGTCGTTATGCTGCTGCCACTGAGCGCCCATGCCGACTGGCCAAAAGGCGAGCGCGAGAAGTACATGGCCCAGTGCACTCAGGCTGCGACCCAGCAAATTGGCGCTGCTGCGGCAAAATCCCACTGCGCTTGCGGTGCTGACGCTATCAAGTCCTATCCGGCCAGCGACCTTCAGGCATTGATGGACAACAAGGCGACTCCTGAACTGCAACAGAAAGCCCTCGGGCAGATCGCCAAATGCAAGGCAAATACCGCCCCGAAAAAATAAGAAAACCGGGCATTAACATTGGCTGAAAGGCGGAAAAAAGTGCAGGAAATGAGCCTTTTCAGACGATTTATGCAGGTTTTACAGGTTTTTTTATCGTCTTTACGTTTCGCTGAAAGCCTTTCAAACCGGGGCTTTCAGCAGAAACGGGTGGTAAAGAAAACACGACTGATTGGCAAACAGCACGTCCGGGGGGCTACCAAAGCGAACATTTCGACTATGATACCCGGGTGTGCCCAGTTGGCCTGAGCAGCACAGTACTACTGAAAATATATGTTTCTTGGAGATACACCATGTCTAATCGCCAAACCGGCACCGTTAAATGGTTCAACGATGAAAAAGGCTTCGGCTTCATCACTCCTCAAGGTGGCGGTGACGACCTGTTCGTACACTTCAAAGCTATCGAATCCGACGGTTTCAAAAGCCTGAAAGAAGGCCAGACCGTCTCTTTCGTGGCTGAGAAAGGCCAAAAGGGTATGCAAGCTGCACAGGTTCGCCCAGAGTAATTTCTTGGCGCACTAAAAAAACCCCGTCCTGGTGACGGGGTTTTTTATGCCTGAAACAAAAGGACTCAGCCGCAGTTGACGCGGGTAACTATCAGGTTGTTGTCGGTGTTCAGGTTGAGGCGGTCGGAGCGGTATTCCAGGGTGATCATGTCGTTTGGCTTGAGGAAGCGCGCATTTTGCGCTCCAGCCTTGGCACGCGCCTGATCCAGCAATTCAGGGGATGCCTTCTTGCCGACAGCAAATTGTGCTGCCGATGCTTCGCAGCGGCTGCTTCCTGATTCAGCCGCCACGGGCTCCTTTGCCGACTCGCTGGAGGTTGTGCTGCAACCAGCCAACAGAGCAGCGGCCATAAGTGCACCCAGTGTCGCGAACTTCAAAGGCATGAAGCCTCCTTGTTTTCAAATGTTTAAGCAGAGATCGTGCGACCGCCAATGCGGCGTTTGGTTTCAAGGCTCAAGCCATGCCCTGCCCCACGAACGGAAAAATGCCGAGTGTGCCTGAGCTGCGCGAGGCGACTGAGCAAACAATCGTGACTGAATATTAACGACCTCAGTAAACGTCGATGTAGTCATACGGCGGATTCGGCCAGTTGTCCTTGAGCGCGTTGAAGATCTGCATCACCCAGACTTCATCGCTGGCTGCGACGTTACCCACATAGCCCGAGCCCTTTGCCCAGGTTTCCAGGCGAAACAGCAGCCCCTCGATATCCTGCCCGCCAGTCACGGTGGACAGATAGGCGATGCCATCTCTGCTCACGCGCAACTGGTTGTGTACGTCGTCACTGGCCGAAGCGAGCAATTGGCGCACGGCTTCGAGTGTGAGGCCGTCAGGGGTATTCAGATCGATCTGCACAGCAGGGTCCTTTGTGAGCCGGAAAAGACCAAGTGTCGCATAGCGCTCCGCTCATGCCTAAGTCGCAGTGCCAAATGCCGCGCAAAATGGTTAACTCGAAAAACAGACACCCTGACCTTTCGAGCCTTCTCATGACCAGCCTCAGCATCGACGCCGCCATTAATGCGAAATGGGCAGACGGACACAGCTCCTACAGCCCCGGCACGACGGAAGAGCTGGCGCTGATCGGCATTGATCTATTGGTCAAGGAGCTGGGCATCGAGGCGGCGCAGCAATTTATCAATCAGGTATTCGAACGCTACCGCACCGTAGCGGCCGAACAGACGCAGTGAAAACCCGCAGGCAGTGACCTGCGGGTCAGAGGTCTTATTTAAGGCGCTTCAGGCGCTCGGTCAGCAGATCAAAGAATCCCTGGGCGTCGCCATTTTCGACCCAGAATGCATTCTTCGGCGCTTTCAGGCCGTCATACCAGTCAACGATGGTCTGGCCGAATGTCGGTCCTTCACGGCTATCCACCACGACGTTGACTGCCCGACCGGTAAACAGCTCAGGCTTGAGCAGATACGCCACAACAGTCGCGTCATGTACCGGGCCGCCGGGGATGCCGTAATGCTCCATATCGCCCTTGATGTATTCGTTGAGAATGTCGCCGACGATCTTGCTCGCATTGTTGTTTAGCGCGGCAATCTGCTTCAGGCGTGCATCACTGGTGAGGATCTTGTGAGTCACGTCCAGCGGCAGATACGTGAGTTTCACCCCGCTCTTGAGCACCACCTCGGCAGCCTGCGGATCAGCGAACAGGTTGAATTCGGCAACGGGGGTGATGTTGCCACCGTTGAAATGCGCCCCGCCCATGATCACCACTTCCTTGATGCCCTGCACGATTTCCGGCTCCTGGATCAGCGCCAGCGCCAGGTTGGTCTGTGGGCCGAGCATGGCGATGGTGATGCTGTGCGGTTTGGCCGATTTAAGCGTCTCGATCAGATAATTGACCGCATTGCCTTTCGCCAGGCCTTTCTTGGGTTCGTGAACCGTCACGCCCGACAAGCCTTCCTTGCCATGAATGTTCTCGGCGTAGATCGGGGTGCGCATCAGAGGTTTCGGCGCACCGGCATAAACCGGCACGTCTTCGCGCCCCGCCCATTCGCGAGCCAGCCGCGCGTTGCGCGAAGTCTTGTCCAGCCGCACGTTGCCAGCGACAGTCGTCAGCGCGCGGATATTCAGTTCATCCGGCGACGCCAGAGCGAAGAGCAAGGCGACCACGTCGTCAGCCCCGGGATCGGTGTCGATGATCAGGTCGATCTTTTCCGCCGCCTGGGCGCCGGTGGCAGTTATCACGGACAAAAGCAGCAGGCTCCGGATCAGTTGGTGAAGTTTCTCAGCGTAGCGTTGCATGGCGCATTCCTTGTGCAGGTGAAATCGAAAATCAGAATGTAACCCCGGCGACCAGGACGATGTTGCAGTACGGCTGACATTCTCCTGTACGAATGATCGCCCTGGCTTGTCGGCTCAGTACCTTGAACTGCTCGTGAGTGAGCAGATCCCTACGGCCCAGCGCACCCTCTTCGTTCAAAGCATTCAGATCGGCCAGCGCCGTCGGTTGCTTGTCGAAGATCTCCTTGGCCAGCACATGGCTTTCCACCTGCATTTCGCTGAGCACGACTTTCAGCGTGCTGACGAAATCAGGGATGCCATGGGTCAGCGCCAGATCGATCAATTCGACACCCGGCGGCACCGGCAAACCGGCATCGCCAATCACGACCATGTCACCGTGGCCAAGTGACGCGATCAGTCGCGACAGCGCGACGTTGAGCAAAGGAGTCTTTTTCATGCGGGTTTGAACGCCTGTACTTCGGACATGGTTGGAATCGACGGTTGTGCACCGGCGCGGGTAACCGACAGTGCAGCGGCGATCTGCCCGTAGCGAATCGCCTCGGCCTCAGACTTGCCATCGGCCAGCGCTGCGGCGAAACCGCCGACAAAAGTGTCGCCCGCCGCTGTGGTATCGACCGCCTTCACGGTCGGCGCGGGAAAATGTTCGAAGCCTTTGCCATTGGCGAACAATGAACCCTGCGCGCCCAGGGTTACGATGACTTTACCGGCGCCCATGGCAATCAACTGAGTGGCAGCCGTTTCTGCCGACTGCAGCGAGTCCACCGCGATCGCGCTCAATGCGGCCGCTTCGCTCTCGTTGGGAATCAGATAATCGATCGCGGCGAACCAGTCTGCCGGCAAAGGACGGCTGGCAGGCGCCGGGTTGAGGATCACGGTTTTACCCAGTTCACGTGCACGCTTGAGCGCATGCCCGACCGTCGCATCCGGAATCTCGAGCTGGCAGATCACCACATCGGCGGCTTGTAAAACTGCATCAAAGCGGTCGATCACTGCCGGCGTCATCGCGCCGTTGGCACCGGCGACGATCACGATGGCGTTCTGGCTGTTGTCATCCACGACTATCAGCGCTACGCCACTGGAATCCTCGACGACACTGATGGCCTGGCAGTCGATGCGCTCGGCTAGCAGCGCATCGCGCAGTCGCACACCGTAGTCGTCATTTCCGACGCAACCGATCATTGCCACCTGCGCGCCCAAACGGGCTGCAGCAACCGCCTGATTGGCGCCCTTGCCACCAGACACGGTGGCAAAGGAATGACCGATCAGCGTTTCACCGCCGCGTGGCAGCCGTGGCGCCCGGGTGACCAGGTCCATGTTCAGGCTGCCTATTACCACTACATTTGCTGGCATACATCACTACTCATCAATTCGGTTTCAGCGATATTCGGTGAACACGCCGGACAGCGGCGCGGTCGATTCGCGCAGGACAATGCTCGGGGTCACGATGCGTTGATCGGTGCCCGAGGCCGGCGCAGCAATTCTGCGCAACAGCACTTCGGCGGCCATCTCGCCCAGTTGCAGGATTGACTGGCCGACCGTGGTCAGCGCCGGATAGACATAACGGCTCATCTGAATGTCATCGAAGCCGATCACCGACAGCTCGGCCGGCACCCGCACGTTACGTTCGGCTGCTGCGCGCAGCACACCGATGCCAATCATGTCGTTGCCGGCAAAAATTGCGCTGGGCGGATTGCTTTCGAGCAGCCGGGCAGCGGCGTTGTAACCGCCGGTGCTGGTGAAGTCACTTTCCAGCATGCGCTCCTCGCGCACCTCGATTCCCGCCTCTTGCAGCGCTCGGCAATAACCGGCCTGACGCATTTGCGCCACGCTGGTACTGGCCGGACCGCCGATGGTGGCGATGTCGCGATGCCCCAACTCGAGCAGGTGGCGGGTTGCCAGATAAGCACCGTATTCGTGATCGATGCGCACCAGATCGGCATTTACCCCTTCCAGGCCCCGGTCAACGATGACCATCGGCGTCTTCACGCCCGCCAGCCCTTGCGCCAGACCACTGTCACCGCCGGCGGAGGCCACGATCAAACCGTCGATGCGCTTTTCCAGCAACACGCGCAGATAACTGCGCTGCTTGTCCGGATTGTCGTCGGAGTTACAGAGGATCACGCAGTAACCGTTGCGCTCGCAGTAATCCTCAATTCCGCGCGCCAGTTCGGCGAAGTACGGGTTGAGACTATTCGGAACCAGCAAACCGATGGTCGCGGTGGTCTTGGCTTTCAGCGAGCGCGCCACGGCACTGGGCACGTAGTCGAGGCTTTTGATCGCCGCCTCGACTTTGCGCCGCACTTCCTGACTGACCGGGCGAGTGTTGTTCACCACGTGCGACACAGTCGTGTAGGAAATGCCCGCGAGCGCCGCTACATCCTTGATCGTTGCCATGGTTCAGCCCCGGCGACTGGCGCGTTGACTGCGATAGGTGTCGAGCACCACAGCGATAACGATTACCGCGCCAGTGATGATGCGCTTGGTCGGCTCCGTCGCACCGATCTGCGCGAGACCCGCCGCGAGCACGGAAATGATCAACACGCCAAAGAAAGTGCTGATCACCGAACCGCGACCACCCATCAGGCTGGTGCCGCCGATAACCACCGCTGCGATCACTTGCAGTTCAAGGCCAGAGCCTGCGTTCGGGTCAGCCGCTTCCAGACGCGAAATCTGAAACAGCGCAGCGATACCCGCCAGCAAGCCCATCAGGCTGAACACCAGAATCTTGTAGGGTTTGGGATTGATCCCGGCCAGACGAACCGCCTCTTCGTTGGTCCCGATGCCGATCAGGTAGCGACCGAATACAGTGCGAGTCAAAACCGCCTGCGCGATGAAGATAACCAGCAAAGCGATGATGAACGACGGGGAAATGCCGAACGCGATCGGATTCGACAGCCAGGCGAACGCATCGCCGATGTACGCAGTACGCGACCCGGTCATCTGATACGCCACACCGCGGGCCATTTCCAGCACCCCGAGGGAAACGATGAACGACGGAATCCGCCAGGCCACGGTGATCGAACCGGTGATAGTCCCGGCCAACGCTGCTACGGCCATGCCGAGCAGGGCCGCCGGCAAAACGCTCCAGCCCCAACCGAGAATCGCCACGCTGACGGTCGATGCGGCCAACGCCAGCACCGAGCCGACAGACAGGTCGATGCCGCCGATGATCAGCACAAAGGTCATGCCCACCGCCAGTACCATCAGGTCGGGAATCTGGTTGGCCAGGGTGCTGAAAGTGTTGTACGAGAGAAAATGGCTGCTCAGAACCGAGAACAGCGCAATCATCGCCAGCAAGGCCCCGGCCAGGCCAAGATAAGTACCCAGGCCGAAGAAATTGCCATTACGTTTACTGGCAGAAGATGCAGTTTTCATGGGAGATCCCTAGGCGCCGCTTCATTGAGCAACGCATCACGTTTCTGGTAGCCGGCGAATGCGGCGGCAAGCAAATCATCCTGGGTCCAGCTGTCGCGCTCGAAGGTGTCGATCAGACGCCCCGCCGAAAGCACGCCGATTCGGTCGCAGATCAGCATCAACTCACGCAAGTCACTGGATACCACGACCAACGCCTTGCCCTGGCGGGTCAACTCACCGAGCAAACCGTAAATGTCGAACTTGGCGCCGACATCAATTCCGCGAGTGGGCTCGTCGAACAGCAGCACTGAGCAGTCGCGTTCCAGCCAGCGGCCGATCACGACCTTCTGCTGATTGCCACCAGACAGTTCCGAGACCAGTTGCGTCGGGCTCGAACTGCGGATACGCATGGCTTCGATCTGACGCTGCGCCAGGGAGATTTCGTCGCCGTTGTTGACGAAACCGCCACTGGAGATTTCCGGCATGTTGCCCAAGGCGATATTGGCGCTGATCGACTGACTGAGGAGCAGCCCTTCGCCCTTGCGATCCTCAGTGATCAGAGCAATGCCATTGCGCACGGCATCGACAGGCGAACGAACACTCACGACTTTGGCCGGCGAGCCGAGCGCGATGGTGCCGCTGTCGGCAGCATCGGCACCGAATATCAGCCGCAGCAACTCCGTGCGCCCTGCCCCGATCAATCCGGAAATGCCGAAAATCTCCCCGGCACGCACTTCGAAGGAGACGTCGCGGACTTTGTCCGAACGCGTCAGGCCTTTGACCGTCAACGCCGGAGCGCCGATCTTGCGCGACCCCATATCGATGTGTTCACCCAGTTCGCGACCGACCATCAAGGTGACCAGTTGCTCGCTGTTGTAGTTGGCCATCGGCTCGACGCAGACCAGATTGCCATCACGCAGCACAGCAATACGCTGCGCCACCCGCGCCAGTTCTTCGAGGCGGTGGGAAATATAAATGATGGAAACACCACGGGCCTGCAAACGCGTGATCTGCTCGAAGAGCATTTCGACTTCGCGCGCCGTAAGCATCGCGGTCGGCTCATCGAGGATCAGCACGTGGCAATCACCGATCAGGTTGCGCGCGATTTCGACCATCTGCTGATGACCGATACCCAACTCGCCAACCAGTGTGTCCGGATCGATCGCATCGAGGCCGACTTGCGCCATGGCTTCGATCGCCGCCTTGCGCAACTGCTTGCGACTGATCCAGCCCGCGCTGCTCGGCAGATTATCCAGAAACAGGTTTTCCGCCACCGACAGCGTCGGCAACAGATTGAGTTCTTGCATGACCATGCGCACGCCAAGCTCTTCAGCCTGGGTACGGCTGCCCGGACGATAGTCCTTGCCGTGGAATTGCATCTGGCCAGTAGTGGGCGTGACCAGACCGCCAATGATCTTCGACAGGGTACTTTTGCCGGCACCATTTTCGCCGGTCAGCGCCAGTACTTCACCGCGCATCAGCGTCAGATCGATGCCGGTGAGCACCGGTTGCGCATAGGTCTTGCCGATACCGCTGACCGAGAGGACAGCGGTCGGGGCGGAAACTGACATAGGAATCTCCATGCGCTCGCCCGGTCGGACGAGCGCCGTTGTGTCGCCGGATGACTTACTTGGTGACCAGCTCGACCGGTGTTTCGATCACGCCGTTGGCACCGCTGTCGACTTTCTCGCCCTTGATGATTTTCAGTGCGGTTTCGATGCCGAACACTGCTTGTTTCGCAGCAAACTGGTCAGCTGTCGCCAACACACGACCGTCTTTGAGCATCGGCTTGATCGCGTTGATGTTGTCGTAACCTACGACCTGAACCTGGCCAGCCTTGCCGGCGGCACGGACTGCGGAAACGGCGCCGACCGCCATGCTGTCGTTACCAGCCAGCAGAGCTTTGACGTCCGGGTATTCACTGAGGATCGAAGCCGCAACCTTGTTGCCCTTGTCGATTTCCCAGTCACCGGATTGCAGCGAGACTACTTTGATCTGTGCGGCGTCCATCGCGTCCTTGAAACCGGCCGTGCGTGCCTGCGCGTTGGTGGTGGTGGACACGCCTTCGATGATACCGACCTGGTCGCCCGCCTTCAGTTGCTTGGCCAGGTATTCGCCGACCAGGCGTGCGCCTTTGCGGTTGTCCGGACCTACGAACGGCACGTTGATATTTTTGCTTTTGACCACGGCGGGATCGAGCTGATTGTCGATGTTGATCACCGTGATACCGGCGTCCACGGCCTTCTTGATCACTGGCACCATGGCCTTGGAGTCAGAAGGCGCGATCACCAGTGCATTCACCTTGGCCAGGATCATTTGTTCGACGATGCGAGTCTGGCCGGCGGTGTCGGTTTCGTCTTTGATACCGTTGGAGATCAGATCGAAATCGGCGGAATGTTCTTTCTGGTAGGCCTTGGCGCCGTCTTCCATGGTCAGGAAGAATTCGTTGGCCAAAGATTTCATGACCAGCGCGACTTTGGGTTTTTCTGCGGATTCGGCGAACGCCGAGGAGACAGGTAGTGCGGCGGCTGTGGCAGCCAGCATAGCGACAGCAAGAAGACGTGCGGCGAATGGCAGCTTCATGGGTTCACTCCGATCTTATGATTATTGTGAGCAACATTTGCGCTGACGTAAGCTACGTCACGGCTGGATGGACATCTGCCCCGTTAAAGCCGCGCAAACGTTTGCGTAGACCGAACTATGAGAATCCAGCCGACATTTGTCAACAATCAGAAATCGTCATTTGTTGTAGGGCGAATCGCTGACTCGCCCAATCGATAGATCACGCAGTGGTGTTGACCAGCCCCCCGCTGGCGCCCTTGGACATTTCCTTCACCAATGCGCCCGCGACTTCCGTCATTGCCGCGCTGGTCTGCGCGATCTGTCCCTGGATGGACATGATCGCCTGGGACTTGGCTTCCGGAGTCGGATAACTCGCCGCCTGCGCTGCTGCCAGTTGCTGCTGTTGTTCCTGAAGTTGCTTCTGCAACTCCTGCATGCGCTTGAGTAACGTCTTGACCGTGACGCTCTGATTGCCACCGCTCTCGGCCTTGCTGTCTTCCTGAACAGGACCGCCACCGGTTCTGACCTGATTTGTTTCGGTTTTCTCGGAACCCAGCGCCTGCGCCGATGCCTCTTTGGTCGCGTCGTTCAGGGTGTTGATCGTCGCTGCAGTCTTACCGCCGATGGTAACTGCAGCGGGATTGGCAAAACCGACCGTAAGTGACATGTGAACTCCTGAAAAGTGGTTTCCTTGAGGACGCATCGGCCTGGGCGCACATTTCTTTAGCAGGAATTGTCACCCGCCCGTTTTTCAGAGATCGCCTATCGGCGAGCCGAACACGAATCCTCCTGTCGTTCGGAATCCCGGATGGATCGCTCCTCAACGATGCTCCAGCTTTCGAAAAATGTTGATTTAAATCATCGGGTTAAACATTTTCCGCCAGCACATTACGCATGGTATGAATCCTGCTCCCTCCCGTGCACCTCGAGCATTCAGATCGGCTCGGGGCGCATCTAGATGAACCTGCATCAGCACCGTCTCACGACTAGAGAGAAAAATAATGAAATCTGCTTTCAATACCTTGGTTCCGGGCGCATTGGCCCTCCTCCTGCTCCTGCCTACTGCCCTTCAGGCAAAAGAAGTCGCAACCCAGACCAAACTGGCCAACGTCGTTGTCCTCGCCACGGGCGGCACCATCGCCGGCGCTGGCGCAAGCGCTGCCAACAGCGCCACTTACCAGGCAGCGAAAGTCGGTGTCGAACAACTGATCGCCGGCATTCCCGAGCTGAGCAAACTGGCCAATGTGCGTGGCGAACAAGTCATGCAGATCGCTTCGGAAAGCATCACTAACGACAATCTGCTGCAATTGGGTCGTCGCGTTTCCGAGCTGGCTGATAGCAAGGACGTCGACGGTATCGTCATTACCCACGGCACAGACACCCTGGAAGAAACCGCCTACTTCCTGAACCTGGTCGAAAAGACCGACAAGCCAATCATCGTCGTCGGCTCGATGCGCCCGGGCACTGCCATGTCGGCAGACGGCATGCTCAACCTGTACAACGCCGTCGCCGTGGCGAGCAGCAAAGAAGCGCGCGGCAAAGGTGTGCTGGTGACCATGAACGACGAGATCCAGTCCGGTCGCGACGTCAGCAAAATGATCAACATCAAGACCGAGGCATTCAAAAGTGCCTGGGGCCCGCTGGGCATGGTGGTCGAAGGCAAATCCTACTGGTTCCGCCTGCCGGCCAAGCGTCACACCATGGATTCGGAATTCGACATCAAAGACATCAAGAGCCTGCCTGACGTAGAAATTGCCTACTCATACGGCAATGTCAGCGATACCGCCTACAAGGCACTCGCCCAATCCGGTGCCAAAGCGATCATCCACGCGGGCACTGGCAACGGTTCGGTATCTTCCCGCGTGGTCCCGTCCCTGCAAGCACTGCGCAAGGATGGCGTGCAGATCATTCGTTCGTCCCACGTCAACGCCGGCGGTTTTGTCCTGCGCAACGCCGAACAGCCTGACGACAAATACGACTGGGTTGTCGCTCACGATCTGAACCCGCAAAAAGCTCGCATCCTGGCGATGGTCGCGCTGACCAAGACCAACGACAGCAAAGAACTGCAACGGATGTTCTGGGAATATTGATTGACCTTCGCCTGATCAGTTCTCGATCGGGCAATTGTTCACCACCTGCCGGACTTGGCAGGTGGTGACTCGCTTACATCCTCCAAGCATTTCTCCCACAAAAACTCGCCAAGCCTTACACCAAAACCGGAAACCTGCTGTCAGAGGATTTTCTTGAATTTTAAGCAGTTGCGAAATCGCTTACAGTTAAATACTGTATGCACGTACAGCTTAATAAGGATAACCTCGTGGCCACCTCTCCTGCTGCTCCTGACGCTTACGAACGCATGGGTATGCGCGTTCAGAAAATCATCAACTCCCCCACCGCACAAAAAGCCAAAGCCGCACTGATTTTCCGCTTGCCGGATGAGCCGATGGACGACTGGGAGCGCTTGCTCGAGGAAATCGACGAGAACGACAACGTTACCCTCGCTTATCGCGATGACGGTGGCGTGCAGATTTTTTGGGTTGTGCCGAAGGAAGATTGATTCAATGAGTGTCCGCTGTGTTGCTTTGCTGTTGTTGTTTTTCGCCATGGGCGCCCAGGCTGGCGCCCCACGAACCTTTTCCGAAGCCAAGAAAGCTGCGTGGAAACTTTATGCACCGCAGTCCACCGAGTTTTATTGCGGCTGCAAGTACACCGGTAACAAGGTCGATCTGAAGGCTTGCGGTTATGTGCCGCGCAAGAACGCCAAACGCGCATCGAGGATCGAATGGGAGCACATCGTGCCGGCCTGGCAGATCGGGCATCAACGACAGTGCTGGCAACAAGGCGGACGCAAGAACTGCACCCGGTACGATCCGGTTTATCAAAAGGCCGAAGCAGATTTGCATAACCTGGTACCGAGCATTGGTGAGGTCAACGGTGACCGCAGCAACTTCAGTTACGGCTGGTTGCCGGTACAATCGGGCCAATACGGCTCCTGCCTGACCCAGGTCGATTTCAAAGCGAAGAAGGTCATGCCCCGCCCATCGATTCGCGGCATGATCGCCCGCACCTATTTTTATATGAGCAAACAATACGGCCTGCGTCTATCGAAGCAGGATCGGCAGTTGTACGAAGCGTGGGACAAGACCTATCCAGTGCAGGACTGGGAACGTCAGCGCAACCAGAGCGTGGCCTGCGTGATGGGGCGCGGCAATGAGTTTGTCGGCTCGGTGAATCTGAAAGCCTGCGGTTAATCACAGCACGAATAGAAAAGGCCCCGAGCGTTATGCTCGGGGCCTTTTTCATTTTCCGCGTTCAACCAGCGTTGAAAGCGCTACGTTTATGGCGTGAGCGGATGCTCAATTACCACCGATTCAATATTTTGTTTCTTGGCTTTTACCAACGCCGCATCCACCTGCACCTTGCGCGCTTCGGCGTCAGCCTGGGAATTGAAAGGACCGATCAGAATGCGTGTTTTACCGTTGCCATCCTTGACGACCGTCGGAACGAAAGCGTGCTCGATCAACCAGCCACTCAGGTCACTGACGGCCTGAGGCGTTTCGCCGCGCACTTCCAGATCCCACTGTGGCGCAGCGGCCGCCACCGGCGCTGCCGCGACCTTCGTCTCAGGCTTTGGCGCATCTACATTCTTGCCTTCACCGCAGCCTGCCAATGCCAGTGCCGCTACCAGCCAAACCAATTTGCGCACAACGCTTTCCTCGGAATTCGTAAAGCGGCGATCTTATCATTCATAAATACTTCGCGAGCCCCGCAAAATGGGCACAAAACAACGAGAATGATGATTGCAGCCTCTGTATAGTTACGCCCTGGGAATTAATGCCACATCTGCGCGTCAGAAAGAGGCACCCAAACCGTGAGACTTCGCACTAATCTATAGATACCACCGACCTCTGCACTGTCTGAATCAGGTGCCCTACAAAGCAATCAAGGAGAAGACCATGCTGATACTCACCCGCAAAGTCGGTGAAAGCATAAACATTGGTGATGACATCACGATCACCATCCTCGGAGTCAGCGGCCAACAGGTCCGCATCGGCATCAACGCTCCGAAAAACGTGGCAGTGCACCGTGAAGAAATTTACCAACGCATCCAGGCCGGCCTGACCGCTCCGGACAAGCCGCAAACCCCCTGAGCCACACCGCCTCACGTAGCCAGTCCTTTTGCCGCCGCGCAAGACTGGCTAAAGATTCACGCGCCGTTTAGCCATCCGCAATTCCCCCGCTGGGCACGGCGCCTGAAGCATGCAGATTCCCTTCACTTTCACCCCCTCCTCTGTTGCGCCGATATTACCTTTCACCTCGGGGGCTGGCTGTCGGACGTTTCCGATAGAGCGCGGAGAATTTCGCCCTCTAAGCGATTATCACCCCACGCGCCATGCCTCTTGCCGCGACCATCATCAAGATCAGCAGCAGCGCTTCAACATGACTGATTCGCGCAAACAACTTCGCACGTCCGGTATCAAGCTCCATCCCGCGTGATGATGCGATGCGCCATTTGATCAGCGTGATCATTGGTGCAAGCTCCATGAAAAGGATCAGCACGAACAGCGTCATCTTCAGGTGAAACAGTGGTTGATGCAGGTAATAGTCAGCACCCTTCTCGTACCCACCAAACGCACGCATCCCACCGGTAACCAATAGCGTCAAAGCTGAAAGCCCCCACAGGTTATCCGCGAGCAGAACGCGCTTGATGTCTCCAGTACCCGCCGAGAGCCGGCCGAACGCACTGCCGCGCGTCAGCACCGCCCAGAACGCGAGGGCAAATGCGAATAGGTGAATAGCCGCAAGAATCCACTGACCCAGCATCGATGCACTCCTTTATAGAGAGATGACTTCGGCCAATCAGTAGTAGACGAAAAAGCGGGGCCTCGCTTGGAGGTGGCGGCGAGACAGATGCCAAACGCCAAATCGCAGGCAAAAAAAATCCCAAGCAGCTGATGGAAGCTTGGGATTTAAAAATGCATAAACCGTGGTGGTGAACGCGGAACGGATGTTACTTAAATTCCCAACATGCAACAAGGCTTTTTCGATAACCGGTTGGAGAAAAAGAGCTGTAAGCCTTTGGATATTCAGATGTTTTCAACGACTACATGAAAGAGGAACGCACCAAAATGGCGCTTGATCATTTTGCGCAAACAGTAATGGAAGGAGAGTTGAACAGAGCGAGGCGGAAATGACTGGGAACGACGCGGAATAAATCGCAGACAACAAAAAAGGGCCCACCTTTCGGTGAGCCCTTCTAGACCGCCCAGCAGAGCGGATTTTGTTTGGTAGGCGCGATTGGACTCGAACCAACGACCCCCACCATGTCAAGGTGGTGCTCTAACCAACTGAGCTACGTGCCTGCTGTGAGGCGGCATTCTACGGAATTCCGGAGGGGTGTCAACACCTTTTTTTCACCTAACCCTATGAATATGCAAAATATTTAATTTCGGCTCAGCGACGAAGATTTTTCGGTGGCTGGCGGAGGTTTTTCAACTCGGGTAGGATCGACGCACTCGTAAAATATATTAAACAGAGGCGGCAGGATGGCAAACACCCAATACCCAGAGTCTTATTACGCTGCGTCGGCCAATGCCGTACCGCCCCGTCCTGTACTGCAGGATGATGTGGAGACGGACGTCTGTGTGATCGGCGCCGGGTATACCGGGCTTTCCTCTGCTTTGTTCCTGCTGGAAAACGGCTTGCGCGTGACGGTACTGGAAGCGGCTAAAGTCGGTTTTGGCGCTTCGGGGCGTAACGGCGGACAGATCGTCAACAGTTATAGCCGCGACATTGATGTCATCGAACGCACCGTCGGCCCCAAGCAGGCGCAACTGCTGGGCGAGATGGCCTTCGAAGGTGGCCGGATCATTCGCGAGCGCGTGGCCAAATACAACATCCAGTGCGACCTGAAAGACGGCGGCGTATTCGCAGCCCTTTCCGAAAAACAAATGGGTCACCTGGAATCACAGAAACGTCTGTGGGAACGTTTCGGCCACACCCAGCTGGAATTGATGGATCAACGCCGCATTCGCGAAGTGGTGGGTTGCGATCAATACGTCGGCGGCATGCTCGATATGAGCGGCGGCCACATCCATCCGCTGAACCTGGCGCTCGGTGAAGCGGCGGCAGTCGAGTCTCTCGGCGGCACTATCTATGAGCAATCACCTGCCGTGCGCATCGAGCGCGGTGCCAATTCGGTTGTGCATACACCGCAAGGCAAGGTCAGGGCCAGGTTCATCATCGTCGCCGGCAATGCCTACCTCGGCAATCTGGTGCCGGAACTGGCGGCCAAATCAATGCCGTGCGGCACTCAAGTGATCACTACCGAGCCACTGGGTGACGAGCTGGCGAAAGCATTGCTGCCGCAGGATTACTGCGTAGAGGACTGCAACTATCTCCTCGACTACTACCGTCTGACCGCCGACAAACGCTTGATCTTCGGCGGCGGCGTGGTTTATGGCGCTCGCGACCCGGCGAACATCGAAGCGATCATCCGCCCGAAGATGCTCAAGGCTTTCCCGCAACTCAAAGACGTGAAGATCGACTACGCCTGGACCGGCAACTTTTTGCTGACCCTGTCGCGCTTGCCGCAGGTCGGACGCCTGGGCGACAACATCTATTACTCGCAGGGCTGCAGCGGTCATGGCGTCACCTACACGCATTTGGCGGGCAAGGTCCTCGCAGAAGCGTTGCGCGGCCAGGCGGAGCGTTTCGATGCCTTTGCCGACCTGCCGCACTATCCTTTTCCCGGCGGGCAATTGCTGCGCACTCCGTTTGCCGCGCTGGGCGCCTGGTATTACGGGCTGCGCGACAAATTCGGGATGTAAAAAAGGGCCGCACATTGCGGCCCTTTTTGTTTACGCGTAGCACTTACAATTGGTCCCGAGCGATCCCGCTGCGAATCCGCAGGATATCCGCCAGCACCGCCAGCGCAATTTCCGCCGGCGTCTTGCTGCCGAGGTTGAGGCCGATCGGCGCATGAATCCGCGCCAGCTCCGCCTCACCCAGACCGCCAATGCGGCGCAAGCGCTCGAAGCGCTTTTGCGACGTCTGCTGCGATCCCATCACACCGATGTAAAACGCCTCGGTGCGCACCGCTTCCATCATCGCCAGATCGTCGATACGCGGATCGTGGGTCAGCGCCACCACTGCTGTGTCGCGATGGCAGCCACCGTCGGCAATGAACACCGAAGGCAACTGCCGACGGATCTCCACGCCATTGAGCACCACACCTTCAAGCACTTCATCACGCGGATCGCAGAGAATCACTTCGAAGCCGAGCCCTACCGCGAACTCGGCACAGGCCTGCGCCACACTGGAGTAGCCAGCGAGCAACAAACGCTGTGCGGCACCGATACGGATGCGCACCCGATCGATCTCACGCTCGATCCGCGCACCCTGCTCGCGATCAGCAAACAGAGCGCGCGCACCGCTGGCCAGATCGACTTCGCGAAGCAGCCGACGCTGACCCAGCAGCGCCGATTCCAGTTCACGCAGATGCGCCTGCACCGCGCAGTCGGCGTCAAGTTTCTCCACCAACACATCGAGAATGCCGCCACAAGGCAGACTGACCCGCGAGCGCGGATCATCGCCTTCGCCGTAACGCACAACGCTGACCGCTTCGAGAAATGCACCTTCGGCGACGCGCTCAAGAAAATCCTCCTCGACGCAACCGCCCGACAGCGAACCGACCCACTGCCCGCCTTCGTTCACCGCGAGCAGCGAACCCGGTGCGCGAGGTGCCGAGCCGTAAGCGGTGAGCACCGTGCACAGCCAGATTCGCTGCCCGGCCACCGACCATTCCAGCGCTCGACGCACCACTTGCAGATCGAGATGCTGCATATCAGTGGGCCTTGTGCTCGACGCTCGGCGCGTCGGCTTGCAGCTTCTGCACTTCGCTCACCGCCAGTTCAGCGCTCTGCCCGCCCCAACCCTGACGCAGGTAGTTGAGCAGATCGGTCAATTGCTCAGGATTGAGCTTTTCAGCAAAACCCGGCATCGGCTGCATGTGCTCGAACCCTGAGAACTTCTGTTCGCCGATGCCGTCCTCAATCACTCGCAACAGGTTGCGCGGATCTTCCAGACGCAACGTGGTGTTGCCGCGCATGGCCACCGCAATGTGCGGCTTGCCTTCACCGCCAGCGGCGTGGCAACCGGCGCAGACGTTCAGGTATTCCTGACGGCCGCGCTGCGCACTCGGGCTGAGCTTGTCAAACGGCACCTCGACGAGCTCTTTGGCTGGCGGCGGTTGCTCGCCAAGCAGGAACGTCGCCATTGCCGCCAGATCAGCATCGCTCAGACCTTGAGTGCTGTTGTGAAACACCGGGAACATCTCATTGAACATCGTCCCTTGCGCGCTCATGCCGTGCTTGAGAAACGTACTCAGATCCTGCTGATTCCAGCCGCGCGCGGCCAGGTCGGTAGCCAGCAGGCTCGGTGCCAGATAGCCATTGAGGATGCCGCCGGTCATGCGCTTGTCCATTTGCATCGCGCCGGGCAGACCGCGTGGCGTGTGACATTCACCGCAGTGACCGAGAACGTCGACCATGTACTGGCCACGCTTCCACGCCGCACTTTTGCCCTCGGCGGGTTCCAGTTTGACCTCTTTGCCGTAGAGCATGTTCCAGCCGGTCAGGCCCAGACGCACGTTGAACGGAAAGCTCAGGCTGGTCACCGGTGCGGCGCGTTCGATCGGCTCGATGGTTTTCAGATACGCGTGAATCGCATCGGAATCGGCGCGCGGCATCAGGTGATACGAGGTGTACGGCATCGCTGGATACAGGTTCGCACCGTCGCGCCGTTTGCCTTCGGTCAACGCAGCGAAGAACTCGTCATCATTGTACAGACCGATGCCGTGCTCTTTGCTCGGGGTGATGTTGGTGCCGTAGATCGTGCCGAATGGCGAGACGATCGGCAGGCCGCCGGCATACGGCGCGCCACCCGGAGCGGTGTGGCAAGCCATGCAGTCGGCGGCGCGGGCGAGGTATTCGCCGCGCTTGACCTGATCCTCGGCGTGGGCAAAAAACACTGGCGCAGCGACGCCGACCGCGAGGGCCAAGCGGGTCAGTAAACGCTTCATGCTCAACCCTCCTTGACCAGGCCGAGATCGGTCAGCACGTTGCGCGTGGCGTTGTAATAACGCACGTACCCGGTGCAGCGGCAGACGTGATGGCCGAGGCTGTCCTCGATCACCTGTTCCAGCTGACTTTTGACGATCGGCTGGCGCTGCAGCTTCTCGACCAACACGGTCGCGGCGTTGACGAAGCCTGGCGCGCAATAGCTGCACTGGAAGGCGAACTCGTCGACAAAGCGCTGCTGGATCGGATTGAGCTCAGTGACCTGGCCCTGCTCGTCGCGAGTGGCATGGCCTTCGATAGTGCGGACTTTCTTGCCCTCGAAGTAATGCGCACCGGTGATGCAGGTGCGCACTTCTTCGCTGGTGCCGTCGGGGTTATCGACGATCACCACGCAGGCGTGGCAGATCCCCTGACCGCAGCCCAGCCGCGAGCCTGTGAGGTTTTTGTATTCGTGCAGGTAGTCGATCATCGGCAGGTCATCAGGGATGTCCACCGGGCCGACGGATTGACCATTGAGGGTCAGTTGAAGCGGACGGTTAGCCATTGAGGGCCTCCTTGATGCGCGCAGCGGTGATAGGCAAGTCACGAACACGTTTACCGATGGCGTGCGCCACGGCGTTACCGATGGCGCCGACAATCGGGATCATCACCACCTCCGCGATGCCCTTGGACGGATCGCTCGGCGACAGCGGCGGCAGGATCTCCGCAGTCTGCTTCCACACCGCAACGTGACGTGCCATCGGCAAACGGTAACGGTTGAAGTTCCAGTCACCCTCCCCCGGGCCACCTTCGTACAGCGGCATCTCTTCCATAAGCGCATGACCGATACCCATGGCGATACCACCTTCGAGCTGGCCCTTGACCAGCTCTTCCACCAGCACGCGGCCGCACTCGACCCACGAATGGTGGTTGAGCACCTGGACTTCCGCCGAGCCTTTATTGACCTTCAACTCGACCAGCGTCGCGACCGGACTGTAATAGGTCACGGCAGCGTTGTTCAGCTGGACTACCGGGTAGTTGACGTTCTGCCGATCGAGCAGGTGGAAGCCAGCACTGTTCATCTGCGCCTTCTTCGCTTGCGGCGCGCCGTCGCCATACTTCACCGCCAGACCATCAAGCGGCAGGCGCTCGCGCACGCCGTCGATGCTGTACTCGGCCTCGGCCCAACTCCAACGGTTGAAACCGTGCACCGTGGCGCCCGTCACCAGACCGCGTTCGTGGGCGCGTTTGGCCAATTCTTCGAAACTCAGCGGCTGCATGCCGTTGGCGGTCAGCTTGCCGTCGACCCAATGCGCATCTTCACGGCGCACCACGTAAGGGTTGGCCTGCCCGCCGTACGGACCTTGGCGCCAGATCTCCAGCGCCGCCGGCCACAAACCGTGGTTGAACAGCACGCGCGCCGCCTCACGGGTTGCATGGCTGAAGTAATAGGCGGAGTTGGTCGCCGAAGACGCCGACGCCAGCTTGCCAACCCAGCGCGGGTTGCGCAGCAGATTGTCCTGCTCGGCCTGACTCATGATGTAAGGGTTGCCGCTGGTGATCAGCTGCATTTCCTGCCATTCGGTTTCACCGGTCTTCACCTCGTGCGCCGGGCTGCCGAGGAAATCGGCGACGACCAAGGCTTGCGAGGTGGACATGCCGGTACCGATTTCGATACCGATGTGGCGCAGAGTGATGCGCCCGTCTGCGGTGAATTCGATGCTGGCCATCGGCGCTTCGGAGCCAGTGCCGAAGTCTTTCTGGCAAATGGCGAAACCGACGCCGTACCAGTTATCCGGGTCTGCAGCTTCACGTTGTTGCTTGATCGTGTCGCGGTTTTTCCAGACTTCGTGCACCGAGGCCTTGTCGAGGATTTCATGCAGGCGCAGTGCACCGGCCGGGATTGCACCCTGGGTGTTTTTCATACCGGAACGCAGGGCATTCCTGCGGCGCAAATCGATAGCGTCGACACCCAGACGATTGGCGATCTCGTCGACCATCATTTCGGTGGCCGCCATGCTTTGCAGAGTGCCGTAACCGCGCATCGAACCCGCCTCGACCGCGCGCGAGTGGTACGCCGTGACCTGCAGATCGTTCTGTGGCATGTAGTAGATCGACTGCGCAGCCGTGGCTCCAACCGCCGCCACCGATGGGCTGTAGTTGACCCGACCGCCGCCGTCCACGCTCATTTCCGCGCGGAAGATCTTGAAGGTGTAGTCGTTCTTGTCCACGGCCAACTGGTAGCGGATGTCGAACGGGTGACGCTTGATGCCGCTCTGGAATTGCTCGTAGCGGTCGTTGGCCAGACGCACCGGCACACCGGCGCCGTACAGCGCGGCCAAGGCTGCGTAGTAGACGAAAATGTTGTGGTCTTTGGAGCCATAGCCGACGGTATAGCCCGGATGCATGTTCAGGTTGGCCAGGCCGAAACGCGACGGCCCGATCATCTTCGCGGTCTCGGTCGCGACTTCCAGTGGGCATTGCGTCGCCACGACGAAATGCAGGGTTTTGGTTTTCGGGTCGTACCAGCCGTTGCCGTTGTCCGGCTCGAGGGCAGCCGGTTCGATCGACGGGGTTTTGTAGCGCTCATCGAAGACCAGCCAGTTGTCTGGCGGCGTGTCGATTTCCTGCTTCATGCGGTCGGCGTAGAACAGCCCGCGCTCGGTGAGGTTGCCATGCAGGTTCGGCGATGCATTCCACACCGGACGGCGGTTTTTCAGCATCGGGAACAGGATCGAATCCTTGAGGCTGGCGAACTCGTCTTCGTCCGCCGATGTCGCGCCACCGACGCGCACGTAGCGGAAGCTGCCGTAGGGATCGCCTTCGTAGAACGGCACTGTGGCGCCGTAACGAATCGCTTTGTCATTGAATTTGAGTTGATTCTTGGCCTGACGGAAACGCTCAAAGTCGTTCCAGATCAGAATCGCTACCGGGTGACCGATGAACATCGGCACTTTGCCTTCGGGCAGCAATGGATCAGGCGCGTGCTCTTCGGGGAAGACGATACCGTCCTTGTCCAGATCGGCAGCGGTGACGATACGGTCCGGCTGCAGATCGGCACCGAGCCACGACAGGTCGTAGCCTGCGTAAATACGGTCGGCCTTGATGGTTTTCAGCAGCATCGCGTGGCCCTGTTGCTCAGGCCAGCCGGGCATGTCCTTGGCGCGGATGTCGCGGGCGAAGACCTTGCTGCCGCAGACCTTGGACAGGGCATCATTGCGTTGCCGCGCCTTGCCGTTATTGCCGAGCCATTTTTCGGACGGCACGGTGACGCTGTTTTCCATCAAGGCAGCCAGCGCCTGACTGCTGAGCGGCGTAAGCGTAACGCTCACACCCGCCACCAGCCCGCCCTGAAGGAACGAGCGCCGGGATATTTCACGGTTGGACATGGATCATCCTCTGGGCGGTTATAGGTCCGCCCTTGTGGTTATCTACTGGGAATCTCGAGTCGTGCAGAAGCTCTTTCTGGCGAAGCAAAGAGCTGTGTTGACAGTGCAAAGCTGACCGAAAGGTTAACTTTAAAGGTTTCTGCGCCCGCAGCAAACAACCAGTTACAAAAACCTGACTAAATAATCAAAAAAATCAATGCGACGCGGCACCGCATCCGATCCGCCGAGATGACAGAGCGTGCCTATGTGGGAGCGAGCCTGCTCGCGAAAGGGTTTTCCAGGCAATACAGATTTTGAATGTGCCGGCGCTTTCGCGAGCAGGCTCGTTCCCACAGGATTTGCATTGGCTTCAGGAGAGAGGAAGAGGAATAGCCAAATTTCAGACACAAAAAACCCCGGCCTTTCGACCAGGGTTTTTGCTATCGATCCGATTCAGCCAATGGCTGGTTTCGGCGTTTCAAGGCGTTCAGTGGTCCTTGAAACAGATATGGCGCAGCGGACGGGACTCGAACCCGCGACCCCCGGCGTGACAGGCCGGTATTCTAACCGACTGAACTACCGC
>NZ_JBSICA010000033.1:0-52497 GCF_058245595.1 Pseudomonas sp. UF-293 | reverse complement strand
AGAGTAGGTCATCGTCAAGATTAAATTCCGAAACCCCAATTGCGAAAGCAGTTGGGGTTTTGTTTTGCCTGCGAGAACGTTTTTCAGGGTGCCATCAGGGAAATTCATCCTGAAGTGCACGGCCAGTTTTGGTATGGTGCAGCTCGTTTTTTAACGGACTGATGTCCTGCCCACGGATCGGCACTCATTTTATGTCAAAGAGTTGCTGTAGAAATGCCTGAACCAATCCCGATCAAGGACCATGAAAAAGAGACGCGGCTGGTCAATAAACGATTGATTGCCTGTGCTCTGTTCGTCTTCGCCATCAGTTGTGCCCTGGTGGTGCGCCTGTACATCCTTCAGGTCGTGGAATTCGACTACCACTCGACCATCTCCGAAAACAATCGCGTCCATGTCCTCCCGATACCGCCAACGCGTGGATTGATCTACGACCGCAACGGTGTGTTGCTCGCCGACAATCGCCCCAGCTACAACCTGACCATCACCCGTGAGCGTGCCACCGACGTCAATCAAGAATTGGACGAAGTCATCAACTTGCTGCACTTGCCTGCTGAAGACCGCACGGTATTCGATAAGGCGATGAAGCAATCCCGGCATCCGTTCACACCGGTCACCCTGTTTTATGAGCTGACGGAGGAGCAAATCGCCGTGTTGGCGGTTAACGAGTTCCGTTTGCCAGGCCTTGATGTCGAACCGCAGTTTGTCCGGCACTATCCCCTTGGTGCACATTTCGCTCATTCGATCGGTTATGTCGGCCGGATCAATGAAAAGGAATCGAAAACCCTCGACTCCGTGGAGTACCGCGGCACGCAATCCATCGGTAAGACCGGTATCGAGCGCTTCTATGAAGCGCAGCTGCATGGCCATGTCGGTTACGAAGAAGTCGAAACCAACGCTCAAGGCCGAGTGCTGCGGGTACTCAAGCACACCGATCCGGTGCCTGGCAAAAACATCGTTCTGAGCCTCGACGTGAAATTGCAGGAAGCCGCCGAAGCCGCGTTGGGCGATCGCCGTGGAACCGTGGTTGCTCTTGATCCATCCACCGGAGAAGTGCTGGCCATGGTCAGCAACCCCAGCTTCGATCCGAATCTGTTCGTCACGGGGATCAGCTCAAAGGAATACTCGGCGCTGCGCGATTCCATCGACCGGCCGCTGTTCAACCGTGTATTGCGCGGCCTGTACGCCCCAGGCTCGACGATCAAACCGGAAGTCGCAATTGCAGGCCTGGACGCTGGCGTGGTGACCCCACAAACCCGGGTCTTCGACCCCGGCTACTACCAACTACCGGATTTCGACCACAAATACCGCAACTGGAACCACAGCGGTGACGGCTGGGTGGATATGGACGCGGCGATCATGCGCTCCAACGACACTTACTTCTACGACCTGGCGCACAAGCTTGGCATCGATCGTCTGCACGATTACATGGCGATGTTCGGCCTCGGTGAAAAAGTCTCGCTGGACATGTTTGAAGAATCCCCCGGTCTGATGCCATCGCAGGCTTGGAAGCGCGCGACGCGGCGGCAGGCCTGGTATCCCGGTGAAACCGTTATTTTGGGCATCGGCCAGGGCTACATGCAGGTCACACCCCTGCAATTGGCCCAAGCTACGGCACTTATCGCCAACAAAGGGATATGGAATCGGCCGCACCTGGCCAAATCGGTCGACGGCGTAGCGCCGGTTGACGAACACCCGATGCCGAACATCCTGCTCAAGGATCCGCGCGATTGGGAGCAGGTCAACCACGGCATGCAGATGGTCATGCACGATGCTCGAGGCATTGCCCGTGCGGCCGCTGCGGGTGCGCAATACCGCATCGCCGGCAAGAGTGGCACGGCGCAAGTGGTGGCGATCAAGCAGGGGGAGCGCTACAACCGCGAGAAAACCCTGGAGCGCCACCGTGACAACGCACTGTTTGTAGGATTCGCACCGGCCGAACATCCGAAGATCGCCATCTCGGTAATGATCGAAAACGGCGAGGCGGGTGGTCGTGTTGCCGGTCCAGTCGTGCGGCAGATCATGGACGCCTGGTTACTCGATCAGGATGGCCACCTCAAGCCGCAATACGCGGCGCCGAGCAAAGCGCCGGGGGATCCTCACGTCTGAGTGTAACGGTTTCACAGCACAGGCTCCCGCAAGCGGAGCCTGTGACTACGAGCCGGGTACCGGGCAACTCATATCACCTTCCTCACATTTCAAATATTGCTTGAGCGACTCGATGCGCGTTTTGGTCATGTCCGTCAGGCAATCGCTGTAAATCAATGGATAAACGCTCCCGCCGTCCACCCCGGATGCCGAAAACTTGCACTCGGCATCCCGAAAGCTGACCCACGCCCGCTGCGCGTTGACCAGCAGCTTCTTTCCGTCCGGGTTGTCTTTAAGGCGCGCGGTGATCTGCTGATAGAGCGTATTCAACTCCTTGTCTGCCGCTTTGAATGCTTGCCCCGCGCACTGATTCATCGTCGCCTGATCGTTGGCGTTGGCGCAATCGACGGCGGCATGGGCGAAAGGGGAAAACAAAAAGGGCGCAGAGGCCAGAAGCAGACGCGCTGACATAAGGTTCTCGCTGTATCCAGTGGAAAAGTGAATCGATAATTATGTACGTAGCCGGGAGGCCTCAAGCAAGCGATCCGCAGTGGCGGTGATTTCCTCGCCTTCATGCAGCCGCTCCAGCCAGTGCTCGGGAATTGCCCGAGCTCCGTAGTAAGCACCTGCCAACTGACCCACAATAGCAGCAGTTGTATCCGCATCATCACCGAGATTGGCCGCTTTCAACACCGCGTCGGCGTACGTCTGCGTCTGGTGAAAGCACCATAAAGCGGCTTCCAGCGATTGCAGGCAATAACCGCTGCCTTTGATTTCGTTTTCCGCTTTGCCCAGGTAGTCACCTCGCGCAAGCGCAACCACCTTGGGCTGGGAAAGCTGGAGCAGCTGCGACCGGCGAAGCTGTGTTTTCGCCGCACCCTCAAGCGCTCTTGCGATCAGATCAGCCAGCAATAGACAGCACTCAATTGCCTCCGGCGCCGCATGGGTTGTGCGGGAACTGTCGGCAGCAAAGGTCTGGATCTTTCGAAGGTCGGGAAAATAGAACAGCACAACGGGCGCCAACCGCATCAGTGACCCGTTACCAGCTGTCAACGGATCAGTCGACCCTGCGAAAGGCTCCCCGGTTCGCTGATACTGTTCCAGCGCTCGGCTGACGGTCATGCCGATGTCGAAACATTCACCGGTGGAGCTCAGGTATCCCCATTTCCACCAATTGAGATAGCGGCCCATCTGATCAGCCGCGTCGAAACCGTTTCTGCTCAGCAGGCTCTCGGCCAGACAGAGTGCCATTGAAGTGTCATCGGTCCATTGCCCTGGCTTGAGCTGGAACGGACCACCGCCGACCATGTCGCTCAGCGGCTGGAATGATCCTCGCGGTTGGAACTCAACTGTTGTGCCGACCGCATCGCCGCAAGCCAGGCCGAGGAGGGCGCCGCGATACCGATCGGCGAGAGAGGGCTGCATGATTCGTCCTTGTTACTGCGGATTCGCTGGAAAGATAACAGGTCAAGCGGCGCCGATCACAGAGCGCAAACTACCGCAGGATGTGTCCGCTCGAATCGATGTTTGCAGCGCCTGGATACAACTTCGTATTGGACATGTGGTCATACAAGCCTAGTGTTCAGAACAGGAGGTGACGTATGAAACCAGTACCTAACAGTTTCGAACGCAAGATCACGCTCAAGGCGTCGCGTTCCCACGTCTGGCGTGCACTGGTCGATGCCGAAGCGTTTGGCCAGTGGTTCGGCGTGGCGCTCGAGGGGAGGCGATTCATCGCCGGCGAATGGACGCAAGGTCAGGTCACGTACCCCGGTTATGAACACGTTTTGTGGAATGTGCTGATCGAGCGGGTCGAGCCGCAGCAGTTATTTTCTTTCCGTTGGCACCCGTATGCGGTCAACCCGAAAATCGACTACTCACAGGAGCCGACCACACTGGTCAAATTCGAATTGCAGGACTTCGAAGACGGCACTCTACTGAAGGTCTCGGAATCCGGCTTCGCGCACATCCCTGATATCCGTCAGAAAGAGGCGTATTACATGGACAGTCGCGGCTGGGAGGAGCAGTTGAGCAGGCTTGAACAGTTTCTCGCCGAGAGCGCCAGGGCTCGTGAAAGCGGCGGTGCCTGACGGGCCTAAGGGTTTTCGGAAGTGTCTGTATGGCGAATGTCTTACACGCATTGGTAGCTTTTACGACTATTGCTGATTGGATCCACTGGGTAATCTACACACATCAACTGAGACACAGGGAGTGTTTCAGGATCATGGACGATCGACCATCGCAAGGATCGCTGCCGACAGGGAGTCGATAATGGTCTTGGGAAAAACCCGCTTCGGCGGGTTTTTTTTCGTCTGAATGTAGGAGCCGCCGAAGGCTGCGATCTTTTGATCCTGCTTTTAAAAGCCAAGTCAAAAAGATCACAGCCTGCGCGAATGTCATCCCGTCACGAAGCAATCAACTGCCGCAACACATAATGCAGGATCCCCCCCGATTTGAAGTACTCGACCTCATTCAGCGTATCAATGCGGCACAGGACTTCGATCTTCTCCTGACGCCCATCCTCGCGAGTGATGATCAACGGCAGGTTCATTCGCGGCGTCAGCTCGACGCCGGTTAATCCCAAAATCTCGAACGTCTCTTTGCCGGTCAGATTGAGACTCTTGCGATTCTGATCAAGCTTGAACTGCAACGGCAGCACACCCATCCCGACCAGATTGGAGCGGTGAATACGTTCGAAGCTCTCCGCAATCACGGCTTTGACACCCAGCAGATTGGTGCCTTTCGCCGCCCAGTCACGGCTCGATCCGGTGCCATACTCCTGACCGGCAACCACTACTAATGGCGTGCCCGACGCCTGGTATTTCATGGCTGCATCGTAGATGGCCATTTTTTCCCCGGTGGGGATGTAAATCGTGTTGCCACCTTCCTCGCCACCCAGCATCTCGTTGCGAATACGGATGTTGGCAAACGTGCCGCGCATCATCACTTCATGGTTACCACGACGTGAACCGTAGGAGTTGAAGTCGCGCGGCTCGACACCTTTCTCCTGCAGATAGCGCCCAGCGGGGCTGTCGACCTTGATATTGCCGGCGGGGGAGATGTGGTCTGTGGTTACCGAATCACCGAGCAAAGCCAATACCCGCGCACCTTTGACGTCTTTCACTTCCGGCAGAGGGCCGGAAATGTCGTCGAAGAAAGGTGGATGCTGAATGTAGGTCGAATCGTCCTGCCAGACGTAAGTCGCCGCTTGCGGCACCTCGATGGCCTGCCATTGCTCATCACCGGCAAATACTTCGGCGTATTCCTTGTGAAACATCGCCGTATTGACCTGATTTACCGCCTCGGCGATTTCCCGGCTGCTCGGCCAGATATCGCGCAGATACACCGGATTGCCCTGTTGATCCTCGCCAAGCGGTTCGCTGCTGATATCGGTGCGCACGCTGCCGGCCAATGCGTAGGCGACAACCAGCGGTGGAGAAGCCAGCCAGTTGGTCTTTACCAGCGGGTGTACGCGACCTTCGAAGTTGCGGTTGCCGGACAGGACTGATGCGACGGTCAGATCGGCCTTCTGAATGGCTTTCTCGATCGGCTCCGGCAGGGGCCCGGAGTTGCCGATGCAGGTGGTGCAGCCATAGCCGACTAATGAAAAACCGAGCTGATCGAGGTACTGCGTCAGGCCGGCAGCCTTGTAATAGTCGGTGACGACTTTCGAACCGGGGGCCAGCGAGCTTTTGACCCACGGCTTGCGTGTGAGACCTTTCTCTACAGCCTTCTTCGCCAGCAACCCCGCCGCCATCATCACGCTCGGGTTGGAGGTATTGGTGCAGGAGGTAATCGCGGCGATGACCACGGCGCCGTTCTTCAGGCGATAGGTCTTGCCCTCGTATTCGTAGTCTGTTTCGCCGACCAGATCGGCGTTACCCACGGCGACGCCGCCACCGCCCTCGCTTTCCAGACGTCCTTCTTCCTTGCTGGTGGGTTTGAATTGCAGGTCGATGAAGTCACTGAAAGCCTGCGCGACGTTCGGCAGTGAGACGCGATCCTGCGGACGTTTCGGCCCGGCCAGACTGGCTTCGACGCTGCCCATGTCCAGCGCCAGGCTGTCGGTGAACACTGGCTCCTGACCCGGCAGCCGCCACAGGCCTTGAGCCTTGGTGTACGCCTCGACCAATTTCACTACTTCCGGCGGCCGGCCAGACAAGCGGAGGTATTCCAGCGTGACATCATCGACCGGGAAGAAGCCGCATGTCGCTCCGTACTCTGGAGCCATATTAGCGATCGTTGCACGGTCGGCCAGAGGCAGGTCGGCGAGGCCGTCGCCGTAGAACTCGACGAATTTGCCGACCACGCCTTTTTTGCGCAGCATCTGCGTCACGGTGAGCACCAGGTCGGTAGCGGTGATGCCTTCCTTGAGTTTGCCGGTCAGTTTGAAGCCGATCACTTCCGGAATCAGCATCGACACCGGTTGCCCGAGCATCGCCGCTTCCGCTTCGATCCCGCCAACGCCCCAGCCGAGCACGCCGAGACCGTTGATCATGGTGGTGTGGGAGTCGGTGCCGACCAGCGTGTCCGGGAAGGCGTAGGTGCGGCCATCCTCTTCTTTGGTCCACACGGTGCGCCCGAGGTATTCAAGGTTGACCTGGTGGCAGATGCCCGTGCCCGGGGGTACCACGCTGAAGTTATCGAACGCACTCTGGCCCCAGCGCAGGAAGGCATAGCGCTCGCCGTTGCGTTGCATTTCGATATCGACGTTCTGTTCAAACGCACTGGCGCTGGCGAACTTGTCGACCATTACCGAGTGGTCAATCACCAGATCCACCGGCGACAACGGGTTGATCCGCTGCGGGTCGCCACCAGCCTTGGCCATTGCCGCGCGCATGGCGGCGAGGTCGACTACGGCGGGGACCCCGGTAAAATCCTGCATCAATACTCGGGCAGGGCGGTACTGGATTTCCCGATCGGAGCGGCGCTCCTTGAGCCACGCGGCGATGGCTTTGAGGTCAGCGCCGGTGACGGTTTTTTCATCTTCCCAGCGCAGCAGATTTTCCAGCAGGACCTTCAACGACATCGGCAGCTTGTCGAGGTCGCCCAGGCTTTTGGCGGCTTCCGGCAGGCTGAAATAGTGGTAGGTCGTGGCGTCGATCTGTAGGGTTTTCAGTGACTTCAGACTATCGAGGGACGGCATTACGATCACTCCTTTGAGTCCGCACGGCAACGGACTGAGGGGACGGGCAGAGCACTAAACCTAGCCCTGTTTTGAGTAGCTGGCTAATAACTGGACTCTATGGACGGAACCAAGGTTCCGACTTCGGCTATCATGCGCCGGTTTTCGTGACAGGCATTGCGGTAACGCAAGGCTTGAGCATCGCGCAGCGGCCGAATGATCGACCGTTGCCCAGGAGTAAGAATGAACACCCTATTCATGCATTGCCGGCCCGGCTTCGAAGGCGAAGTCTGTTCGGAAATTTCCGACCTGGCCGCCCGTCTCAATGTGGCCGGTTACGCCAAAGCCAAAACGGCGGCGGCCTGCGCCGAGTTTGTCTGCACTGAAGCGGACGGCGCCGAACGCCTGATGCGCGGTCAGCGTTTCGCCGAATTGATCTTCCCGCGGCAGTGGGCGCGCGGCTTTTTCATCGATCTGCCGGAAAACGACCGGATCAGCGTGATCCTCGCGCACATGGCCGATTTCCCGGTGTTTGGCAGCCTTTGGCTGGAAGTGGTCGATACCAATGACGGCAAGGAACTGTCGAATTTTTGCAAAAAGTTCGAAGGCCCGCTGCGCAAGGCACTGACCGCCGCCGGCAAACTGGTGGAAGACGCCAGCAAGCCGCGTTTGTTGCTTACCTTCAAAAGTGGCCGCGAGGTGTTTCTCGGCATGGCCGATGCCGGCAATTCGGCGATGTGGCCGATGGGCATTCCGCGCCTGAAGTTTCCTCGCGAGGCGCCCAGCCGGTCGACCTTGAAGCTGGAGGAAGCGTGGCATCACTTCATTCCACGTGATCAGTGGGAAGACCGCCTGCACGGTGACATGACTGGCGTTGACCTCGGCGCCGCGCCGGGCGGCTGGACGTGGCAACTGGTCAACCGGGGCATGCTGGTGACGGCGATCGACAACGGCCCGATGGCTGAAAGCCTGATGGAAACCGGGCTGGTCCAGCATCTGATGGCGGACGGTTTTACCTTCAAGCCGAAGCAGCCGGTGGACTGGATGGTTTGCGACATCGTCGAGAAACCGGCGCGCAACGCGGCGATGCTGGAAGAATGGATCGGCGAGGGGCATTGCCGCGAAGCAGTGGTGAACCTGAAGCTGCCGATGAAACAGCGTTATGCCGAAGTGAAACGTCTGCTCGAGCGCATTGCCGATGGTTTCAAGGCACGTGGGATCAAGGTTGATATCGGCTGCAAGCAGCTGTACCACGACCGCGAGGAAGTGACTTGCCATCTGCGCCGGCACGACAGCAAAAAACCCAAATCCCGCTGAAGCAGAGCGAACTCTTGTGGGAGCGAGCCTGCTCGCGAAAGCGTCTTGTCAGCCGACATCAATGTTGGATGAAACACCGCATTCGCGAGCAGGCTCGCTCCCACATGGGTTGGACGATATCCCGAGCAATGCGCGACAATGCCGGCCAGTTTCTGGAGTGAACCATGAGTGAAATGATCGATACCCCGGTCGATGGCACCCTCGACGCCACCGGCCTCAATTGCCCGGAACCGGTGATGATGCTGCACCAGCACATTCGCGACCTGGTGCCCGGCGGCCTGCTCAAGGTGATCGCCACCGATCCCTCGACCAAGCGCGATATCCCCAAGTTCTGCGTGTTTCTTGACCACGAACTGGTCAGCCAGCAGGAAGAGGCCGGTACTTATCTGTACTGGATTCGCAAGAAGCACGCCTAGCAGTAGCTAGACATAAAACAACTGTGGGAGCGAGCCTGCTCGCGAAAGCGGAGTGTCAGTCGACATTAGCTCTGACTGGCACAGCGCATTCGCGAGCAGGTTCGCTCCCACATTTTTGTTCTGAGTAAGTCTTAGCCCGCCGAACGGCTGATCCGAATCCGCTTGCGCGCGCTGCGTGTCAGCCGGATTGACAGCATCAGCGCCGCGCAGCTCAAGCCGACGATCAAACCCTGCCACAAACCGCTCGGACCGCGTGGCTCGCCGAGCCAATCGGTCAGGCCCAGCGCATAACCGACCGGCAGACCGATGCCCCAGTAGGCGAAGAGAGTCAGGATCATCGTCACACGAGTGTCCTGATAGCCACGCAGTGCGCCGGCGGCGGTCACCTGGATCGCATCGGAAAACTGGAACAGCGCCGAATAGACAATCAGCATCGCGGCAATGTGAATCACCGTTGGATCAGCGGTATAGATCGCCGCAATCGGCTCGCGCAGCGCCAGCATCAGGCTCGCCGACAGGCAGGCGTAGGCCAGCGCCGTGCCCATGCCAACTCCAGCGGCAAAACGCGCTTCACGCGGTTCCTCGCGGCCCAGCGCCTGGCCGACACGCACAGTGACCGCCATGCCCAGCGAATAGGGAATCATGAACACCAGCGAGCTGACGTTCAGCGCGATCTGATGCCCGGCCACTACCGTCGCGCCGAGGCTGCCGATCAGCAGCGCAATCACTGCGAAAATGCTCGACTCGGCAAACACCGCGATGCCGATCGGCAAACCAATCGACAGCAGACGCTTGATCACCGCCCACTGCGGCCAGTCGAAACGGCTGAACAATTCGCTCGAGCGATAGGCCGGTGCCCAGCGTTCGTACCCGGCCAGGCCCAGCGCCATTACCCACATCACGATCGCCGTGGCCCAACCGCAGCCGACGCCGCCCATGGCCGGTACGCCGAAGTGGCCATAGATGAAGATGTAGTTCAGCGGGATGTTCAATGCCAGACCGCACAGGCCCAGCACCATGGCCGGGCGGGTGCGGCCGATGCCGTCGCTGGTGCAGCGCAGCACGTGATAGAAGGCCACCGCCGGCAAGCCGCTGGCGATGCCGTGCAGATATTGCATGCACGGGCCGATCAATTCGGGATCGACCTTCATCAGATGCAGCACCGGCTCGGCGGCGACCAGCATCGAGGTGGCGATCAATCCGACTACCAATGCCAGCCACAACGCCTGACGCACAATCGGGCCAATTTCGCTGTGCTTGCCTGCGCCGAAGCGCTGCGCGACTTTTGGCGTGGTGGCCAACAGGGTGCCGGTCATCAACAAAAACACCGGAACCCAGATCGAGTTGCCCAGCGCCACTGCCGCCAGGTCCTTGGGCCCGACGCGTCCGGCCATTACCGCATCGACGAAGCCCATGGCCGTGGTCGCCAGTTGCGCGATGATGATCGGCAGGGCCAGAGCGAGCAGATTTTTCAGCTCCAGACGAATCCGCGCAGGGCGGCTCAGCGAGACGGCGACAGGTTGGTCAGTTACAGGGTTCACAGGCAAAGCGTCCAGAAAGTATTGATGCGCAACGCGGCGCATTCTACGCCGCTGACGCCTCGGTCAGGAAAAATCCTCTGTTACGTATTTGTAAGCGCAAACCCTGCTGGCTGATCGGCGCGTCTGCACCTAAACTGCCGATCCGCCCAAGGAGCCCGCCATGCTGATTGTTGCCGACGAAAATATCCCGCTGCTCGATGCCTTTTTTGCCGGTTTTGGCGACATCCGCCGAGTGCCGGGCCGCTCCATTGACCGTGCAACGGTCGAGCAGGCCGATGTGTTGCTGGTGCGTTCGGTGACCAACGTCAATCGTGCGCTGCTTGAAGGCAGCAAGGTGCGCTTTGTCGGCACCTGCACCATCGGCACCGATCATCTGGATCTGGATTATTTCAACGAGGCCGGGATCTGCTGGTCGAGCGCGCCGGGTTGCAATGCCCGTGGCGTGGTCGATTACGTTCTGGGCAGTCTGATGACGCTGGCCGAAATCGAAGGCGCGGATCTGACTCAGCGTACTTACGGCGTCGTCGGCGCCGGTGAAGTGGGGGGGCGTTTGATCAAGGTCCTGAAGGGCCTGGGCTGGAACGTCAAGGTTTGCGATCCGCCACGTCAGGCTGCCGAGGGCGGCGATTATCTCAGCCTTGAGCAGATCATCGAGCAGTGCGACGTGATCAGTCTGCATACGCCATTGACCCGCAGCGGCGACTCTGCAACCTGGCACCTGTTCGATCAACAGCGTTTGCAGCAACTCAAGCAGGGTGCCTGGCTGATCAATGCGGCGCGCGGCCCTGTGGTGGATAACGTTGCGCTGCGTGAGGTGCTGCTGGAGCGCGAGGACCTGCAGGCAGTGCTCGATGTCTGGGAAAAAGAACCCGAAGTTGATGTTGCGCTGGCCGAGCTCTGCGTATTGGCCACGCCACATATTGCCGGTTACAGCCTCGACGGCAAGCAACGCGGGACCGCGCAGATCTATCAGGCCTACTGTGCTTTCAGCGGCCAACCTGCGGTTATCCAGTTGAGTGATCTGTTGCCAGCGCCGTGGTTGTCGGAAATTTCCTTGCACGGTGACAGCGATCCGGCGTGGGCGCTGGCGATGCTGTGCCGGGGTGTGTACGACCCGCGCCGGGATGATGCGGATTTTCGCCGCAGCCTGGTGGGAAATGTCGCTGAACAGCGTACGGCGTTTGATGTGTTGCGCAAGCAGTATCCGGTGCGACGCGAGATCGAAGGGCTGAAGGTGCGGATTGAAGGGGAGTCGCCGGTGTTGCGGCAGATTGTGGCGGCGCTTGGGGCAATCCGTGTCTTGTAGGAGCTGTCGAGTGAAACGAGGCTGCGATCTCTTGATCTTGCTTTTTGAAGATCAAAAGATCGCAGCCTTCGGCAGCTCCTACACGATTTGCAGCTAAATCAGGAGCATAAAAAACCCGGCCAATCAGGGCCGGGTCAGGAAGACGGTGGCTACATCATTCTTGTTCGGCAGGCTTGACCAATCGCTTCTCCAGCTCGCGGCAAGCGTCCTGGATCATGTCTTCAGTGATCGGTACTTCGCGGCCCTGCTCATCGATAATCGAGCAACCCAGAGACTGGTCGGGTTTGGTGCGGATCACTTCAATCTTGTCTTCGCTGCTGTGTTGCAAGGACATGGCCTGTCTCCTCTTCAGGTTGTGTGCCTAAGTTAAAACCGCCACGTGACCAGGCTGTGACAACTCCCTGCGGTCTGTCGGCGGGCGGCATCTCTACTCAAACAGAATTGACCGCCGGTCTCAACCGCAACCTTAGACCAATCGTTTCTAGCATCCGGACATCCCGGGCATATTTAACCTGACTCATTGTGATTTACAGAGTTCCACCCCATCTGAACCTGTAGGCTGGCCCGATCCATCTGCGCAGACGTGAACTCCATGATCTCCATGCTTTCTTCCCGACACCGGCGCGCCCTGCGCCTGACCAGTCATTTTCTCCTGCCGTACCGCTGGCATGCCTTCGGCGCTTTACTCGCGCTGATCGTCACCGCCGGCATTACCCTGTCGATGGGGCAGGGCATCAAGTTGTTGGTCGATCAGGGTTTCATGACCCGGTCGCCACATCTGCTCAATCAGTCCATCGGCATTTTCATGCTGCTGGTGCTCGGGCTGGCACTGGGCACTTTTGCGCGGTTCTATCTTGTTTCGTGGATTGGCGAGCGCGTGGTCGCCGACATTCGCCGTCAGGTGTTCAATCACTTGGTGTATCTGCATCCGGGCTTTTATGAGGACAACCGCAGCTCGGAAATCCAGTCGCGCCTGACCGCTGATACCACGCTGCTGCAATCGGTGATCGGCTCGTCGCTCTCGCTGTTCCTGCGCAACCTGCTGATGGTCATCGGTGGTGTGGTTTTGCTGTTCATTACAAATCCCAAACTCACCAGCATCGTTGTGATTGCGTTACCGCTGGTGATCGCGCCGATCCTGATTTTCGGCCGCCGCGTGCGCAATCTGTCGCGCCAGAGCCAGGACCGCATCGCCGACATTGGCAGCTATGTGTCGGAAACCCTCGGCCAGATCAAAACTGTGCAGGCCTACAACCACCAGGTGCAGGACGAGCAGCGTTTCGCCTCGACCGTCGAGCAAGCGTTCGAAACCGCGCGTAAAAGGATCTTCCAGAGGGCGTGGTTGATCACCCTAGTGATCGTGCTCGTGCTGGGCGCGGTGGCGGTGATGTTGTGGGTCGGCGGCATGGATGTGATGGCGGGGCGGATATCAGCCGGTGAGTTGGCGGCATTCGTTTTCTACAGCCTGATCGTCGGCAGCGCGTTCGGCACGCTGAGCGAAGTGATCGGCGAACTGCAGCGTGCTGCTGGCGCAGCAGAACGCATCGCAGAGTTGCTGCGTTCGGAAAACATCATCCAGCCACCGTTGACCGGACTGGTCACTTTGCCAGCGCGAGTCAAAGGTGAACTTGAACTGCGCGACGTGCGCTTTTCCTACCCCTCGCGTCCGGAAAGCTACGCCGTCGATGGCTTGAATCTGACAGTGAGGGCGGGCGAAACCCTGGCGTTGGTGGGGCCCTCGGGCGCGGGTAAGTCCACGGTCTACGACCTGTTGCTGCGCTTTTACGATCCGCGCGAGGGTCAGATCCTGCTCGATGGCGTGCCGCTTACCAGCCTTGACCCGCTTGATCTGCGCCGCTGTTTCGCGCTGGTCTCGCAAACCCCGGCGCTGTTTTTCGGCAGTGTGGAGGAGAACATTCGCTATGGCTGCCCGACCGCCACGCTTGCGCAAGTCAAGGAAGCTGCGCGAATTGCCCACGCCCACGACTTCATCGAACAAATGCCGGACGGCTATCAAACTCATCTGGGAGATGGCGGCCTCGGGTTGTCCGGCGGTCAGCGCCAGCGCTTGGCCATTGCCCGCGCCTTGCTGGTGGACGCGCCGATCCTGTTGCTGGACGAAGCCACCAGCGCCCTCGACGCACAGAGCGAACATCTGATCCAGCAGGCCCTGCCAACGCTGATGGAGAACCGCACCACGCTGGTGATCGCTCACAGGTTGGCCACGGTGAAGAACGCTGATCGGATTGCGGTGATGGATCAAGGCAAGCTGGTAGCGGTGGGGACACATCAGCAATTGATCGCCAGTAATCCGCTGTACGCGCGGCTGGCGGCGTTGCAGTTTAATGATGGTCAGCCTGATTAACCGACCCAGTAAACGACCCAGTAATCCGCCATAAAAAATGCCCGTATCTCACGATACGGGCATTTTTCATTCTCCGGCGGTCGCTGCCTGCTCATTGATCATCAAAATACCGCTCATGCCAATCCACCAAAGGTTGCGGCGAGTTTAGCTTTTGCCCGTAGATCACCGAGTACGACAACACGTTCTGCACATACTGGCGGGTTTCATCGAACGGGATGCTTTCCACCCAGACGTCAAAGCTCAGGTGATCGGCGCCGCGCAGCCACTGACGCACGCGGCCGGGGCCGGCGTTGTAAGCGGCGGAGGCGAGCACGCGGTTGCCGTTGAACTGGCTGTGTACCTGGCTGAGGTAAGCAGCGCCGAGCTGGATGTTCTTGTCCGGATCGAGCACTTGCTGCGGTGAGGCCAGGGGGATGCTGAACTTGCGCGCGGTTTCCTTGGCCGTGCCAGGCATCAATTGCATCAGACCGCTGGCGCCGACGCCGGAGCGCGCGTCGTCCATGAAGGCGCTTTCCTGCCGGGTGATGGCGAACACCCAGCTCGAATGCAGGCCGCGAACCTTGGCTTCACGCACGAGTGTATCGCGATGAGCCATCGGGAAGCGGATGTCCAGATCGTCCCAGTACTGCGCCTGACTGATCGTGCGGATCGCCGGGAAGTACCATTTCAGGTCGTAGGCCAGTTTGGCCTGGGCGACCATTTCATCGCGGTTGAAATGACGGCTGACGTGATACCACTCGCGGCGCCCATCGACGATCTGCCCGCGTGCATGGAACTCCAGCGCGCGGCGCACGCCGGGGGTGTTACGAACCTTGTTGATCAACGCTTGGCTGAGCACCAGCGGCTTGTTGTTCAGCGAGTAAGGCGATTGCGAGCGATCAGCCGCGAGGAAGCCGTAGAAGTCACGTTCCCGCGCCAGATTCTTGTACAGGGTCAGCGCTTGCGGATTCTGCGGCTGGGCCAGTTCCAGGCTGCGCGCCTGCCAGTAGCGCCAACGGTTGGTGGTGGCAAGGTCTTGCGGCAGGCGTTTGGTCAGCTCGTAGGCATCATTCCAGCGTGCCAGACGCAGCAGCAGGCGCATGCGCCATTCCGAGACGGTGTTGTCGCGCAGCTCCGGATCGTATTTGGTCATGACATCCAGCGCGCGGCTGTCGAAACGGCGCGCCAGGGTCAAGCCGATCTCGCGGGCGATCGCGACTTTTTCATCGCGAGAGAAATGCATGCTGCTGGCGTAACCGTCGAGCAGAGCCATGGCCTTGTCCGGGTCCTGCCGAGCAAGGCGTCGCAGGCCGAGGCTGACGACGCCGGACATCGGCTCATCGGCCGGGGTGAAGCGCGACGGCTGGTTGAGCAGTTCGGGTTTCTGCGCCACGTCGACCAGCAAACGACCGCGTGGGGCGAGGGTGGTCAGGCCGTTGATCAGGCTGTTGGCCAGCGGATAGTTGCGGGCCTGCGCGGCAAGTTTGGTGCGCTCCCAGCGTTTCTGCTCGGTTAGCTGGCCATCGGCGGCCCAGATGCCGAATAGGGCGTCACACGCAGCCGGTTGCGATTTGCCGGTCAGCCAGAGTTTTTCCGCACTGGCATAGCCTTCGGCTTTCTTGTCGTGGCTGATCTGGTACTGCGCGTTGAGGCAGTCGAGTTCGGTGAAATTCAGTTTCGGATCGTAATACTTGACGAAGGTCGCCCAGTCGCCGCGGTCGGCGAGCCAGCGCAACCAGCGCAGCTTCATCCAGTTGGCTTGCGGCAAATCACCGTGTTCGGCGAGGAACTTCTCGATCTCCGCGTTGCTCGCGGTTTTCAGCCGCGCGGTCAGTTCGTCGTAGGCCAGGTATGGTTCCAGCGGATAATCGGCCAGCGCCTGGCTGTAGCGGAAATACGGGCCGGTATCGCCTTTGGCCAAGGCGCGCTTGGCTTCATCGTAATATTGGCGCTGGGTAGAAAGGTCCACCGCCTGGACGGATTGAGCGGCAGTGGCGGTGAGAAACAAGCAGGACAAAACACTGAAAAGGCGACTGCGCATGAGACATCCGGGCAGAGAAATCATGACAAGTGCCGATCGGAATCCGCACTGAATTGCCTGTAGCTTAGCCTTTTGCCAGCAAGCGGCGAAAGCTTTGCGCGCCTCGCTGCACAAGTTCGCAACAATTGTTGTGCAGAGTGCTTCGACAGACAAATTGCCGGCCTGCTGGAGCCTCAAGTCAGGTAGAATGCGCGCCCGGTTTTTGGAGAAGCTCATGACCCTGCTCAAATTCAGCGATGTGTCCCTTGCGTTCGGCGCTATGCCGTTGTTGGACAAGGTGTCCTGGCAGATCGCCCGTGGTGAGCGGGTGTGCATCATCGGCCGCAACGGCACTGGCAAGTCCAGCATGATGAAACTGGTCAAGGGCGACCAGAAGCCTGATGACGGCTCGGTGTGGCGTGCCCCCGGTCTGAAAATCGGCGAATTGCCGCAAGAATTGCCGGTGGCCGACGACCGGACGGTATTCGATGTGGTGGCTGAAGGCCTCGACGGTGTTGGCGCCTTGCTCGCCGAATACCACCATCTGAGCCAGAACATCGTCACCGACGCTGATCTGGACAAGCTGATGCACGTCCAGCACGATCTCGAAGCCCGTGACGGCTGGCGCTTGCAGACGCTGGTCGACAGCACCCTCAGCCGCCTGCAACTGCCGGCCGACAAGACCCTCGCCGAGCTGTCCGGTGGCTGGCGTCGTCGCGTGCTGCTGGCGCAGGCGCTGGTGTCCGAACCGGATCTGCTGCTGCTCGACGAACCGACCAACCACCTGGACATCGGTGCGATTGCCTGGCTCGAAGAGGCGTTGAAAGATTTCCAGGGCGCCGTGCTGTTCATCACGCACGACCGTTCCTTCCTGCAAAACCTCGCCACGCGCATTCTTGAACTGGATCGCGGTGGACTGATCGACTGGAACGGCGACTACGCCAGTTTCCTCGTGCACAAAGAAGCTGCGCTGGCCGCTGAAGAAACCGCCAACGCGCTGTTCGACAAGCGTCTTGCTCAGGAAGAAGTGTGGATCCGTCAGGGCATCAAGGCCCGGCGTACCCGTAATGAAGGTCGCGTCCGCGCGCTGAAAGCCCTGCGTGTTGAGCGCAGTGAGCGTCGCGAGCGTACCGGCAAAGCCAACATCCAGCTGGAAACCGCGGACAAGTCCGGCAAACAGGTGATGGTGCTCGAGAATGTCAGCTTTGCGCATCCGGGCGGGCCTTTCCTGATCAAGGATTTCTCCATGGTCCTGCAGCGCGGCGACCGTATCGGCCTGCTCGGCGCCAACGGTACCGGCAAGACCACGCTGTTGAAACTGATGCTCAGCGGTTTGCAACCGACCAGCGGTAAAGTGGAAGAGGGCACGCGCATCGACGTGGCGTACTTCGATCAGTTGCGCCATCAGCTGGATCTGGAAAAAACCGTGATCGACAACGTCGCCGAAGGTCGCGACTTTATCGATATCGACGGTCAGAGCCGCCATGTGCTGAGTTACCTCGGTGACTTCCTGTTCAGCCCGCAGCGTGCGCGTACGCCGGTCAAGGCATTGTCCGGTGGTGAGCGTGCGCGTCTGTTGCTGGCGAAGCTGTTCAGCAAACCGGCGAACTTGCTGGTCCTCGACGAACCGACCAACGACCTCGATGTGGAAACCCTCGAGCTGCTCGAAGAAGTGCTGCTGACCTTCAACGGCACCGTGCTGATGGTCAGCCACGACCGGGCATTCCTCGATAACGTGGTGACCAGCACCCTGGTCTTCGAAGGTGAAGGCAAGGTTCGTGAATACGTCGGTGGCTATCAGGACTGGATCCGCCAAGGCGGCTCGCCGCGTCTGCTGGGCGTGACTGAAAGCAAATCGGGCAAGGCTGACCTGAATTCGGCGGTGGTTACCGCGGAGCCGGCTCCAGTGGCTGCGCCTGCCGCTGCCGCTCCGGTTGCCAAGAAGAAACTGAGCTACAAGCTGCAGCGCGAACTGGAAGCCTTGCCGGGCGACATCGACGCCAAGGAGCAGCAGATCGCCGCGGTTGAAGCGGAAATGGCTGAAGCCGGTTTCTACCAGCGTCCGCCGGCGGAAACGGCCAAGGTGATTGCTTCGCTGGAGCAATTGCAGGCCGAGCTGGATGCGTTGGTGGAGCGTTGGGCCGAGCTGGATGCCTGATTGCTGCTGATGTGAAAAAGCCCGGCGCTCAGTGATGAGCGCCGGGCTTTTCATATGTAATGCGATCTACAGGCGGGAGCAGGTCAACTGTGGGAGCGAGCTTGCTCGCGAAAGCGGTGTGTCAGGCAGCACTCATATTGATGTGCCGACGTATTCGCGAGCAGGCTCGCTCCCACAAAGAGCAAGACAGATCAGCGTTTGACCAGGTGCACCGCCAATACATCGCATGGCGCGCCATGTAGCACATCATTCGCGGTCGAGCCGAGCAGCAGCGCCAGGCCATGACGGCCATGGCTTCCGACCACGATCAGATCGCACGCTTGTTCCTTGGCGAAATGATGGATTTCCTGGCGTGGCTGGCCGTAGGTCAGATGGCAATTGGCGCCTTCGAGCTCGGGGTATTTCGATTTGAGTTTTTCAAGACGCTCCTTGGCCTGATCAAACTGCTGTTGTTGCAGTTGTGACAGGTCCATTGGCACGTCGCCACCGAAGGCCATGGCCATAGGTTCAACGATATGCACCAGCGACAACTTCGCAGCGTTGCTCACCGACAGCTCGCGGGCGCGGTGGATCACAGGGTCGCACTCTTCGGTCAGATCTACGGCGACCAGTATGTGGTGGTAGGGCATGAGGTGCTCCTCCTGAGGGTTCGATATTGGTAAGTATGGCTGGTTTCAAGCGCATTGGTTCGCTAGTGACACAATGGGCTCATCAAAAATCGGGAGTACAGATATGACGGTCTGGCTGGTGGTGTCAATCCTGCTGGTAGTTTTAAGTCCATTGGCTTGGTTACGCCCATCGCGCACGCAGAGCGGGCGCATGGCCTTGCGCATGGAGGCGCGACGCATCGGCCTGGCCATGCAGCTGGCGCCGCAGGAGTGGCCGCATTGGCTGCTGCCGGAGCCGCCGAATCCCTGCGCCCAGTACCACCGGCCGCGGCGTGGCAGTCAACCTGCGTGCTGGACCTACTGGCAGAAAACCCCGGGCGTTTGGGTCAATCAATGGCAGGAAGTCTGCGATGAGCGGGCGCTGCTCGATTATTTCGAAAAATTGCCGGGTAATGTTTTCAAAATCGAAGCGGACAAGCAGATGATCGCGTTGTATTGGGGCGAGAAGGGCGAGGCGACGGTTCTGCAGGATATCGACACGACGTTGAAAGCGCTGGCGTGAAGCGGCGATTTTTCTCACTGCAACGGTGCGGAGCGTCTGGCAGACGCGCAATAAAAAGCCCGACATGATTCGTCGGGCGGGTTGGCCAGGCAGGCCGGTAATCTTTTTTGCCGCAGGCGCTTTGATTGCCTCGGCAAATTTCCTCGCTGTCCACCCAGCGTAGCCTTCTGCACAGGGCTCGGCGGAAATTAGGGCGACTTTTCTAACTATTGATTCTATGAATGGTTGAACATCGGGGCGAGTGTTGCTGCTCATTATGGTGCAGAAATGACTGCAAAGTCGCGTTTCAGCCCGAATTTAGGGCGATTGACAATTGTCGGAAATTCCGTGAAGGTGACGTACCCGAATCAAACGGGCGTATGAATTGAGCGTTTGTCTTACAGACTGCTCCTACAGAATCCCGACTATCGCGTTGGCGGGTGTGCCAGGCGGACGGTGTCAGCATCGACGAACAAAGCGTCCTTCTGAGCCATAAGCCTGCGTCCGACGTGTACTGTTCAGCTTCCATATCGTGGAGATCAGTTGATGATTTACGAAGGTAAAGCCATCACGGTTAAAGCTCTTGAAAGTGGTATCGTCGAATTGAAATTCGACCTCAAGGGTGAGTCCGTCAACAAGTTCAACCGTCTAACCCTGAACGAACTGCGTCAGGCCGTAGACACCATCAAGGCAGATGCTTCGATCAAGGGTGTGATCGTCAGCAGCGGCAAGGACGTATTCATCGTCGGCGCCGACATCACCGAATTTGTCGACAACTTCAAGCTGCCGGATGCCGAGCTGGTTGCTGGCAATCTCGAAGCCAACAAGATCTTCAGCGATTTCGAAGACCTCAACGTGCCAACTGTCGCGGCCATCAACGGCATCGCCCTCGGTGGCGGTCTGGAAATGTGCCTGGCGGCCGACTATCGCGTCATGTCCACCAAGGCCAAGATCGGTCTGCCGGAAGTCAAACTGGGCATCTACCCAGGCTTCGGCGGTACCGTACGTCTGCCACGCCTGATCGGTGTCGACAACGCCATCGAGTGGATTGCCGCCGGCAAGGAAAACCGTCCTGAAGACGCGCTGAAAGTCAGCGCCGTCGACGCTGTGGTCGCCCCTGAGAAGCTGCAGGAAGCTGCCCTTGAGCTGATCAAGCGCGCCATCTCTGGCGAGTTCGATTACAAAGCCAAGCGTCAGCCGAAACTTGAAAAACTCAAGTTGAACGCCATTGAGCAAATGATGGCTTTCGAAACCGCCAAAGGTTTTGTAGCTGGTCAGGCCGGTCCGAACTACCCGGCGCCGGTCGAAGCGATCAAGACTATCCAGAAGGCCGCGAACTTCGGTCGCGACAAAGCGCTGGAAGTGGAAGCAGCAGGCTTCGTCAAACTGGCGAAAACCTCTGCCGCGCAGAGCCTGATCGGCCTGTTCCTGAACGATCAGGAACTGAAGAAAAAGGCCAAGGCCTACGACGAAATCGCCAAAGACGTGAAGCAGGCCGCTGTACTGGGCGCCGGTATCATGGGTGGCGGTATCGCCTACCAGTCGGCTTCCAAAGGCACGCCGATCCTGATGAAGGACATCAACGAGCACGGTATCGAGCAGGGTCTGGCTGAAGCCGCCAAGCTGCTGGTCGGCCGCGTTGACAAGGGTCGCATGACCGCCGCGAAAATGGCTGAAGTGCTCAACGGCATTCGTCCGACGCTGTCGTACGGTGACTTCGGTCACGTCGATCTGGTTGTCGAAGCTGTGGTCGAGAACCCGAAGGTCAAGCAAGCGGTACTGGCTGAAGTCGAAGACAAGGTCAAAGAGGACACCATCCTCGCGTCCAACACCTCGACCATTTCCATCAGCCTGCTGGCCAAAGCCCTCAAGCGTCCGGAAAACTTCGTCGGCATGCACTTCTTCAACCCGGTGCACATGATGCCGCTGGTGGAAGTGATCCGTGGCGAGAAGTCCAGCGAGCTGGCGATCGCGACAACCGTTGCCTATGCGAAGAAAATGGGCAAGAACCCGATCGTCGTCAACGACTGCCCGGGCTTCCTGGTCAACCGCGTGCTGTTCCCGTACTTCGGCGGTTTCGCCAAACTGGTCAGCGCCGGTGTCGACTTCGTGCGTATCGACAAGGTCATGGAGAAATTCGGCTGGCCAATGGGTCCTGCGTACCTGATGGACGTGGTCGGCATCGACACCGGCCACCACGGTCGTGACGTGATGGCTGAAGGTTTCCCGGACCGCATGAAGGATGACCGTCGCTCGGCCATCGACGTGCTGTACGAAGCCAAGCGCCTGGGCCAGAAGAACGGCAAGGGCTTCTACGCCTACGAGGCCGACAAGAAAGGCAAGCAGAAGAAAGTCGCCGATCCGTCGGTACTCGAAGTGCTCAAGCCGATCGTTTACGAGCAGCGCGAAGTCACTGACGAAGACATCATCAACTGGATGATGATCCCGCTGTGCCTGGAAACCGTGCGTTGCCTGGAAGACGGCATCGTTGAAACCGCCGCCGAAGCCGACATGGGTCTGGTCTACGGTATCGGTTTCCCTCCATTCCGTGGCGGTGCGCTGCGCTACATCGATTCGATCGGTGTTGCCGAGTTCGTTGCCCTGGCTGACCAGTACGCTGATTTGGGCGCGCTGTACCACCCGACCGCGAAGCTGCGCGAAATGGCCAAAAACGGCCAGAGCTTCTTCGGTTAAGCGCCCCCAACTAGAGTGAGAGTGAACTTATGAGCTTGAATCCTAGAGACGTCGTGATTGTCGACTTCGGTCGTACTCCGATGGGCCGCTCCAAGGGCGGCATGCACCGCAATACCCGCGCCGAAGACATGTCGGCGCACCTGATCAGCAAACTGCTGGAACGCAACAGCAAGGTCGACCCGGCGGAAGTCGAGGACGTGATCTGGGGTTGCGTCAACCAGACCCTGGAGCAGGGCTGGAACATCGCACGCATGGCGTCGCTGATGACTCAGATCCCGCACACCTCCGCAGGCCAGACCGTCAGCCGTCTGTGCGGTTCGTCGATGAGCGCGCTGCACACTGCTGCGCAAGCGATCATGACCGGCAACGGTGACGTGTTCGTGGTCGGCGGCGTCGAGCACATGGGCCACGTGAGCATGATGCACGGTGTCGATCCGAACCCGCACATGTCGCTGTACGCGGCGAAAGCCTCGGGCATGATGGGTCTGACCGCTGAAATGCTCGGCAAGATGCACGGCATCACCCGCGAGCAGCAGGATGCCTTTGGCGTGCGTTCCCACCAGTTGGCTCACAAGGCAACCGTGGAAGGCAAGTTCAAGGACGAAATCATCCCGATGCAGGGTTACGACGAGAACGGTTTCCTGAAACTGTACGACTACGACGAAACCATTCGTCCGGAAACCACCCTGGAAAGTCTGGCGGCGCTCAAGCCGGCTTTCAATCCGAAGGGCGGCACCGTGACTGCCGGTACTTCGTCGCAGATCACTGACGGTGCTTCGTGCATGATCGTGATGTCGGCGCAGCGCGCCCAGGACCTGGGTATCCAGCCTATGGCAGTAATCCGTTCGATGGCGGTGGCGGGTGTGGATCCGGCAATCATGGGCTATGGTCCAGTGCCGGCGACACAAAAAGCCTTGAAGCGTGCGGGCCTCGGCATCAACGATATCGACTTCTTCGAGCTCAACGAAGCTTTCGCCGCACAGGCTCTGCCAGTGCTGAAAGATCTGAAAGTGCTCGACAAGATGAACGAGAAGGTTAACCTGCACGGCGGCGCAATCGCCCTGGGTCACCCGTTCGGTTGCTCCGGTGCGCGTATTTCCGGCACCCTGTTGAACGTGATGAAGCAGAATAGCGGCACCTTCGGGGTGGCCACTATGTGCATTGGTCTCGGCCAAGGCATCTCCACCGTCTTCGAACGCGTTTAAGCGTCTCGTCGATGGAAGCCGGGGCCCAGTGCCCCGGTTTTTGTTTTTGGGTTTTTTATTTATTTTTGAAAAGATTTCAGTGAGGGCCGAAGCATGCCGATACAACCTGGGCTCTACCAACATTACAAAGGTCCGCAATACCGTGTATTCAGTGTTGCGCGGCATTCCGAAACCGAAGAAGAAGTGGTCTTTTACCAAGCCCTGTATGGCGATTACGGCTTTTGGGTGCGCCCGTTGAGCATGTTCGCCGAGTCGGTCGAGGTTGACGGCGAGCAGGTGCCGCGCTTTGCTTTGGTGCAAGCCGAACCGAGCCTTTTTGACAAGGTTTGAGGCAACTGCGCAAAGAACCCTGCGCTTGACCTCACCTTGTATCAACTATATATAGCGGTGCCGCGTCAGGCGCCAACCGCCTTTCACTTCTAGAATTCAGGAATTTTCTGATCCATGGGCAAATCGCTGGTCATTGTGGAATCCCCGGCTAAGGCCAAGACCATCAACAAGTATCTGGGTAACCAATACGTGGTGAAGTCGAGTATCGGCCATATCCGAGACCTGCCCACCAGCGGTTCGGCTAGCGCCAGCAAAGAGCCAGCCGCCAAGCGTGGCAAGGCTGCTGCGGGCGAAGGTCCGGTGCTCTCGCCGAAAGACAAAGCGCGCAAGCAGCTGGTCTCGCGTATGGGCGTCGATCCCGAACACGGCTGGAAGGCCAAGTACGAGATCCTTCCCGGCAAAGAGAAAGTCATCGAAGAGCTGCGCCGGCTCGCCAAGGATGCTGACACCATCTATCTCGCAACCGACTTGGATCGCGAGGGGGAAGCCATTGCCTGGCACCTGCGCGAAGCCATCGGTGGTGACGACAGCCGCTACAAGCGCGTGGTGTTCAACGAGATCACCAAAAAGGCGATCCAGGAAGCCTTCTCCGAGCCGGGCGAACTGGACATTGATCGTGTCAACGCCCAGCAGGCGCGTCGCTTCCTCGACCGCGTGGTTGGCTACATGGTGTCGCCGTTGCTGTGGGCCAAAATCGCCCGTGGGCTGTCCGCCGGTCGCGTGCAATCGGTTGCCGTGAAGCTGGTGGTCGAGCGTGAGCGAGAAATCCGTGCGTTCATTCCTGAAGAATACTGGGAAGTGCACGCTGATCTCGGCACTGCCAAAGGCTCGACCGTGCGTTTCGAAGTGGCTCGCGAAAAAGGCGAAGCCTTCAAGCCGCTGAACGAAGCCCAGGCCATGGCCGCGCTGGAGAAACTCAAGTCTTCCAGCTACAGCATCGTCAAGCGTGAAGACAAGCCGACCAGCAGCAAACCCTCGGCGCCGTTCATCACGTCGACCTTGCAGCAGGCTGCGAGCAACCGCCTCGGTTTCGGCGTGAAGAAAACCATGATGATGGCCCAGCGTCTGTACGAAGCCGGCTACATCACTTATATGCGTACCGACTCGACCAATCTCTCGGCCGACGCCGTGGCGATGGCGCGCACTTACATCGAGGACGAATTCGGCAAGAAGTACCTGCCGGAAACGCCGAACGTTTATAGCAGCAAGGAAGGCGCGCAGGAGGCCCACGAAGCGATTCGTCCGTCCGACGCCAATACCACGCCAAGCAAGCTGGCGGGCATGGAGCGCGATGCTGAGCGTCTGTACGAGCTGATCTGGCGTCAGTTCCTCGCCTGCCAGATGCTGCCGGCGCAATACCTGTCGACCACCGTCAGCGTCGGTGCTGGCGACTTCGAGCTGCGCGCCAAGGGCCGTATCCTCAAGTTTGACGGTTACACCCGTGTGATGCCGCAAATTGCCAAGCCCGGCGATGACGACGTGCTGCCGGACATGGCCCAGGGCGATGTGATGAAGCTGATCAAGCTCGATCCGTCGCAACACTTCACCAAGCCACCGGCGCGTTACTCCGAAGCCAGTCTGGTCAAGGAAATGGAAAAACGCGGCATCGGTCGTCCTTCGACTTACGCTGCAATCATTTCGACCATTCAGGATCGCGGTTATGTGACCTTGCACAACCGTCGTTTCTACTCGGAAAAGATGGGTGACATCGTCACCGAACGTCTGTCCGAGAGCTTCTCCAATCTCATGGACTACGGCTTCACCGCCGGCATGGAGGAGAATCTCGATGACGTGGCGCAGGGCGAACGCGACTGGAAAAACGTGCTCGACGAGTTCTACGGCGACTTCAAAAAGAAACTCGAAGTAGCGGAAAACCCGGACAGCGGCATGCGCGCCAACCAGCCGGTCATGACTGACATTCCGTGCACCACCTGCGGTCGTCCGATGCAGATTCGTACCGCATCGACTGGCGTGTTCCTCGGCTGCTCGGGCTACAGCCTGCCGCCGAAAGAACGTTGCAAGGCCACGGTCAACCTGGTGCCAGGCGATGAAATCGCCGCGGACGACGAGGGAGAATCGGAGTCGCTGGTACTGCGTGGCAAGCATCGCTGCCCGATCTGCAGCACGGCGATGGACGCTTACCTGCTGGACGAAAAGCGCAAGTTGCACATCTGCGGCAACAACCCGGATTGCGCCGGTTACGAAATCGAAGAGGGCAGCTATCGCATCAAGGGCTACGAAGGTCCGAGTCTTGAGTGCGACAAGTGCGGCAGCGAGATGCAGCTCAAGACCGGCCGTTTCGGCAAGTTCTTCGGTTGCACCAACCCTGAGTGCAAGAACACGCGCAAACTGCTGAAGAGCGGTGATGCAGCGCCGCCGAAGATGGATCCGGTGAAGATGCCTGAGCTGAAATGCGAAAAGGTCAACGACACCTACATCCTGCGGGACGGTGCCTCCGGGCTGTTCCTGGCCGCCAGTCAGTTTCCGAAAAACCGCGAGACCCGCGCCCCGCTGGTGATCGAGATTCTGCCGCACAAGGACGAGATTGATCCGAAATATCACTTCCTGTGCGAGGCTCCGCAAAAGGATCCTGACGGCCTTCCAGCGGTCATCCGCTACAGCCGCAAGACCAAGGAGCAATACGTGCAGACCGAAGTCGACGGCAAGCCTACGGGCTGGAAGGCGTACTACGATGGCGGCAAGTGGACAGTTGAAGACAAGCGCAGCGCAAAGGCCAAGGCTGAGTAAGCGTTAGTCTCAACAACAAAAAGGCCGCATGAAACCTTCGGGATTTCATGCGGCCTTTTTGTTTTGTGCTTGCGCTGGCATCGGCTGATCCATGACACTGCCGGGCCTGTGTGAAGCAATTATTTCGTTGTGGAGGCTGCCGTCATGGCCCACGAACTCTATACCCGCACCAACCAGAAGATCTATTTCGCCGGCCTGTCACTCGAAGCTCTGGCTCGTGCTGAAGAGGGGCGGGCGATGAATTCTCTGGCGCTGATCCAGGCCGGGCGTGAGTCGGCGTTGTTCCACTTATACGGCGCACTGCTGGGTTTGTGCCATGAGATTGCTGGCTTCTATCGTCTGCCGCAGGCCCAATCGCCGCGGGCAGAGGAGTTGTTGAAGCGCGAAGTGCTGGAATCGATAGCGATCCCGGAGCTGGCCGAAATGGTCGAGCTGGCCGGTAATCCGGAAACCTGGCTGGCGAAACTGCTGGCGGCGCACGCAGCACTGTTTCAGCCACCGAGGGCACCACGCAAGCCGAAAGGCGACGTAACGCAGCCGCTGATTCAAGCGATTAATCTTGATGAAGAAGAGCCGCCAGAAGAGCTAAGTCGAGAGGAGTTGGAGAGCTGGCGGCAGAACCTCAAAGGTCTGGCCCTGCGTTTCCGGGAAGGCTTGAACGAGTGCTGAGGTAGTTTGGCGCAGTGGCAATCTGAAACATGCTGCTGGTCAAGATCCCGAGCGAAGCTCGAATGATGTCTATATAATCGCTGCCTTTCGTGGAGAACAGACCTATATGCCAACGTCCTTTCTAGAGATTGTCGAGTTACCAGACGGCCGAATCGAACTGCGCAGGGCTGAGGACGAAGGTTCTCTGGTGACGCTGGATTTCTCCGAGGACGCCAAAGCGTTCCTGCAAGGCCAGCACGTTGAAATCGCCAAAGCGATGTTGAGCGTTGGCGTGCAGATGGCAGGTCGCATGGTTGAAGGTGAGTTTGATAAGGATGAGGGGCCGCGGGTTCTTCATTGATCGCGCCTTGGCCGTTTCTCGGTCGTTTGCGCTACAGATCGGCTTCTCTGTCCCTGGAGAAGCCCTGCGCTTCACACAGCGCGCATTATCCAGCAATCAACCCAAACGAATATTCAGACTCTGAGCTTCGCCCGTCCGCGCGGCGCTGATCAGTTGTTGCCGTGAATTGGCATTCAGCGGGTTGAGCCAGGTGACTACGGTATGGCTGCGACCCAGGCGCAACGCTTCGCAGGCCAGTTGCTGGGCACTTTGAGTGCCGCGCGGTTGCAGCAGCAGGATGCGCTCGCGGTTCAGGCCGGCATCGCGTAGCCATGCTTGTGTAAGGCTGGCGGGTGGAGCGATCAGCGTCAGCCAGCGCGCATCCTGATCTTCGCTGAGCTCACGCAGGATCGGCGCGAGCAGGTTCAGGCAGTTCCCGGCCGCACCCCGCAGTGACAGCTCACTGAAGGCGTCAGGTTTGGCATTCCAGTCACGCTCGACCACGTCTTTCAGAATCGGCGCTATCGGCTGCGCCAGAAACGCTTCGAATAAAGGCAGTTGTGTTTGCTGAGGTGTGTGTGGGAACTGCATGGAGCCTCCTTTAGCGGCGAATGACGCCGACACTCAAGCCTTCGATCACCAGTTCCTGATCTTTCAGGTCGACTTCGATAGGGGCGAACTCGGGGTTCTCGGCGATCAGCCAGACTTTGCTGCCTTCGCGCTTGAAGCGTTTGACCGTCACTTCGTCGCCGATACGGGCGACCACAACCTGGCCGTTACGCGCTTCGCGAGTGGTGTGCACTGCCAGCAGGTCACCATCGAAAATACCGATGTCCTTCATGCTCATGCCGTGCACGCGCAACAGGTAGTCGGCGCGAGGATGGAAGAAGGTCGGATTGATGTTGCAGGATTCTTCGATGTGCTGCTGGGCGAGGATCGGCGCGCCGGCAGCCACTCGACCAATGATTGGCAGGGTGGAGTCATCGGCCTTGGCTTCGAAGCCGGGAATACGGATGCCGCGGGAAGCGCCCGGGGTCATCTCGATCGCGCCTTTGCGGGCGAGGGCCTTGAGATGTTCTTCCGCCGCGTTTGGCGATTTGAAACCCAGTTCCTGAGCGATTTCCGCACGGGTGGGCGGATAGCCGTTGTCTTCGAGGCAACGTTTGATAAAGGCCAGAATCTCGGCTTGGCGTGGCGTCAGCTTTAGCATATTGATCGCTCTGTCTTTTTATACAGTGACTGGGATTATATACAGTGAAGCAATCTTGGCAATGGGCGTTTTTTTGCCGCCCGCCGAGCGGTCACGATGAGCGTTTATTAATGCCAGCGCGTTGTATGGTTAAATAGCTGACCGACCATTCCCAAAACGAACCGGCAGGCTTGACAAGGCACAGGCTGAAACGTATGTTTCAAACAAGTGTTTGTCAGGCGGAGTAGCCATGGCCCAGTCGGAAACCGTTGAACGCATTCTTGATGCTGCCGAGCAGTTGTTCGCGGAGAAAGGATTCGCTGAAACCTCATTGCGTTTGATCACCAGCAAGGCTGGCGTCAATCTGGCTGCGGTGAATTATCACTTCGGCTCGAAGAAGGCGCTGATCCAAGCGGTGTTTTCGCGTTTCCTCGGACCGTTCTGCGTCAGCCTCGACAAAGAGCTGGAGCGCCGTCAGGCCAAACCGGAAAACAAGCCGACGCTCGAAGAGCTGCTGGAAATACTCGTCGAGCAAGCACTCGTCGTGCAGCCTCGCAGCGGTAACGATCTGTCGATCTTTATGCGCTTGCTTGGCCTCGCGTTCAGTCAGAGCCAGGGCCACTTGCGACGTTATCTGGAAGACATGTACGGCAAGGTGTTTCGCCGCTACATGCTGCTGGTCAACGAAGCGGCGCCACGCATTCCGCCGATCGAGCTGTTCTGGCGCGTGCACTTCATGCTCGGCGCCGCAGCGTTCAGCATGTCCGGGATCAAGGCCCTGCGCGCGATTGCCGAAACTGATTTCGGCGTCAATACCTCCATTGAGCAAGTCATGCGCCTGATGGTGCCGTTCCTCGCGGCCGGCATGCGCGCCGAAACCGGCGTTACCGATACAGCCATGGCCAGCGCGCAATTGCGTCCGCGCAGCAAGTCCACGCCGGTCGCCGCCAAGGTTTGACCGCGCACGGGTGGGCGCGGCAGCTGCTATCCGCTAAGCTAGCCGGCCATGCCGACTCTCGTACTGAACCCGATCTGCATGAATTCTGCTGACCGTCCGGGCACTGCCCAGGGAAGCAGGTGCATGCCGATCGGGTTTTTCGTTTTCAAGGAATCTCTATGACTGCTGGCCTGCAAGGCTCGTTGATGGTGGACGTCGCCGGTACCTGGCTGACGGCCGAAGATCGCCAATTGTTGCGTCAGCCCGAAGTGGGCGGCCTGATCATTTTCGCCCGCAACATTGAGCATCCACGTCAGGTGCGTGAACTCAGCGCCGCGATCCGCGCGATTCGCCCGGATCTGCTGCTGGCGGTGGATCAGGAAGGCGGGCGCGTGCAGCGCTTGCGTCAGGGTTTCGTCCGTCTGCCAGCGATGCGCGCCATCGCAGATAACCCGAATGCAGAGTATCTCGCCGAGCAATGCGGCTGGATCATGGCCACCGAAGTGCTGGCCGTCGGGCTCGACTTGAGTTTCGCCCCTGTATTGGACCTGGACTATCAGCGCAGCGCCGTGGTCGGCACCCGTTCCTTCGAAGGGGATCCCGAGCGCGCAGCCTTGCTCGCCGGTGCATTCATTCGCGGCATGAACAGCGCCGGCATGGCCGCTACCGGCAAACATTTCCCGGGCCATGGCTGGGCCGAAGCCGACTCCCACGTGGCGATCCCGAACGACGAGCGCAGTCTTGACGAGATCCGCGCCAACGATCTGGTGCCCTTCGCCCGTTTGAGCAAGCAACTGGCCGCCGTGATGCCGGCCCACGTCATCTATCCGCAAGTCGATTCACAACCCGCCGGTTTCTCCCGACGCTGGCTGCAGGACATCCTGCGCGGCGAATTACAGTTCGATGGCGTGATCTTCAGCGATGATCTGTCGATGGCCGGCGCCCACGTGGTCGGCGACGCTGCCAGCCGCATCGAAGCCGCGCTCACTGCTGGCTGCGACATGGGCCTGGTATGCAACGACCGCGCCGCTGCCGAACTGGCGCTCAGCGCGGCGCAGCGCATGAAGGTCAAGCCTTCGGCACGTATTGCCAGGATGCGCGGTCAGGCCTTCGCCAGCACCGATTATCGTCAGGACCCGCGTTGGCTCACCGCCCTCGGCGCGCTCAAAGACGCTCAACTGATCGATTAAGGATTTTTCGTTATGACCGTTTACGCAATCATCGGTGGCACCGGCCTGACTCAGCTCGAAGGCCTGAGCATTCGCCAGTCGCTGGCAGTCGACACCCCGTACGGCGTGCCTTCGGCCGAGGTGCAGATTGGTGAGTACGCCGGCAAGGAAGTGTTGTTCCTCGCCCGTCACGGTCACCCGCATCGCTTCCCTCCGCATAAGGTCAACTACCGCGCCAACCTCTGGGCGCTGAAGCAGGCCGGTGCCGAAGCGATCATCGCCGTTAACGCGGTGGGCGGGATCCACCCGGCCATGGGTACCGGGCATTTCTGCGTGCCGCACCAGATCGTCGACTACACCAGCGGGCGCGAGCACACCTATTTCGCCGATGATCTGGAACACGTCACGCACATCGATTTCAGCTTTCCCTACAGCGAGCCGTTGCGTCAGCAATTGATTGCCGCAGTCGCCGCCGAAGGCTGCGAATACAGCGATCAAGGCGTGTACGCCTGCACTCAGGGTCCGCGTCTGGAAACGGTGGCCGAGATCGTTCGACTGGAACGTGACGGCTGCGACATCGTCGGTATGACCGGCATGCCGGAAGCGGCGCTGGCCCGTGAGCTGGATCTGGATTACGCCTGCCTGGCGCTGGTGGTGAATCCGGCTGCGGGCAAGACCACCGAAGTCATCACCATGGCCGAAATCGAGCAGGCCCTGCACGACGGCATGGGCAAGGTGAAATCAACGTTGGCCCGGGTGCTGGCCAGCTAAGTACTGTCCATGAGCATTTTCATCGAGCGGCTCAAAGGGCTGACATGGACCCACGCATTCAGTAGCAAGGCGTTGGCCAAGGCCCGGGCTTATGTCGCCGATGACCGGGTCGAGATCCTCGAGATCGATGACAAGAAGATAGAGGCGTTCTGCGTCGGATCGCAACTTCAGGCGTATGAGCAAACCATTTACCTGTCAGAAGATCGGTTGGGATCGGTTAGCTTGCGATGTCTGTGCAGCTGTCCGGTTGCACTGGACTGCAAGCACAGCGCGGCGGTGCTCTATCACCTGCTGGGCACGGGTGAGGATGCGTCTGGAAGTGATGCGCAGACCCCGTTGGGACGAGCGCTGGAGCATTGGCTTTCAACAATTCCCGTGCCGGCCAAGCCCGCTGAACAAAGTGCGCAAACCGCAGGCACGCGTCTGTTTTACAAGCTCAAAGCCACGTCTGCGAACGGCAAGTGGCTGCTCGATATTTTCAAGGTCAATCAGCTCAAGAGCGGGGTCTTACGCGAAGTCAAACCGATGTACTCGCTCTCGGAAATGCTCATGCGCCAGCCGGGCTACCTGTCCGAACTGGATCTGCGCATCGCCAGGCTGTTGGTCGCGATGCATTCCCATCACGCCTATTACAGCGGCTATCCGCTGGAAGGCAGCAGCGGCGCCGAACTGCTGGACATGCTCCTGCGTACTTCGCGTCTCTTCCTCGACTTCGAAGACCTGCGGGCGCTGACACCGGGCGCGAAACGCGTGGGCCGGTTCTCTTGGGCTGAGCAGGCCGATGGCGGATTCCGCGCGCAATGGAGCAGTGCCGAAGCCGCGCAGGAAACCGTGCTGGCGCTGGAGCCGCTTTTTTACCTCGATCGTGAGCTGCGACAGGTTGGCCCTCTGTTCACTGAACTGGAAGAAAAGCTCGCCTGCCACTTGACCCTGGCGCCAGACATTTCGGCGCGGCAAGCCATGCAGTTCAGTCATCGCATGAGCGCGGCGACCAACATTGCGCCACCGCACAAACTCACCGAACGGATCATCGATGACGTGCTGCCGCAGCCACAACTGACCCTGGTCAGTGGTCGCGAGCGCTCGCGCTGGGAATACGTGCTGGAGCACCGCGCCGCTCTGCTGTTTACCTACAACGGTCATCCGGCGGTGGATCGCAACCCGGAAGTGATGATCCTCAACGGCAGCGAAACCCAGCGCATTCAGCGTCAGCCTGCGCTGGAAAAGAAGCTGCGCCAGAACCTGCAAAAACATGGCTTCAAGAAAGCCACGCGCAAGAGTGCAATGGACCGTCCTGGCGAGATGTTTACCTTGCCGGATGATTCCGCCTGGCTCGGATTCATGCATGAAGGGCTGGCTACACTGCGCGCCGCGAACTGGGAAATCGACATCAGTCCCGGCTTTCATTTCAATGTGCAGCCGGTTGAGCAGTGGTACGCCGAGGTTGAAGAAGAGGCCGGGCATCAGTGGTTTGATCTGCAGTTGGGCATCGTCGTCAACGGCGAGCGCTACAGCTTGTTGCCGATTCTTCTGCACCTGTTGCGGACCCAGCCGCGCTTGCTCGACCCGGTCAATCTGGCGGAGCGCAGCGATGATGAAAAACTCCTGATCGAGCTCAAGCCCAGCGGTTTTGGCGACCCGGCGGGCGCCAAAGTCGCGTTGCCGCTGAGTCGGGTCAAACCGCTGATGGCAACGCTGGGTGAGCTGTACCTGGGCGGCCATCAGGGCGACACGCTGCGCTTGACCGCTCCAGACGCCGCGCGTCTGAGTATGCTCGATGGCGTGCCGTTGGACTGGCAGGGTGGCGAACGCCTGCGCACTTTTGCCAAGCGTCTGCAGAATTCCAGTCACGCACAGGTTGCTGCGCCGGCCGGCCTCAATGCGCAGCTGCGCCCGTATCAGCTCGAAGGCCTGAACTGGATGCAGACTCTGCGCGAGCTGGAGGTCGGCGGCATTCTGGGCGATGACATGGGCCTGGGCAAAACCCTGCAAACCCTGGCTCATCTGCTCACTGAAAAACACGCCGGGCGTCTCGATTGCCCCGCACTGGCGGTGATGCCGACCAGTCTGATTCCCAACTGGCTCGACGAGGCCGAGCGCTTCACGCCGCAGTTGAAGGTCCTGGCGCTGCACGGCACCGGGCGGCACAAAGACTTTGCCAATCTGGGCGAATACGACTTGGTGCTGACCACTTATGCATTGCTGCCCAGAGATCTGGAGATTTTGCAGCCGCAGTCATGGAGCGTGCTGATTCTCGACGAAGCGCAGAACATCAAGAACCCGCTGAGCAAAGCCGCGCAGGCCGCCCGTGATCTGCAGGCCCGTCAGCGCTTGTGTCTGAGCGGCACGCCACTGGAAAACCACCTTGGCGAGCTGTGGTCGCAGTTCCATTTCCTGATGCCCGGCTGGCTCGGCGACAGCAAATCCTTCAACCGCGATTACCACACGCCGATCGAGAAGCACGGCAATGTGCAGCGCATGCAACACCTGACCGCGCGCATCAAGCCGTTTTTGCTGCGGCGCAAGAAGGATCATGTCGCCACCGAGTTGCCGCCGAAAACCGAGATTATCCACTGGGTCGAACTCAGCGATGGTCAGCGCGACGTCTATGAGACGGTGCGCGTGGCGATGGATAAAAAGGTCCGCGACGAAATCGCCCGCAGTGGCGTGGCGCGCAGTCAGATCATCATCCTCGATGCGTTGCTCAAGCTGCGCCAGGTCTGCTGCGATCTGCGCCTGGTCAATATGCCGCTCACGGCGAAGGCGTTGCGCTCGGGCAGCGGCAAGTTGATCAGCTTGATGGAGATGCTCGAGGAATTGCTCGGCGAAGGTCGGCGCATCCTGCTGTTCTCTCAGTTCACCTCGATGCTGGCGCTGATCGAGCAGGAGTTGCAGCAGCGCGGGCTCGGTTATTCGCTGCTGACCGGCGACACCACCGACCGGCGCACGCCGGTCAAGGACTTCCAGGGTGGCAAGGTGCCGTTGTTCCTGATCAGCCTCAAGGCCGGCGGTACCGGTCTGAACCTGACGGCGGCGGACACGGTGATCCACTTTGACCCGTGGTGGAACCCGGCAGTGGAGAATCAGGCGACCGATCGGGCTTATCGGATCGGGCAGAACAATCCGGTGTTCGTCTACAAGTTGATTGCCAAGGGTACCGTGGAGGAGAAGATCCAGGCGTTGCAGCAGGAGAAGGCTGCGCTGGCGGGGGCGGTACTGGAAGGTGGCACGACGGGGGGATTCAAACTGGAACAGGGTGATATCGAGGCGCTGTTTGCGCCGTTGCCGGTTTCCAGGGGTTGAAGGGTTTGAATCGCGGTGTGGCCATTCGCGAGCAGGCTCGCTCCCACAATTGATCTTCAGTGAATCTGGATCGTGTGGCAGCGAGCCTGCTCGCGAAAGCTATCTAACCAGCAACGCCGATTTCAGCGCTTATCGCTCTTGTCCGGCAACGGCGCAAACAGCGCTTCAATATCATCGCTCTGCAACTTCCAGTCCCCGGCCTTGCGCCCATCGAGCACGCCCGCCGCCAGGTCGGACTTTTCCTTTTGCAGGTGCTGAATTTTCTCTTCCACCGTGCCCCGGGCAATCATCTTGTAGACGAACACCGGTTTTTCCTGACCGATCCGGTACGCGCGGTCGGTGGCCTGATTCTCGGTCGCCGGGTTCCACCATGGGTCGTAGTGAATCACCGTATCGGCTTCGGTCAGGTTCAAGCCGACACCGCCGGCCTTCAGGCTGATCAGAAAAATCTGACGCGTGCCGCTCTGGAATTCCTTCACTGGTGTGCGTCGATCGCGGGTCTGGCCGGTGAGGAGGGCGTAAGCGATCTTGCGTTTTTTCAGTTCCTCTTCAATCAATGACAGCATCGAAGTGAATTGCGAGAACAGCAGAATCCGCCGGCCTTCCTCGAACAACTCCTCCAGCATTTCCATCAGGCTGTCGAGCTTGCCCGAAGTGCTGCCGCGCGCGGGCAGGGTGGCGTCGTTGACCAGGCGCAGATCGCAGCAGACCTGGCGCAGCTTGAGCAGCGCTTCGAGAATGATGATCTGGCTGCGCGCCACGCCTTTGCGGGTGATCTCGTCGCGGACCTTCTTGTCCATCGCCAGGCGCATGGTTTCGTACACGTCGCGCTGCGCTTCGTTGAGTTCGACCCAGTGAATGATTTCGGTTTTCGGCGGCAGCTCAGTGGCGACCTGCTCTTTGGTGCGGCGCAGCAGAAACGGTTTTATCCGACCGTTGAGGTGCTGCAATCTGACTTCACTGCCGCGCTTTTCGATCGGCACGCGGTAGTCGGCATTGAAGCTTTTCACGTCGCCGAGCCAGCCGGGCAGCAGGAAGTGGAACAGCGACCACAGCTCGCCCAAGTGGTTTTCCAGTGGCGTGCCGCTAAGGCACAGGCGCTGGCGCGCATTCAGCTCGCGCGCGGCCTGGGCGGCTTTGCTATTGGGGTTCTTGATGTATTGGGCTTCGTCCAGCACCAGCACGTGCAGCGGCTGTTTGGCCAGGCGCTCAACGTCCTTGGACAGCAGGGCGTAGGTGGTGAGGATCAGATCGAAGTCGGCCAGATGGTCGAAGTGCTTTTTGCGCGTGGCGCCATACAGTGCGAGCACTTTCAGCTGCGGGGTGAAGTGTGCCGCTTCATCGAGCCAGTTCGGAATCAGGCTGGTCGGCATCACTACCATGCACGGACGATCGAGGCGTCCGGCGTTCTTCTCGCTGAGAATATGCGCCAGGGTCTGTAGGGTTTTGCCCAGGCCCATGTCATCCGCAAGAATCCCGCCGACTTCCAATTGCCGCAGCGATTGCATCCAGCTCAAGCCTTCGAGCTGATACGGGCGCAGCGTCGCGTTCAAACCTTGCGGCGCTTCGGCGCTGAAATCGCGGATGTCGCGCAGGCGCTGCGCGAAGGTGCGGATCTGCTCGCCGCCTTCCCACAACAGCGGCAGGCCTTCCAGTGAATTGAGCCTGGTCGCGTCAGCCTTGCTCAGGCGCAGCGTTGTTTCGCCCGGCTCCTGCAAATAGAACTCGCCCAGCGTCATCAATACCGGCTTCAAGCGGCCGAGCGGCAGCGCCACTTGCAGCGGCCCGTGCTCGCTGGTGCGTTGCGGAATGTTCACCAGAATCAGCTCGTCATCGCGACGGCGGGCGAGGCGTTCCGGGTTGAGGATCTCGGTGTGCGAGCGCATCAGATTGAGCAGGATCGGCAGCAGGCTGAGGCGTTCGCCGTTGACGATGATGCCCAGCTCCAGATCGAACCAGTCGCGCTCCGGCGCCTGTTCGACCGTGGCGTACCAATCGTCGACGGCGGTCAGGTCGAAGCCGAATTCCTCATCGATCTGCAACTCCCAGCCTTGGCTGCGCAACTTCGGCAAATCATTCAGAGTGAAGGTCAGCCAGGCGCTGTCGTTGACCATTTCATACAGTTCGCCGGCGCTTTCCGGCAGCGCTTTGCTCTGCCGGGTGGCGATGCGGAAACCGAGGATACGTAACTGTTCGCGGTACGACTGTTCGACATCCGGGTGACGTTTTATCCGCAGGGTCTGGGCTTCCTGACGGATCAGGATATCGCTGTTTTTTTGCCCGCTGACGTATTCGTCCAGATAGCTGAACGACAGCGCCGCGCGATGCTGAATGTAGCGCTGCATCTTGCCGTTGCGCGGCTCGAAGGCGCTGAACTCGACGCTCGCCAGCCATAGGCGCGGCACCGGCTGCACATTGTCCACCAGCACTTGCGGTGGCGCTTTCGGGCTGCGGTTTTCCAGCACGGCCTGGAGCTTTTCCAGCAGCTCGGCATCTTTCGCGGCGGCGGGGTAGTCGAGGGTCTCCTGGATTTTCAGCAGCACCGCAGCACAGTGTTTGCAGTTGCTGCGCACCGGGCAGGTGCAAGTGGCGTCGACCAGCAGCAGGGTGGCTTTGGCTGACTCACGCAGATGGATGGTCTGCCGGTAAACGCTACCGCCGGAGCCTTCGCAACTGGCGGTGATGGTCGCATCGCCGACCTGGGCGATGCGCACCCGATTCTCCAAAGCGTAGCGGCGGCCGCGCTCCAGGCTCTGTTCTTTGAATCGGCTGACCCACGACGGGGCCAGCGGTTTGCTCAGGGGTGGCGGCATAAGGACTTCGGTCAGTCCGGCACGACTTCAGGCGCTTCACGCGGCGCTGGTGCGGTGAGGGAAGTGATCTTGATCAGCAGGGCCAAGTGGCCGTTGTCGAGGTAGTTGAGCTGGCCGTTCTTGGTGTGGCTGTCCTGGCGCAGGCGCTCGCTGGCGGTGACCAGACCGTTGGCGTCGATCTGATTGACCCAGAAATCGGCGGTCACGTCGGTGAAGCGGCCGAGTTTCATTTCCAGCGTGCCCTCGATCGGGAACTGGCCGAACTGTTCCTGACCTTCGCTCACAGCGACTTTCGCCGGCGCTTCGCCGAGGCTCTGCTGCCAGGCTTTGTGCATCAGCACGGTGTACTCGCCGCTGGCGGTGAGTTTGCTCACTACATCATTCAGCGCTGGGGTGCGCTGACTGTCGTTGCCCAAACGCTGGGCGCCCGCCGCCCAGTCTTCCGGGGCGGCGCGGCTGACGATTGCTGGCACGGCATTCTGGCGCACCAGAATCATTTCGACCTGATAGGTGTCATCGGCAAACGCCACTGGTGCTGCCACTGTCATCAAGAGCGGAGTGAGCAACAAAGTCAGAGAGCGGAACAGGCGCATTGGGCGTCCTTCAAGCGGATTTCGGGATGAGACGCTCAAACAGCGCCTCGACAGTATTGAAACGTTCTTCCGGGCGCTCCATCGGCACCTGGAATTTGAACATCGTCGCGCCTTCGAACTTGTAGCGCTTGGGCTGCGTCTGGATCAGCTTGATCAGGGTCATCGGGTCAACCGGCGTCTGCGCCTCGAATTCGATACGTCCGCCTTGCGGCCCGCCGTCGACCTTCTTGATGCCGAGCTTTTCCGCTTGCAGTTTCAATGCGGTGATCCGCACCAGGTTCTTGGTTGGCTCCGGCAACAGGCCGAAACGGTCGATCATCTCGACCTGCAGATCCTTGAGGCCTTCCTCGTCGGTGGCCGAGGCGATGCGTTTATACAGAATCAGCCGAGCATGCACATCCGGCAGATAATCTTCCGGAATCAGCGCCGGCACCCGCAGGTTGACTTCCGGGCCGCCGCCCAGCGGTTGATCGAGGTTTGGCTGCTCGCCCTTGCGGATCGACTTCACCGCGCGCTCGAGCATTTCCATGTACAGGGTGAAGCCGACGGCCTGAATCTGCCCGCTCTGACCGTCGCCGAGCAGTTCGCCAGCGCCACGGATTTCCAGGTCGTTGGTGGCCAGCACAAAACCTGCGCCGAGGTCCTGGGTATTGGCGATTGCCTCCAGACGCTTTTCCGCGTCCGAGGTGATCTGCTGGCGCGGCGGCGTCAGCAGGTAGGCGTAAGCCTGGTGGTGACTGCGGCCGACGCGGCCACGCAATTGGTGCAGCTGCGCCAGGCCGAACTTGTCGGCGCGTTCGATGATGATGGTGTTGGCGCTCGGCACGTCGATGCCGGTCTCGATGATGGTCGAGGCGATCAGCACGTTGAAGCGCTTGTGGTAGAAGTCGCTCATCACCTGTTCGAGTTCACGTTCGCGCATCTGCCCGTGGCCGATACCGATGCGCGCTTCCGGCACCAGTTCGGCGAGGTCGGCGGCGCACTTTTCGATGGTCTTCACATCGTTGTGCAGGTAGTAAACCTGACCGCCGCGCAGCAGTTCACGCAGCAGGGCCTCTTTGACCGTGCTCTTGTTCTGCTCCATAACGAAAGTGCGCACCGACAGGCGTCGCGCCGGCGGCGTGGCGATGATCGACAGGTCGCGCATGCCCGACACTGCCATGTTCAGCGTGCGCGGAATCGGCGTCGCGGTCAGGGTCAGGATGTCGACCTCGCTGCGCAGGGCCTTGAGTTGTTCTTTCTGGCGTACGCCAAAACGGTGTTCTTCATCGATGATCACCAGCCCGAGGTTTTTGATCTTCACATCGTCGGACAGCAGCTTGTGCGTGCCGATGACAATGTCGATCTTGCCTTCCGCCAGATCGGCGATCGCCGCGTTGACTTCCTTGGCCGACTTGAAGCGACTCATCACTTCCACCGTCACCGGCCAGTCGGCGAAGCGGTCGCGGAAACTGTTGTAGTGCTGCTGGGCGAGCAGGGTGGTCGGCACCAGAATCGCCACCTGACGACCGCCGTGCACGGCGATGAACGCGGCGCGCATGGCCACTTCGGTCTTGCCGAAGCCAACGTCGCCGCAGACCAGGCGATCCATCGGTTTCGGCGCGAGCATGTCTTCGCGCACGGCCTCGATGGTCGCTTGCTGATCCGGCGTTTCTTCGAACGGGAAACCGGCGCTGAAGGTGGCGTAATCGGCCTTCGGGTCGGCGAAGGCATAGCCTTCACGGGCGGCGCGACGGGCATAAATATCGAGCAATTCGGCGGCGACGTCACGCACCTGCTCGGCGGCTTTGCGCTTGGCTTTCTGCCAGGTTTCCGAGCCGAGGCGGTGCAGCGGCGCGAGCGAGTCGTCGCTGCCGGTATAGCGCGCGATCAGGTGCAGGTTGGCCACCGGCACGTAGAGCTTGGCATTCTCGGCGTATTCGAGGGTGAGGAATTCGGCGGCCTGATTATCGATTTCCAGAATCGTCAGGCCCAGATAGCGCCCGACCCCGTGGTCGATATGCACCACCGGCGCGCCCTCGCGCAGCTCGGTGAGGTTCTTGATTACCGCATCGTTGCTGACGTCGCTGCGCTTCTCGCGACGACGACGTTGCATGACTCGTTGGCCGAACAGCGGACTTTCCGCCACCAGCGCCAGCGCCGGGTCGTCAAGCAGCAGACCTTCGTCGAGCGGGGCAATGGTGATCGCCAGACGATCCTTGCTGGCGACGAAATCCGGCCAGCTGTCGACGGTTTTCGGCCGCAGCTTCAGGCGTTCCAACAGTTCCAGCAGGACTTCGCGACGGCCCGCCGATTCGGCGGTGAACAGCACGCGCCCAGGGAACTCTTCGAGGAAGCCGGCCAGCGCCGCCAGCGGTTGCGTGGCCTTGGCTTCGATGGCCAGATCCGGCAGCGCATGTGCCGGGAAGCGTTCACGGCCGACGCCGGATTCAACGTCCTGTTGACTGGCAACGACCCGTGGCCAGTTCTTCAGGCGCGCGAAGCAGTCTTCCACCGGCAGGAACAGTTCGGCCGGTGGTAATAAAGGACGCGATGGATCGACCCGGCGTTCTTCGTAACGATTGCGCACGTCGTTCCAGAAGTTTTCCGCCGCCTGCTCGATGCCCGGCAGCGAGAACACCTGGGTGTCCTGGGGCAGGTAATCGAACAGCGTCGAGGTTTCGTCGAAGAACAGTGGCAGGTAGTACTCGATGCCGGCCGGAGTGATACCGCTGCTCAAATCCTGAAAGATCGGGCAACGGCGAAAATCGACGTCGAAGCGTTCACGGAAGCGCGCCTTGAAGCGGGTCACTGCGTCTTTCTGCAGCGGGAACTCGCGGGCCGGCAGCAGCTTGACCGACTCGACCTTGTCGATCGAACGCTGGGTTTCCGGATCGAAGGTGCGCAGGGTTTCGATCTCGTCATCGAACAGGTCGATGCGATATGGCAGCTTGCTGCCCATCGGGAACAGGTCGATCAACGCGCCGCGTACGGTGAACTCGCCGTGCTCGTAAACAGTGTCGACATAGCGATAGCCGCTGGCTTCGAGCCGTGCGCGCATCTGTTCGACGTCGAGTTTCTGGCCGATATCCAGCACCAGGCTGCTGCCGAGGAGGAATTTGGTCGGCGCCAGGCGATGCAGGGCAGTGGTGATTGGTACCACCAGCACGCCGTGGGCCAGTTCCGGCAGGCGATAGAGGCTGGCGATGCGCTGGGAGATGATGTCCTGATGCGGCGAGAACAGGTCGTAGGGCAGGGTTTCCCAGTCGGGGAAATGCAGCACGGGCAAATCCGGGGCGAAGAAACTCAGCTCCTGTTCCAGCCGTTCGGCGCTTTGGCTGTCGGCGGTCAGCAGCAGGGTAAAGCGCTTGGCAGCGCTGGCAGCCTCGGCAATCGCCAGGCTGAGGGCGGCACCGGGCAGATTGCCCCAGTGCTGTTTACCTGCCTCGGCAGGGAGTAGCGGTAGACGCAGAACAGGCACGGAAGGTTGAGCTCCAGGCGTTGCGACAAAGTCGGTAATTGTAGCGGCCTCCGGTGCCGCCTGTCAGTTGCAGACTGCGTCTATCTTCACGGTTTGGACGAAATGTAGTGGTAACCATAAAAACGGGCACTTTTTTCAGGGTTATGTAGTGCCGAAACCGGGTGGTGTTACGGAGGGTTACAGACATCGTCTAACAGTCGTCGAAAAATTGACTGCGCTGAAAGCCCCGGTTTTACTGGGCTGGAGAAAGGCGTAAATTTTTTGAACGGAATTTTGTTACCGATTGCGCGACAAGCGCGCATTGCTGAAAGGGCTTCTCGGCGGCATAATGTAGCCCCTTTTTTCTGCCCCTACATGTGGAAGGTTACCGTGACTCAGAAGCCCGACCAGTGTCTTGGTGAATGGATCGACCGTGAAGCACTCGCAGAAGCGATGATCCCGCTTATCGGTCAGCTCTACCGCAATAACAACGTGGTTAGCTCGATCTATGGCCGCAGCCTGATCAACCAGTCTGTCATCGCGATTCTCAAAGCTCACCGCTTTGCTCGCCACCGTTCTTCCGACGACAGCGAACTCTCCGTCCACGAAACATTCCCACTGCTCAAGGCCATGAGCGAGCTCAAGCTCGGCGCGGCGTCGGTGGATCTGGGCAAGCTGGCGTTCAAATTCCGCAATGAAGGCAACGGCCGCAGCGCCGAGCAGTTCGTGCGTGAAGAGATGGCTGACGTGGTTGGCCAGCAGAACGCCTCGGCCCGCAAGGGCACCGACGTTGTTCTTTATGGCTTCGGTCGTATCGGCCGTCTGCTGGCGCGCATCCTGATCGAGAAAACCGGTGGTGGCGACGGCCTGCGTCTGCGTGCCATCGTCGTGCGCAAAGGTGCCGAGAACGACCTGACCAAACGCGCCAGCCTGCTGCGCCGCGATTCGGTACACGGTTCGTTCAACGGCACCATTACCATCGACGAAGAAAACAACACCATCACCGCCAACGGTAACCTGATCCAGGTGATCTACGCGAAGAACCCGACCGAGGTGGATTACACCCAGTACGGCATCAAAGACGCGCTGCTGGTGGACAACACCGGTGTATGGCGTGACGCCGATGGCCTGGGTCAGCACCTGGCCTGCCCAGGCATCGACCGCGTTGTTCTGACCGCGCCTGGCAAGGGCAAGCTGAAGAACATCGTTCACGGCATCAACCACGGTGAAATCACCGCTGACGACAAGATCGTCTCGGCAGCTTCCTGCACCACCAACGCCATCGTGCCGGTGCTCAAAGCGGTCAACGACAAGTTCGGCATCATCAACGGTCACGTCGAAACCGTTCACTCGTACACCAACGACCAGAACCTGATCGACAACTTCCACAAGGGCGATCGCCGTGGCCGCAGCGCCGCGCTGAACATGGTGATCACCGAGACCGGCGCCGCTACCGCTGCTGCCAAGGCTCTGCCTGAGCTGGCCGGCAAGCTGACCGGTAACGCGATCCGCGTTCCGACGCCAAACGTGTCGATGGCCATTCTCAACCTCAACCTTGAGAAAGCCGCCACTCGCGAAGAGATGAACGAATACCTGCGCTACATGGCGCTGCACTCCGAGCTGCACAAGCAGATCGACTTCGTTAATTCGCAGGAAGTGGTGTCGACCGACTTCGTTGGCTCGCGTCACGCTGGTGTGGTCGACGCTGAAGCGACCATCGTGCAGGATAACCGCGTCGTTCTGTACGTTTGGTACGACAACGAGTTCGGCTACAGCTGCCAAGTGGTTCGCGTGATGGAAGACATGGCTGATGTGAATCCGCCAGCGTTCCCGCGCTAAGCTTCAGGCTTGAATGAAAACGCCCCGGCATTTTGTCGGGGCGTTTTTGTTTATGGGCCTGTTGGATCTTCGGTGTCCTTGCCGGCCTCTTCGCGAGCAGGCTCGCTCCCACACTGGATCAGTGTCGTTCACAATCTTCTGTGGGAGCGAGCCTGCTCGCGAAAGCATTCTGTCAGGCGCCGCTGGCTAGCGAAGCCTGCGCCGTGCGCAACTCATGCCGGTTGCCACGGAACAACACCAGTGTCGCAATCAATCCCAACAACGCCGCGCCGCTGAGCCAGATCCCTGGTGCAGCCTTGTTGTCCAGCACATGAATCAGATAGGTACACGCCGCCGGCGTAAAGCCGCCGAACGTCGCTGTCGCCAGGCTGTAGGCCAGAGAGAAACCGGTCGTGCGCACTTCCACCGGCATGATCTCGGTCAGTGCCACCACCATCGCGCCGTTGTACGAGCCATAGAGGAACGACAGCCACAGTTCGACAATCAGTAAATGGCTGAAGCTCGGATTCGCTACCAGCCACGACAGCGCCGGATAGGCCGTCAGGATTGCCAGAATCGTTGCCGTCAGCAGTAAGGGTTTTCTCCCGATCTTGTCGGATACGGCGCCCATCACCGGCAGCCAGAAGAAATTCGACAGGCCGATGCACACCGTCACCAGCAGCGCATCCAGATCAGACAGATGCAGCTCGGCCTTGCCGAACGTCGGCGTGTAAGCGGTGATCAGGTAGAACGACACCGTGGTCATCACCACCAGCGCCATGCCGGCAATGACGATGCCGAAGTTCTGACCGATCGAGCGGACGATCTCGCCGAGGGTAGGGCGGTGGGTCCGCGCCTGGAATTCCGGAGTTTCTTCCAGCGAGCGCCGGATGAAAAAAATCACCGGCACGATCATGCAGCCAATCAGAAACGGCACGCGCCAGCCCCATTCGCCCATTTGCTCCGGACTCAGCCAGTGATTCAGAGCAACACCGAGCAAGCCGGCGAAGACCACCGCAGCCTGTTGGCTGGCCGACTGCCAACTGACAAAGAACCCTTTGCGGCCGGGCGTTGAAATTTCCGCCAGATACACCGACACGCCGCCCAGTTCCACGCCCGCCGAGAAGCCTTGCAGCAGGCGGCCGAACAACACCAGTAGCGGTGCTGCTACACCGAGCGTCGCGTAGCCGGGCACGCAGGCAATCAGCACCGTACCCGCAGCCATCATCGCCAAGGTGATGATCAAGCCTTTGCGCCGTCCGTGACGGTCGATATAGGCACCGAGGAAAATTGCCCCGAGTGGGCGCATCAGGAAGCCGGCACCGAAGGTCGCCAGCGAGAGCATCAGCGAAGCGAACGCGCTGTCGGTGGGAAAGAAGGTTTTGGCGATGGCCGTGGCATAGAAGCCGTAGACCATAAAGTCGAACATTTCGAGGAAGTTGCCGCTGACAACGCGAAAGATCGCTTTGCCTTTGCCCGTGGTGGAGGACATGGGAGGTACTCACTGTTCAATTTTGTATAAAGGCGTTGCAGCCATGGGGAAGCGAGCGGGCGCTTGTAGTTCATAATGGCCGCCGTGGTTTTGCGGGGAGATGAAGAATTGTTAACTGGACGCTGGTGGGGGCCTGTGGTGTTGGCGGTGGCGATCGGCGGCTGCGGCAACGGCGATCCCCTGGAACAGGTCGGCGGCTCGACCATGGGCAGCACCTGGTCGGTCAAGTACGTACGCCATGCCGGGGTCGCCGATCCTGCACGAGTGCGCGGTGAAGTGGAGGCCATCCTCGGCGAAGTTGATCAACAGCTGTCGACTTACCGCAGTGACGCCGCCATCGAACGTTTCAACGCGTTGCCCGCCGATAGCTGCCAAGCCATGCCGGCAGCGGTGCTCGAATTGGTCCGCATCGGCGAACAGCTTTCAACGCAAAGCGAAGGCTCCTACGACCTGACCGTAGAGCCGCTGCTGGACCTCTGGGGGTTTGGCCCGCAAGGACGCGAAGAAAAGGTCCCGGATGCGGCCGCTCTGGCCGAGGTCATGCAGCGGGTCGGTCATCAGCACCTGCGCATCGACGGCGAGCAGTTGTGCAAGGATGCCGCCGTCGAAGTCGACTTCAACAGCATTGCCGCCGGTTACGCCGTGGATACCATCGCCGCCAGATTGCAGGACATGGGCATCGACAATTATCTGGTCGAAGCCACTGGCGAACTCAAAGCCCGGGGCAAGAAGCCGGATGGTTCCGCGTGGCGCATCGCTCTCGAAGAGCCTCGCGATGACCAGCAAGTGGCCGAGCGGATTATTGGTGTCGACGGCTATGGCGTATCCACCTCCGGCGACTACCGCCATTATTTTCTGCAGGACGGTCGGCGTTATTCCCACACCTTCGATGTACGCAGCGGGCGACCGGTCCTACACGACCTGGCGTCAGTCACGGTGATTCATCCTTCAGCGTTGATGGCCGATGGACTATCGACGCTGTTGCTGATTCTGGGGCCGGAAAGGGCGCGGGACTATGCCCAAAAGCATGACATTGCTGCATTCTTTGTCTTGCGTGCCGATACAGGTTTCGTCACCCGCAGCAGTCCGGCATTTGCGCAGCTTGTCGGTGAAAAAAACTGACTGAGGACAATACGAAAGCTGGCGTTGTAGTGCAGGCAAAAGTAGCCTACGACGCGACCAAGGGTTAATGTGCGCGGCGTTGACGCTTCTATAGACTGTGTCCGGGTTCTTAACTGGCCCCCAATTGTTCCTTCGCGCCGCCGTTCGGCGTGATTTAGCCGCCGGTGCTGCTGGCACCGCGGCCTGTTCTGAGGAGTACGCATGGCTGTCTACAACTACGACGTGGTGGTACTGGGTTCCGGCCCGGCGGGAGAAGGCGCGGCAATGAACGCCGCCAAAGCGGGGCGCAAGGTCGCGATGGTCGACAGCCGTCGCCAGGTCGGCGGCAACTGCACCCACCTCGGCACCATCCCGTCCAAGGCACTGCGTCACTCGGTGCGGCAGATCATGCAGTTCAACACCAACCCGATGTTCCGCGCGATCGGCGAGCCACGCTGGTTTTCCTTCCCGGACGTGTTGAAAAGCGCCGAAAAAGTCATTTCCAAACAAGTCGCCTCGCGCACCGGCTACTACGCCCGTAACCGCGTCGACGTGTTCTTCGGGACCGGCAGCTTCGCCGACGAGCAAACCATCGAAGTGGTCTGCGGCAACGGCGTGGTCGAGAAGCTGGTGGCCAAGCACATCATCATCGCCACCGGTTCGCGTCCGTATCGCCCGGCGGACATCGATTTCCACCACCCGCGCATCTACGATAGCGACACCATCCTCAGCCTCGGTCACACCCCGCGCAAACTGATCGTTTACGGCGCTGGTGTGATCGGCTGCGAATACGCATCGATCTTCAGTGGTCTGGGTGTGCTGGTCGAACTGGTCGACAACCGTGGCCAGTTGCTGAGCTTCCTCGACTCGGAAATTTCCCAGGCGTTGAGCTACCACTTCAGCAACAACAACATCACCGTGCGTCACAACGAAGAGTACGACCGTGTCGAAGGCGTGGACAACGGCGTGATCCTGCACCTTAAATCCGGCAAGAAGATCAAGGCCGACGCCTTGCTCTGGTGCAACGGCCGTACCGGCAACACCGACACGCTGGGTCTGGAAAACATCGGGGTCAAGGTCAACAGCCGTGGCCAGATCGAAGTTGACCAGAACTACCGCACCTGCGTGGAGAACATCTACGGCGCCGGTGACGTGATCGGCTGGCCAAGCCTGGCCAGTGCCGCCCACGACCAGGGTCGTTCGGCCGCTGGCAGCATCGTCGACAATGGCAGCTGGCGCTTCGTCAATGACGTACCGACCGGCATCTACACCATTCCGGAGATCAGCTCGATCGGCAAGAACGAGCAGGAGCTGACCCAGGCGAAAGTGCCGTACGAAGTCGGCAAGGCCTTCTTCAAGAGCATGGCGCGGGCGCAGATTGCCGGCGAGCCGCAGGGCATGCTGAAGATCCTCTTTCATCGCGAAACGCTGGAAGTGCTCGGCGTGCACTGCTTCGGTTATCAGGCGTCGGAGATCGTTCACATCGGTCAGGCGATCATGAACCAGCCGGGCGAGCTGAACACCCTGAAGTATTTCGTCAACACCACGTTCAACTACCCGACCATGGCCGAAGCCTATCGGGTAGCGGCGTACGACGGCCTCAACCGGCTTTTTTGACGGGCTCCGGCCGGTGGCCTGAGCCGGCCGGGGAGACCGATTTCAGCAATTCTCAAGGGTGGCAGTGGCCAAACCGGGAAAGTCTGTAATCAGGCTGTCAACGCCGAAGTCGGCGAGTCTGCGCATCAGTGCAGGCTCGTTGACGGTCCACACCGACACATGCAGGCCCTGACGCTGCGCCTTCTGCAGGCGTTCCGGCGTACACAGCGTCCAGTTCAAGGCGAGAATCTCGCAGCCGTAGCTCGCCGCCACCTTCAGCGGATCGAGCCAAGCGTATTCGGCCACCAGGCCACGGGATACGTCCGGTACCAGATCCTGCGCTGCCTTCAAGACTTCCCGCGAACTCGAGGTGATCGTCACTTTGTCGAGCAGGCCGTGGCGCTGAGCCATTTCTCGAATCGCCAGCACGGTAGTCGCCGCGCGGGTGCGTGATGCGCTTTTGACTTCCAACTGCCAGTGCTCGAAATCACATTGCTCGAACAGCTCTTCCAGTGTCGGAATCGGGCACGGCTTGATCCAGCCCGGGCCACCCTTGCGCGCGTCGTAGGTGATCAGTTCGGCGGCGGTGTGCTCGACGACCTTGCCGCGACGCTCGGTGGTGCGCTTGAGGGTCGGGTCATGAATGACCATCAGCTCGCCGTCCTTGGACAGGTGCAGATCCAGTTCGCAGCGGCGCACGCCGTGCTTGAGGCATTCCTGAAAGCTGCTCAGGGTGTTTTCCGGTGCTTCGCCCTTGGCGCCGCGGTGGCCGTAGATGAGGGTCACGGTGCTTCCTTAAAGTTAAATGCCGGATTCGTTCTGTTCGCGGGCCAGACGGCGTTCCTGAGCCTGCTTCTGCAAAATGTAGCGAGCGAGCAATTGGCGCTGGGCATCGGTCGGACGCTCGAACTCGGTGCCGACGTCATAGCCATCGCCCTTGGGGTCGCAATGGGTGACCCGGGCGCGCAGCAGCAGGCCCAGCGCCTGCGGCATCAGCACCAGCTTCACCGACAGGTGTGCGCCAGTGGCAATCGGGGTCGGGTACTGAAAGTCGATCCCACCCTCGGAGATAATCACCGGCTGCGGCTCGCCGATTTGGCCGAGCACGGTCAGGGCGATCACCTGGCTGAGCAGGTCGATGCGTTTGTTCTGCGATTTGAGGAAGGCCGCGATGGCGCGGTCGCGCTCGCTGATCTGCCGCAACAGGTGCTGCGACTCGAATTCGCTCAGGTGCAGTTCGCTGAGCAGGTTGAAGAGCGGGGAAGCATCCTGCAACACTTCCTGGCCTGCGGCTTCGGGAGCGGACAGGGGCCGAATTTCCAGTGCGATCGTGTCCTCGATACGGTAGTATTCGCGGCGATCTTCTTCATCTAATGTCGACATGGCGAACCCATGGTAGCGGCGGTGGTCTGAGTGTAAAGCTGGTTTTCGACCCCCGCCACAAGGACGTTCCTTTTCCCTCCGAACAAGCCCCGACATGTTCAGACCTCTCTTCGTATTTATCGGCACGCGTTATACCCGTGCAAAGCGTCGCAATCATTTTGTGTCATTCATTTCCCTGACTTCGATGATCGGGCTCGCCCTTGGCGTGGTCGTGATGATCGTTGTGCTGTCGGTGATGAACGGCTTCGACCATGAGATGCGCACCCGCGTGCTGGGCATGGTGCCCCACGCTACTCTCGAGACCGGCGAGCCGATCAATGACTGGCAAAGCCTGGCCGACAAGGTCAGGCAGAACCGGCAGGTGACGGCGGTGGCGCCGTTCACCCAGATGCAGGGCCTGCTGACCAACAACGGTCAGGTTTCCAAGGTGCTGCTCAATGCCATTGATCCTGCGCTCGAGCGCAATGTGTCGATCATCGACAACTTCATGAAGCAGGGCAAACTCGATGACCTGACGCCGGGCAGCTTCGGCATCGTCATCGGCGACAAGGCGGCGACCAAGCTCGGCGTCGGCATCGGTGACAAGGTCACCTTCGTCGCGCCGGAGGTCAGCGTGACCCCGGCCGGGATGTTCCCGCGCATGAAGCGCTTCACCGTGGTCGGGATTTTCCATGTCGGCGCCGGTGAGCTCGACGGCTACCTCGGCGTGACCAATCTGCAGGATCTGGCGAAAATGCACCGCTGGAAAGCCGATCAGGTGCAGGGCCTGCGGCTGAAGTTCGACGACCTGTTCCAGGCCCCGCGCGAGGCGTGGAACATCGCCCAGCAGCTCGGCGAGGATCGTTACTACGCCCGCGACTGGACCCGCACCCACGGCAACCTGTATCAGGCGATCCGCATGGAAAAAGCCATGATCGGCTTGCTGTTGCTGCTGATCGTCGCCGTCGCCGCGTTCAACATCATTTCCACGCTGGTGATGGTGGTCAACGACAAGAAGGGCGACATCGCCATTCTGCGCACCCTCGGCGCGACACCGGGCACGATCATGCGCACGTTCATGGTGCAGGGCACGGTGATCGGCGTGGTCGGCACGGCCATTGGCGCGGTAGTCGGGATCCTCGCGGCGCTGAATGTCAGTGCGGCCATTTCGGCGCTTGAAGGGCTGATCGGCCACAAGTTCCTTAATGCTGACGTGTATTTCATTGATTATCTTCCTTCGCAGGTACAGAGCCAGGACGTCGTCATGGTCTGCGCCGCTGCGTTGGTCCTGAGTTTCCTCGCCACCCTGTATCCCGCCTGGCGTGCCGCGCGCACCCAGCCGGCGGAGGCGTTACGTTATGAGTGAGTCGGGCATGAGTGAACAAGCAATTCTGAGCTGCCGTAACCTGGGCAAGTCCTATGAGGAGGGCCCGGAGTCGGTACAAGTGCTGGCCGGCCTGCAACTGGAGCTGCACCCGGGCGAACGTGTAGCGATCGTGGGCAAATCCGGTTCCGGCAAGAGTACTTTGCTCAACTTGCTCGGCGGTCTCGATACGCCGAGCAGAGGCAGTGTCTGGCTCGACGGCGAAGAGCTGTCGGCATTAAGCGAGAAAAAGCGTGGCCTGCTGCGCAATCGCGCGCTTGGTTTCGTTTATCAGTTTCACCATTTGCTGCCGGAATTCACCGCGCTGGAAAACGTCTGTATGCCGCTGCTGATCGGCAAGACCGCCATCCCGGAGGCGCGTCAGCGTGCCACGGCATTGCTGGAGCGCGTCGGTCTCGGCCATCGTCTGGAACACAAACCGGCCGAGCTGTCCGGTGGTGAACGTCAGCGCGTGGCCATCGCCCGCGCCCTGGTCAACAACCCGGGGCTGGTGATGCTCGATGAGCCAACCGGCAACCTCGACCTGCACACCGCCGAAGGCATTCAGGATCTGATGCTGGAGCTGAGCACTTCGATGCGCACGGCGTTCCTGGTGGTGACGCACGACATGAACCTGGCTCGCCAGATGGACCGCGTCCTGCAATTGCAGGAAGGTTGCCTCACTCCCATCTGACTGGCTGAAACCCGGCGCCCGTAACGGCGCCGGGTCTTTTATTTCTATACGGTGCCCCAGCGAATGTTCAGACCGTTATCGATCTTTATCGGCACGCGCTATACCCGCGCCAAGCGCCGCAATCGCTTTGTTTCGTTCATTTCGATGACCTCGATGATCGGCCTCGCCCTCGGCGTGCTGGCGATGATCGTGGTGCTGTCGGTGATGAATGGCTTCCAGCGCGAGATGAGCTCGCGCATCCTCGGCATGGTCCCTCACGCCACCATCGTCGGCGTCAAGCCGATCGACGACTGGAAGCCAGTGGCCGCCGCTGCGATGAAAAATCCCGAAGTGACGGCCGCCGTGCCGTTCACCGAGATGGAAGGCATGCTGTCCTACAAGGGTTCGATGCAGCCGATTCAGATCAGCGGCGTTGATCCGGCCCAGGAAGGCAAGGTGTCCATCGTTGCCCAGCACATCGTCCAGGGGCGTCTCGATGCCTTGAAGCCGGGCGAATTCGGTGTGGTGATCGGTGAGATCACCGCACGGCGTTTCCGCCTCAATGTCGGCGACAAGATCACCCTGATCGTTCCGGAAGTCAGCACCGCGCCGGGCGGGATCACTCCGCGCATGCAGCGCCTGAATGTGGTGGGCGTGTTCAAGGTCGGCGCCGAGCTGGACGGCTCGATGGGCCTGATCCACGTCGCCGATGCTGCGACCATGCAGCACTGGCAGCCGAATCAGGTGCAGAGCGTGCGTCTGGCGGTCAAGGATCTGTACGCGGCACCGAAAGTGTCTGCGGACATCGCCAGTGGCCTTGGCGCCGAGTTCAAGGCTGACGACTGGACCCACACCCAGGGCAGCCTGTTCAGCGCGATGAAAATGGAAAAAACCATGATCGGCCTGCTGTTGCTGATGATCGTCGCGGTGGCGGCGTTCAACATCATTGCGACACTGATCATGGTGGTGAACGACAAGGGCGCCGACATCGCGATCCTGCGCACCATTGGCGCTACGCCCCGGCAGATCATGGCGATCTTCATGGTCCAGGGCACGGTGATCGGTATTGTCGGCACGATCATTGGCGGTGTGCTGGGCGTGATTGCCGCGCTCAACGTCAGTGAGCTGGTCGGCTGGGTCGAGCGTGTGACCGGCCAGCATATCTTCAGTTCGGACGTGTATTTCGTCAGCAATCTGCCCTCGGAACTGCAGGGTGGGGATGTGCTGTTGATCTGCTCGGCGGGGTTCATTCTGAGCTTTTTGGCGACGGTGTATCCGGCGTGGCGGGCGGCGAAGATCGAGCCGGCGCATGCGTTGAGATATTCGTAACCTTTAGACCGCCTTCGCGAGCAGGCTCGCTCCCACAGGGGAGCGTTTCCTCTGCAGAGAGCAGGCTTGATATCACAGGGGAGCGCTTCCTCTGCAGAGAGCAGGCTTGATGTCACAGGGGAG